>JAFZNE010000011.1 GCA_017553035.1 Lachnospiraceae bacterium
CCGCGGACTCGAGGACATTTATCATTGCTCCTCTGTTCCAGAACAGGTAGAAGCGCTTCCCCGAAGCCTCCTTAACCTGTCTGAAGCTGTATTCCGCGGGTTCGAGCCCCTCTGCCTCAAAGCCCGCATAAAACCAGAATGCAGCGCCCTGACCTTCCGATGCGGAAAGCGTAAATGCATGAGCCCCCGCCTCTTTGATGCTCACCTGGCCGTTAATTCCCACTCTGTGGGTGTCGCGGTCCATGGTGCGCAAAAGACTCAGTCTTGCATGTCCTTTTATATTTTCATTTGTTAATATCTCAGTTCTATGGGCTTCCGGCCTGTCAAAAACTCCGCCGTCCCGGTCAGGCATTGCGTACGGGAATTCGGCAAGCACCGAAAGCCTGTCCTTCAGCAGTCTTGTTTCGATCGATACTGCCACGCCGAGGTCCTCTCCGACTGCCGTTTCAACCGTTACTTCCTTACCTTCAAGCTTAAAGCAGCTCCTCAGTATTCCGGTATACAGGTCCAGCTCCTGCCTGATCCCTGTTATCTCTTCAGGCGTTATCCGCCTGCCGTCGAGCAGCAGTGAAAGCCTCATCAGGTTGTATCTGTGCGGGTTCTGCCTCAGCAGGTCATAGCTTTCCTTTTCGCCTTCAAAGCACTCGACCGGGTATCTTAATACCCTGTCTCTGCGCTTATATTCCGTATAAGTAATTTTTGTATCCGCGCCGGGCGCGGTATGCCAGAAGCCTGATGCCATCGCAAGCAGCGGGCAGCCGCCTTCGGAATATTCCTCAGCGAAGGTCTGCAGTCCCGTAATATCCGCCGTAAACGCGAAATCCCCGTTCCCCACCGTAAGCGGGGAACGAAGATCGCAGTATGTCAGGGAAGGATTAAAATGTCTTATCAGCAGTTCACGATGAATCATATGTTTATCCTTTAAGTCCGCTTGTACTGATCCCATCCACCAGATATCTGTTGAAGAAGAGAAAGATCAGGAACACGGGTATCATTGACAAAGTCGACATTGCAAACATTGCTCCGTAATCCGTAGTACTCGTCGCGTCCGCAAACAGCTTGACAGCGATCGAAACCGTATAGGATTCGGGCTTTCCGAGGTACAGCATCGGTCCCATGTAGTCGTCCCATTTCCAGTAAAACTGGATGATGATCGTGGAAATGAGCGCGGGTTTGAGCAGCGGGAATACCACTCGGGTAAATACGGTATACTTGCTGCAGCCGTCAATGATCGCAGCCTCGTCAAGTTCCTTCGGTATTCCGGCCATAAACTGCATCATCATGTAGATAAAGAATGCCGCTCCGAAGAAATGCGGTACGATAAGGGGCAGCACGGTGCCCACCCATCCGATCCTGTTGTAGATCAGATACTGCGGTATCATTACCACCTGTCCGGGCAGGAGCATCGTAGCTATCATTACCGTAAAAAGTATTTTGCTTCCGCGGAACTTCACTCTCGCCAGCGCATACGCGATGCAGGCCGAACTGAGCACCGTGCCCAGTGTCGCGATCACCGTTATGATGGCCGAATTCTTAAAAAATGTTGTA
>JAFZNE010000104.1 GCA_017553035.1 Lachnospiraceae bacterium
CCTATCGTTACCGCCGTACCTTTGAGCAACCCGCGGATAACTCTCAGGTTCATGTCCGAATCATCGGTAACAAGTACTTTGGCTTTCGGAGCGATAAACAGCGGAACATAAACTTCTTCGCTGTCTTCTTCGTATTCTTCGCTGAATTCACCGATCGGCGCAGCGTCCACGATTCCCTGTTCAAGCGCAAAATGGAAATTGGATCCCTCGCCGTAAACGCTCTCCACCTGAAGTTTGTCGCCCATCAGTTCAACAAACTGTCTGGAAATGTCAAGTCCGAGACCTGTGCCCTGGATACCGCTGTTCTTGTGTTCATCAAGTCTCTGGAATGCTGAGAACAGCTTATCCATATCCTCGGGTCTGATGCCGATGCCGGTATCTTTTACGCTGTATGCGATCCGGCATTTACCTTCCTGTGTTTCAAGCAGCTTCACCGTAAGGATAAAATGGCCTTTTTCGGTATATTTCACGGCATTCGTAAGCAGATTCAGCACAACCTGTTTGATCTTCTGATCATCTCCGTACAGTTTCGAGGGAAGCTGCGGATCTATGTCGGTACGGAATTCCAAATTCTTCTCTTTGCTCTTGACGCGGATCATCAAAATTATCGCTCTGAACAGGTCTACCGTGTCATATTCCTTCTCCACAAGGTTCATTTTACCGGATTCCGCCTTGGAAAGGTCAAGGATATCGTTGACCAGCCCGAGTAACGATTCCGAAGCACCGCGGATCGAACGCGCATATCCTGTTACCGCATCCGAATATGCTTCCGTACTTTGGTTCCTGTCTTCACGCAGTATCATCTCATCCATACCCATTATCGTATTGATGGGAGTCCTGATCTCATGAGACATATTTGCAAGGAAGCGCGACTTCGCGCTGTTCGCTCTTTCCGCTTCTTCTTTTGCTTCACGGATATATACGTACTGCTTTCTGATGATCGTCGAATGTATGATCCACCATACGATAAGAGCAATGATCCCCGCGCCGAGGATACTTAATACTATCCTGAACCATATCAGCTCCGTGAGCCTGGGTTCCTTATATATCTTAAATGTCTCGTTTCTTACAAGTTCCTGTTCTATTCCGTCAAGGATCTCGATATGCAGCGTATAATTACCGTAAGGCAGGTTTGTATAGTTCAGTTCGCTGAGTTCCTTCTGGAACGACGTTGCACCCGAATCGCCGCTACCGTCCAGGTACATACGCACAAGCGGATTCGACAGCGTATAGTTCATCACAGCTGCCTTTATCCTGATACGCCCGCTGCCCGAAGGGATCCTGTATACCCCGTCCGTACCGGGAAGGATCTGCGTATCATCATAATAGATGCTGTTGATCCGGATATTATAATCGTTGTTTACCAGACCGTACTCCGTGGTGTCTATTCTTCTGACTCCGTCCGTACAGCACAGATACAATATTCCGTCTTCCGTCGCATTCCAGGCATTCGCCGTCAGTGATGTATTGAAACCGCGGTTATAATCCAAAAGTGTATAAGGATATTCACCGTTACCGATGAGATCGTCAAGATGAACAATATAAACTCCCGCGCTCGAACTGATCCAAGCTTCGTTGTTGTCGGCAATATATATGTCGTAACAGTTGGAATAAGGGAATTTGTCAAGCTTGGTTATTGTATTGTCATCATCATAATAAATGGCATTACTTGTAACATAAAGTCTTCCCTTCGGGCATTTTATGATTCGCAGTATTACAAGTGTTTCCAGCCCGTGCGAAGCATCGATCGTATCGATGATCTTTCCGTCTCTAATCTTGAAAATACCCGCTCCGTCAGATCCGGCATAAATCGTACCGTCATCCTCCTGCTCTATTGCCAGGATCTGTGCTACCGACAAGCCGTCTTCTTCATCGATCGTCTGTATTACTTCATCACCTTTGATAAAGTTCAGTCCCATATTGCTGACCGCGAGCACGGTCCCGTCCATAAGCTCGTAGCAGCATCTGAAACGTCCTCCTACGGTATTACCCGAGCTCTCGTTGAAGAGACGTACCGTTCCGTCTTCACTTACACGGATCAGGCCATCCTGACCGTATGTTGAGAGCCAGATATTCCGTTTGGAATCCGCCATGATATTTCGGATCCTGACACCGTCAAAATAATGCAGATAGTCATAATCAATATTTTCAAGCGTGTTCTTGTTGATGATCTTCAGACTTGAATCCGTGCCCACATACAGCTGGTCATCATGTATCAGTACGCTGTTGACCACCATTCCGCTCAATCCCGCCTTAACAAATACATCCAGGAAGGGATTCTTGGAATATTCGATCATACCCTGTTTATTTGAAATAAACCAGATATTTCCCTGATAATCCTTGATAACGCCCGATACGGAACTCTGAAAATTGGGCTGCATCATGAGAGTGATCTTGTTGCTCCCAGCCTTGATAAATCCCATACCGATCTCGGCGCAGAAGAAATATCCGTCGGTTTCGGCATCGTACAGGATATCGTTATAGTACTGGACTTCGGGCACTTTGATCCTGTTACGCTTTACGATCTTATTTTTGACTATCGAGATATATTCAAGCTGGGGCGAGGAAGTACCCGCAAGAAGCATTCCTCCGCTCTCGCGGCTTACGGTTGTATAGTAAATACCGCTTTCGTCCCATTCCGTCTTATCGAGGATCTTGTCATACGAACATACAAAGAGTATTCCGCCGTTGGTAACTCCGACAACCACGCCGTTATTGACGTGAGTCAGGGAACGTATACCGATAATGCCGTCCCATCCGGGCATTACATCATCGTCCATTATTCGTATATTTCCGTTTTCGATAATGCAGAGCTGCTTTTGAGTCCCGACATAGATACGGCCGTTCTCATCTTCGCAGACAGCCCTTACGGAATCGGAAGGCAGGCCGTTTTTGACGGTAAAGCTCTCGATCGTCCCTTCAGCGGGATCATATGCGAACAGCCCCGTATCGTTGGTACCTATCCACAATTTTCCGGCCCGGTCGACGAACAGTGACATAACATTGTAAATATACGGACTTATCGAGCTCTTTTCAAAGCTTTTTCCATCGTATCTGTAAAGGCCCGAATATGTTCCGACCCAGATATACCCGTCCTTGGTCTGAGCCACGGCATTGATCTCCGCGGAAACAAGGCCGTCATAACTGTCATAAGTCATCGCGGCATATTCGGCCATAAAGTCTATATCCGTACCGCTATTCGACAGATCTGCCGCGGCCGTATGGGCCGTCATACCCGGAAATGAGCACAGCACAAGCACAACGACCGCCAAAAATGCTGCCGTGGCCCGCATGCTTTTTCCGAATCTGTTTTGAAATCTTTCGAATATCCGCATTATGTGTGACCTCATACTTATCTGTTTATCTCAGGGAAATACCGGTTATGAGTTTCCTTAATGTTTTCTTCCCGTTACGATCCTGCAGATCTCATCATTGCTCATTCCGGGTTTAAGTGTGAAAGTTCCGATCTGTATCTTAAGTGCATACCCGTGTTTTACAATATACGTATTCAAATCCTTCCAGTCATCCACGATCCCGAGCTTTTCAAGACTGCTCGAAAGCTTCTCGGAAGTCATTCCCTTGGTAATGGTAAACTTGACCGAACCGTCTTCCTCCACCTCATATGTAGGTGTAACCTCCGGCGCCTTGGTAGGAGAATGTGTAGGGGTAACC
>JAFZNE010000105.1 GCA_017553035.1 Lachnospiraceae bacterium
ATCCGAAAGGGTCTCCTTTTATTGTCTGCATGCATCCGATCATGCCGTCCGATTATATCCTGTCACAGGGATATGCCCTTTTTGTAATGGAAGGCCGGCAGATCGCGTCGGATGATACAAAGCATGAAGGCGCATTTTATGATCTGTATCCTTATGGTCCGGATGCGGCAGAGCAGACCGGAGTCCTGATGGCCTGGGCATGGGGTGCTTCAAAGGTGCTGGACGCCGTATATGCAGGGCTTGATAAGGAGTTTTGTGTGGACGCAGAAGCGTCGATGGTGACCGGAGTATCGCGCTGGGGCAAAGCTACGGCGGTTTGCGGGGCATTTGATGATAGATTCAGGATGACGATCCCGACCTGTTCGGGTGCGGGCGGGCTGGCTTTATATAATTATTTTTCCGAAGGAAAGACCTATGACTTAAGCCCGGTCGGAGGTCCTGAAAGTTATACTTACGGAAAGAACGAACCGCTTGACTGCCTGCAGTCGGACGGCGAGAGAGGATGGTTCAATGACCGTTTCCTCCAATATAAGACACCCGCGGATATTCCGATGGATCAGGAGAACCTTCCGATCCTTGCGATGGATAAAAACAGATATTATTTCATCATTGCCGCATGCATGAGCGAGGATTGGGTGAATGCTCCCGCAATGTGGGAATGTTATAAAAAAGCTGATGCCGTATATGAGAGGGAAGGACTCGGCGACCATCTTGTTGTGAATTTCCATAAGGAAGGACATGCGGTGCTCCGGGAAGACGCGGAACTTTTCATACCGTATTTTGATCATATGTATTACGGAACGGATACCGGAATAAAGATCGAGGATATCAAGAGCACGGTATTTGCGGGACAGGAATAAGAAGTTGATTTAAGGTGAATAAAAATCATTTTAGAAATATTTTATAATATACTATCTTGCAATATAGAATAGTATGTGTTAAGATGTAGTCGTTATGTAAGAGTATTCCAATTTTCATTTTACAAAACAAATTTGTAAAATGAGTTCGGAAAGGAGAGAAATGAGGCATGAACACACAATTGAAAAAAGGAACTTTGGATCTATGTGTACTGTCTTTGCTCGCAAAGGGTGACCGGTACGGGTATGAACTTACCGAGGAACTTTCGGGCAAGATGAAGATCGCTACCGGAACGCTGTATCTGGTATTGAAACGTCTGAAGGATGAAGATTATGTTACTACCTATCTTCAGGAATCCGAGAACGGTCCGGCAAGAAAGTACTATCATTTAACCGACGAAGGCAGAAACTGCTTCGGGCAGATGAAGACCGAGTGGCAGGAACTGGCCGGGATCATGAGTGAGATCCTTGGATAAAGCGGATCAAAAGGCAGATTATAGTTACGGAGGGAAAAAATAATATGAGCAAACAAGAGTATATGAGCAAACTGATCGAGGCTCTTTCGGGTTTTGATAAAGAAATCCGCGAGGAGATAATCAATGATTATGAGGATCATTTTGTGAACGGCTTAAGAAGCGGCAAGTCCGAAGATGAAATTGCCGAGGAACTCGGAAGCATTGAAGAACTTGTAAGTGATCTTAATGCGCTGAGCGGTAAGACCGAAGGACCGGCAGCCGAAAAATGTACCTCAGATGAGAGCGCAGAGACCGAAACTGCAGAGAACCCGGGCGAAGGCAGTGAAGAAGAAGGCAAGAAAGCCGGATTCACCGAAGAAGCTTCCGCTAAGATAAACGATATGATCAAGAATTTCGCTACTCTGATCGGCGAGATGGCAGCAGGTATCAATAAGGGCACCAAGAAAGCTGCTTCGGCGGTAGGCGACGGTGCGAAGGATTTCGCGGGCGGCGCAAAAGATTTTGCCAATAATTTCGCATCCGGATTCATGAAGGGGTATGAGAATCTGGCTCAGGGTGTCGGAAATATGGCCGATAAGGTGAAACAGTCCGATTTCGCAAAGGGTGTTTCCGAAGGTTATAACAGATCGATGAACAGGTCCGCGCAGAAGCAGGATGAACAGTCCGAAGACATTTTTGAGCCGGAAGACGCGCCTGTTATCGATGATTTCGAACTTGACGAAGGCGAGGACAGCGAGTGCTTTACATTCTCCGATGATATCGATAGCATCGTGATCGAAGCTGAGAGCGCTGAAATATATCTCGATGAAAGCGATGACAGGCTGAATATCAATTACGAGAATGAAGGGAATCCCAACCAGAAACTTGCTTATCGTTTCGAGTGCAAGCAGAAGGGCAAGACCTTGTACGCTGCAGTGAAGAAACAGCCGGGCCTTTCGAATTTCTTTAAGACTCTCGGCTGTCCGGATATCTCGTTGTATGTGGGTCTGAGCAGCAATGTAAAGAAAGTCAGCGTAAAGACCATGAGCGGAGAAGTGACCGCCAACAGCATCGATGTCGATCAGCTCACCATCAACAGCATGAGCGGTGATATCACGATCGAAGACAGCGCGATAACCATTACCGACCTCCATACCATGAGCGGTGATATTGATGTGACCATGAATGCCGCCAAATCTATCTCGATGAATTCCATCAGCGGAGATATGAACTTTGACGGTGTAAGCGAGAGCATACATGCCAAGACCACGAGCGGAGATATTGATTTCAGGCTGGAGAACGACGGCAGCGATATTACTGCGAACTCCGTATCCGGAGATATCGATATCGAGCTTGCCAATGATTCGGGATATGTAGCAAATGTCAAGACCACATCCGGATCCATCGATCTCAACTGCGGCGATGAAGAAAAAGAAGTAACCCGCAGCGGTAACTACATCCTCGGAAACGGTGGTGCGAGACTTACACTTTCGAGCATCAGCGGAGACATAGATGTTGAAGCCTGATCAGGGCTTTCGATCATAAAAGATATACCGGCGGAATGTTCTTCAAAATGAATTCGACGGTAATGTAATGTAAAGTAAATATATCCGGGACAGTCACATTTTCAGCGGAAAATCCGATGAAATGCGGCTGTCCCGATTTTTGATCCCGGTGATCACGAAAGGCAGTAATTCAAAAAATATTAAAAAAGTATAAAAAACAGGTTGACTTATCGAGTCATTTGTGTTATTTTCGTAAAAGCAATTGAAAGGCGTACACAAAGTACGAAAGGTGGAAGTAATGAATAACAAGGAGAGATTTGGCAATAGGTAACATTTAAGGCTGTAGACGATAACAGGGACGACCGGAGACATTTCGAAAATGGTCACCCCATTTATTGTTGTGTTTTTATGCCTGTACCAAATCAGATTGTTTTCATTCAGGGGAATCCTTTCGTTTTTTTATGCGTAAAAATTATGAACGGGGAAAGCCGAAAACCGCAGAACCCGTAATAAAGGCAGAACGCCGGGGATGGTAGGGACCGCGTGCTGCAGCCGGAATTGCGTATAATAAAAAATATGATTTCTGTATATATGAGACAGTCTGCTTCGGAAGAGGCAGGCTGTTCTTTTGTGTGATAAGCGAATGCCCTCAGCCCGGACGAAGTCCGTACATGTTCCGGGGATAGGCTATCAAGCCAACGGCTTGTAATAGCCTATCACGGGACATGTAAAAGCGTGGAACGCGGGCTGAGGGCTGAGTGAACAGTCATCGAGCGGACTTGTACGCGAGATGACCCGCCGCATCGAGCAGGAATCAGCCTGCTCGATGATAAGAAGGATGTGATAGATATGTTACAGGTAAAAAATGTTAAAATAACGCACCGTAAAGATCTGCGTGTGATAATAGACAGTTTCTCGATGGTCCTCAACCACGGTGACAAGGCAGTCATCATAGGCGAGGAGGGGAACGGTAAAAGTACGCTTCTCAAGTGGATATACTCGCCGGAACTGGTTGATGATTATGTCGAAGCGGAAGGCGAGCGGATCATAAATAACGAAAGGCTCGGATATCTTCCGCAGGAGCTTCCGGAAGAGGATAAGAGCAAAACGGTGTATGAGTTCTTTACGGAAAGCCCCGCATTTTGGGAAAAGAATCCGAAGGAACTCGGAAAAACTGCCGGAGAATTCAATGTTGATGCGGAATTTTATTATCGGGAACAGACGATGGACAGTCTTTCGGGAGGAGAGAAGGTCAAGGCTCAGCTTATGAAAATGCTTATGCTTGATCCGACTGTCCTGATCCTGGACGAACCGTCCAACGATCTTGATATTGAAACACTGGAATGGCTCGAACAATTCATAAATGACTGGAAATATGCCGTGTTATTTGTATCTCATGATGAAATACTGGTGGAAAATACCGCAAATATGGTGATCCATCTCGAACAGATACATAAGAAGACGCTCAGCAGGCATACTGTGTTCCATATGCCCTACAGGGAGTATCTCGCACATCGCGAGTCGGTATTCGCCAATCAGGAAAGTCTTGCGACAAGCCAGCGCAAGGAGCAGAAGATCAAAGAGGAAAAACTCAGAAAGATCATGCAGAAAGTCGAGCATGATCAGGCTTCGGTATCAAGGCAGGATCCGTCGACCGGAAGACTTCTTAAAAAGAAGATGCATACGGTCAAGGCAATGGAGAAACGTTTCGATCGGGAAAGTGCGGAAATAACGGATTTTCCGGAATCAGAAGAGGCGATCTTCTTCAAGCTCGGCGACAAAGAAAGTGTGATACCCTCGGGAAAAACCGTGTTGGAACTCGATATCCCGGAACTTAAAAGTCCCGACGGAAAGAGGGTCCTTTCCCGGAATATTTCGATGAATCTCAGGGGTTCCCGAAAGCTTTGTATCATCGGAAAAAACGGAGCGGGAAAAACCACATTGCTGAAAATGATCGCGGAAAAAATGCTTAACAGAGGCGATATCCGGGCAGAATACATGCCTCAGGATTATGAGGATATGCTTGAATCCGACAAAACTCCGGTTGAATATTTAAGCCGGACCTGGGATAAAGAAGAGCAGACCAGGATAAGGACATATCTCGGCGCATTGAAATATACCGCCGATGAAATGGACCATCCGATCAGGGAACTATCGGGCGGTCAGCGGGCAAAAACGCTTCTTCTTAAAATGAGCATGTCGGGTGCAAATGTCCTTATCCTCGATGAGCCAACCCGCAATTTTTCGCCACTTTCCGGGCCTGTAATAAGAAAAATGCTTGCCCGGTTTCCCGGAGCGATAATCAGTGTATCTCATGACAGAAGGTTCATCGATGAGGTCTGTGATACGGTATATGAGTTTACCGAAGACGGCCTGAAGGAGATGCACAAAGACTGAAAAAATAGTGTAAGAGTAATAAACCGATCCCTGCCGGATAGTACATAGTACATGATTCATATGATGCAGGGATCGATATGGAAGAGAGATGTGAAAAGAAATGAAGAAATATATTTTATACTTTGGAAAATATTGGTATTTGTACCTTTTGGCACTGGTGTGTCTGGTGATCTATGAGGTACTCGACATGATCTCACCCACTGTCACGCGTTCGATAATCGATGACGTGATCATGGACGGTCAGGTCGGTCTGCTGACAAAACTGCTCCTGACACTTGTCGTAATCGGTGTGGGCAGAGTCATCAGCGGTTATGTAAGAGAGTTTACATTTGATAAGACAAGCTTCAAGGTGGCTTCCGATATCAGAAAGAATCTGTTCGGACATATACAGGGGCTGTCGGTGGAATATTTCGATAAAATGAACACCGGTGAGATCATGTCAAGGGTAAAGGATGACGTTGACAAGCTCCAGGGTGCCTTCGGATTTATCGGTATGATGTTCCTGCAGGTGGTGATCCATACGGTGATGATCATCTGGTGCATGTGGCGGATCAGCCCGGTACTTACGATCTTTCCGATGATCGCCCTTCCTGCATGTGCGACGATCGCGATCGTAATGGAAAGAAAACTTGATAAAGTCTATGAAGAGATCAGCGACGAAGACGCCGACATGAATACGGTCGCCGAAGAGAACCTGAGCGGAGTCCGCGTGGTTAAGGCATTCGCCAGGGAAAAATTCGAGATCGGAAAGTTCCTGTCTCATAATAAAAAGTATTATGACCTTAATATGAAACAATCCAAGGTCTGGATCAGATATAACCCGATCATGCAGATGATCACGAAAATGCTGACGATCATCGCGCTTCTTCTGGGCGGACTGAAGGTTATAAACGGTGATATGTCCCTGGGTTCGCTGGGAGCTTTCCTTGAATACTGCTCCAACGCGGTATGGCCCATGGAAATGCTCGGCTGGCTGTCCAATGAGCTGGCGGCAGCATTTGCTTCGAAGAAGAAACTGGATAAGATCTATGCCGAGACGGCAGTCATCTGCGATCCGAAAAATGTCAAGGAGGATCGAAATGATGACAGGGATCCCAGGACCGAGAGCAATGATGAAAACACCAAGATATCCAAAGCTGAAACATGCATAAACAAAGCATTTTCCAGCCTGGAATTTGAAAATGTAAGTTTCACGAGAGAAAACAAGAACATACTTAAAAATGTTTCGTTCAGGCTCGAAAACGGGAAGACACTCGGTATCATGGGCGCTACCGGATCGGGAAAGACCACGATCATAAACATGATGCTCAGGTTTTACGATCCCGATGAAGGCAGGGTGCTGCTGAACGGTACGGATCTGAAAGAGCTTCCACTGGAAACCGTAAGAAAGAATGCCGCAGTCGTAATGCAGGATGTATTCCTGTTTTCCGATACGATCGAAGAGAACATCAAGCTCGGAAGGAAAGACAGCCTGACCGATTCGGATATAAACGAGGCTCTCGAAAGTGCGTGTGCCAGTGAATTTGTCGACAAGCTCGAGGATAAAACGGCAACGGTTATCGGAGAGCGCGGAGTCGGCCTATCCGGCGGACAAAAACAGAGGATCAGCATGGCCAGGGCGTTTGCGAAGCATGCTTCCGTGCTTGTGCTTGATGATTCGACATCTGCGCTTGACATGGAAACCGAGCACGAAGTTCAGAAGCATCTCGGTGAAATGGAAGGCCTTACGAAGCTTATCATTGCACATCGTATTTCAGCCGTCCGTCATGCTGACGAGATCATAGTTATAGAGAACGGCGGCATTGCCGAAAGAGGAACTCACGAGGAGCTGCTTGCCGCAAGGGGCTACTATTATAAGACTTATATGGCGCAGTACGGAGAATTCCTGAATGAACTCGGAGACGGCGCCGGAGCATAAAGGAAGAGATGATTTGATCAGCACTTCCATAGGAAAGAAAGACACCTTATCCATCGCCTGAAAGTGGTACGCCGAAGGCGTAACGGAGTAACGGATGAGATGAAGAAGGAGATAAAGAAATGGCACGTAATTCAACAAAACAGGATGAACAGCTCGAGCAGAAGAGCAAAGCCAAAACGCTCGCCCGGCTGTTCAGATACCTGTTCGGATACAAAGGGCTGATAATCGCAGTCATCCTGATCATGATGGTCAGCACCTTTATTTCAATAATCAATCCGCTGATAATAGAGCGGGCGGTAAATGTCCATATCATTGGAAAAAGCACGGACGGTCTGATACTGCTGTGCTGCCTGGGCGCAGGAATGAATATTCTGCTGGTTTTGCTGATAAAACTGCGAATGTATCTCATGGCAAAAATGTCAAATGAGATCGTCATGAAGATCAGGCAGCAATTGTATGAGCATATCCAGACACTCGGATTCGGTTTCTTTGACGGAAGACCGACCGGCAAGATACTTTCCCGGCTTATGGGAGACGTAAATTCACTGAAGGATGTTCTGTCCAACAGCGTAACCACGCTGATCCCCGATGCGGTAACCATTATCGCCGTTGTTGCGATCATGCTGATCAAGGACTGGAGACTCGGACTGGCTTCGCTTTCCACGCTCCCGCTGATGACATTCGGTGTGGCATTTCTGGAAAAGAGGACTCATAAAGGCTGGCAGGATTTCAGAAAAAAGAGTTCGAACCTGAACGCATTCCTGCATGAAGATATCGCCGGAATCCGTGTAATACAGAGCTTTCACGCCGAAGACGAAACACAGAAGACTTTCGACAAACTGACAGATGAACATTATGTTTCATTTGTAAAAGCCTGTAACTGGTCCGACTGGTTCGGTCCGGTCATCGACATCTGCTGGGCAGGTGGACTGATCGCGATGTATTTTATCGGGGTAAAAACGATCGGCATCGAAAATGTATCGATCGGTACCCTGATCGCTTTCGGCACCTATATAGCAATGTTCTGGCAGCCCGTTATGAATCTTTCGAGCTACTACAATCAGATGATCACAAATATCGCCGGAGCCGAAAGGATCTTTGAGATCTTTGATACAAAACCCGAGATCTGCGATAACGAAAATGCCGAAGAATTGGACGAAGTCCGGGGAGAAATTGACTTTGAACACGTAAGCTTTCATTATGACGAAGATGACGACGTACTTTCTGATGTAAGCTTCCACGTCAATGCCGGCGAAACGATCGCGCTTGTAGGACCTACCGGTGCCGGAAAGACTACGATCGTCAACCTGATATCGAGATTTTATGATGTCCAGAACGGACGCGTTTTGCTTGACGGAAAAGATCTTCGCGATATTTCAATCGACTCGCTCAGAAGCAGGCTCGGGGTAATGACCCAGGACAACTTCCTGTTTACAGGTACGATCCGTGAGAATATCCGTTACGGAAGGCTTGATGCAACCGATGAGGAAATAGAAGCTGCCGCAAAGGCGGTTAACGCACATGAATTCATCATGAAGCTCGAAAAAGGCTATGATACCGAGCTGAGCGAAAGAGGTGCGGGACTGTCCGCGGGACAGCGCCAGCTGATCGCATTTGCGAGAACGATGGTAAGCGATCCGAGGATCCTTATCCTCGATGAGGCCACATCAAGCATCGATACTCATACCGAGATCCTGGTTCAGCAGGGCATCGAAAAACTGCTCGCGGGAAGGACTTCATTTGTTATTGCCCACAGGCTCTCGACCATTCAGAACGCAGACCGCATATTTGTCGTAGACAGGGGCGGTATCATGGAAAGCGGCAGGCCCAAGGAACTGATCGCCCGGAGAGGCGAATATTACAAACTCTACATGGCTCAGTTTAAAGAGGTGTCGTAAGCCGGTGATTGCCGGCTTACGATATCGGATAATGCCCGCACGGAGAGGTTTATGAAAGATCCCGGATGGCCAAGAGATGCTTGCTTTTACTAAGGAATTATGACATAATACTATACAGAGAAAATAGTTGGTATGATGTTTGAGAACAAAGTATTAACAGGTTCCAATATGGAAAGGCATATGAAGGGAGGTCTATAAGGACACAATGGGCTTATTATCGAAAATCTTCGGCGGAGACAGTGAAGCCGAGAAAACAGCGAAAGATCTGCTTCAGGGCATATTCGGCGGATCATCGGACAACTCATCACCGGATAACTCATCGTCTTCAGACGATCAGACCGGTAAGGATGAGAGAATATATTCGTCCCCTTCCGGCGATTCCTGGGGAGATGACATGCCGGCGGAGGAGAACCAGTTCAACTACAACGGATCATATATCCAGTATTTTGAAAACATCTTCGGAACGGAATTTGCCGCATACCGTACGGAAAAGACCAATATAGGGAGTGACAGGTATATTTATACGTTTTACGGTGGAGCCGGCAAGGCTCTTGTTGTTGAACTGATGCCGGAGTCATGTTCGGCATACAAGATCAAACAAGACTGCAAAAAAGAAAATATACCGTATCTGCGCTTCTACCATGATCATCACGGATGGTGGAACACAAGGTCATATGTAGTCGGCCGTATCGGTAAGATACTGAATTGATACCAATTATATTGTAAATAAGCAGAAGGAGAACGCGCATTGCGCGCCTGTGGCGGATCCGGCACGGCATCCGGTCGGAAAGCTCGTTTTTGACCGGATTTCAGATGCAGGCAGCAGCTTGCATCATGAATGCTTCGCAGGCAGCAGCCATGTGTACGATCTGGTACATCCCGTAATTTACGGGATTTAAAGTTTTCTCCTTCTGCTTTATTTTTATGGGGTTGATATGTCACTTCTTGATCAGTTGTACAAGGAGCAGGCATGGGAATCTTTTTATTCTTATAAATGTTCTCTTGCCTGTCCGAAGCAGTTTACCCGGGAACTTAAAAGGTTTATTGACGGGAAGAGATATAGGCCGGTCTGTGATCTGATCGGGAACGGAGAAGAATTTCCTCTTCCGTCCAAATCCGTTATCAGTAAGCTCGGATCCGAAAAAAAGCGTACGGTTTACACATATCCCGAAGATGAAAATACGGTGATAAAGCTGCTTACACATCTTATACTGTGTAAATACGATCCCTGCTTTGACAAGGGCCTGTATTCGTTCAGACCGGGAAGGACAGCCAAAGATGCGGTAAAAAACCTTTTGAAAGAAAAGAAACTTCCGGAAATGTATGCGTACAAAGTTGACATACATGATTATTTTAATTCTATTCCTGTAGAAAAGCTGCTGCCCATGCTTAAGGGAATTTTAAATGATGATGTTCCGTTATATGATTTTCTTGCATCGCTGCTGAATGAATCCCGGGTAATGTACCGGGGAAAGATCATTTCCGAGAAGAAGGGCATCATGGCAGGCACGCCGATATCGTCATTTTACGCCAATCTGTATCTTGCGGACATGGACCGGCATTTTTCGGAAGCCGGGATCCCGTATGCGAGATATTCGGATGATATCATCCTGTTTGCGGATACAGAAAAGGAGATACGGGAATATTCGGCTTTCATAAAGAATTTCCTGATGCAGTACGGGCTGGAGGTAAATCCTTCAAAAGAAAACTATTACAGACCGGGTGAAGGCTTCACTTTTCTCGGTTTTATCTGCGAAGGCGGCAAGGTAGATATCGCGCCCGCCACAGTAAAAAAACTGAAACAGAAGATGCGCCGCAAGCGTGATGCGTTGTTCAGATGGGGAAAACGTAACGAAGTAAAACCGGAAAAAACCGCTGCGGCATTTATAAGGATATTCAACCGGAAGCTTCTCGAGAGTCCGCGTGACAATGAATTGTCGTGGAGCAACTGGTTTTTCCCCGTGATCAATACCGTCGACAGTCTGCATGAGATCGATCTGTATGCACAGGACTGCCTGAGGTATCTTATCAGCGGAAAACATACCAAAGCCAGGTACAATGTGCGATATGAGGACCTTAAGGTACTGGGATACCGGTCACTTGTCAATGCTTATTACGGAACTATCTGATCGCATGCGGATATAAAATGACAGCCCGGCTGATTGTTTATAATAAAGATTTGAGGGGATATTGAGATCATAAGTATGGGAGGTCTGTCGGAAAGAGTCCGTGACTCTTGACAGTTTAATTACCTGACATGGAATTTTTAAAATATCTTGAAAGCATCAGAACTCCGTTCGGGGAAACGTTTTTTTATATTATGACTTTCTTCGGAGAGGAAGTTGTCCTGCTTGGGGTGATGGGGATCATCTACTGGTGTGTCAATAAAAAAACAGCCTACAGGATGACATTTGCGTATCTGCTCTCCGCATTGTTCATCAATACGCTGAAAGTCAGCTTGAAGATCGAACGTCCGTGGGTCAGGGATCCGGAATTTACAGCAGTTGAGCGGGCCAAGGTCACGGCGACGGGATACTCATTTCCGAGCGGACACACCCAGAATGCGACGTCACTCTACGGAACGCTTGCATGTGTTGCAAAAAAAGTGTGGGTCAGCATCCTGTTCGTTATTTTGATCGGAATGGTCATGCTTTCACGAATGTATCTGGGAGTACATACACCGGCTGATGTTGTTGTCAGTTTTATGATTTCGGAAATTATCGTGATCATAACCAATCTCATCGCGGACAAAACAGAGTTTACAGCCAAAAAACGCCTGATCAGCGCCTGTCTGGTGGTCGCAGCGGGAATAGCATATCTGGCATTTACGATCATCGTGATAAACAGCGGATATGTCCCTTATGATAAGGCTGCGGACGGATGTAAGGGAGTCGGTGCCGGTATAGCCTTTGCCATCTGCTGGTATGTTGAATCGACTTATATCAATTTTGATACAAAATGCAGGTATTTCTGGCAGCAGATCATAAAGATACTGCTCGGGGCTGGCGGTGTATTGGCTATACGCAGCGGGATCAAGGCAGCCTTCGGAACTTCATTTGCTGCGGACACCATCAGGTATTTTCTGATGATAATCTGGGCGATGATGGTGATGCCGTTGCTGATAAAGAAGTTCTTTAATACTGATAAAGGTGATTAAATGCGCAAGACTACACAATGCTACATCTGTAGAAAGAATGGAAAGAAAACGGAATATCTGATGCTGTACAGGAACAAGAAACCTCAGGATCCCAATGAAGGCAAGTGGCTTGGGATCGGTGGAAAGGCCGAGCCCGGCGAAACTCCTGCTGAAGCCAATATCCGCGAGGTCTATGAGGAAACCGGAATCAGACTTGATCCGGAAGATTGCCTCTGCCACGGGATCGTAAAGTTCCTCAATACAGTCTACGAAGACGAGGAGATATATCTTTATTCCGCCGCAGTACCCTTTGATACACAGATCATCGACTGCAATGAAGGTGAACTGCACTGGGTCGGGGAAGATAAGATGCCGGGACTGAGTATGTGGGAAGGGGACAGGAGATTTCTTATCCCGCTCCTTAACGGCGAAACCGGGATCAATATGACCTTGTATTATGATAAAGACAAGCTGGTCGGGGAAAGCAGATAGAAGCTGACGAAATCCGGCCTGACGTTAGGTCAATAGGTCAAAAAACTGTTATTTAACGGGATCAATAGTAATCAAGGGGAAGAATATGAACAAAACATCGAAGGCTTTTTTGAGAATATTTATTGCATTCATTTTTACAATCCTGATCTTATGCGGGATCCGCACCAACAACGCATATGCCGGAAATACTCCCACCTGGCACGCGGGCAGCAGGGCGGAAAATTGCCATGATTATTTCGAGGAAGACGGAATATGGTACAAGATCGCCAAGAAGCCCGAGAACGGGAAAAACGGCCAGGTCTATGCCGGAGGCTGCCGTGACTATGTCGAGAAACTTGTGATCCCCGGGATAGTAGAACATTCCCGGAAGAAGTATGAAGTAATAGGGATCGATGATTATGCGTTCAGCGGATCAAAACAGATAAAGAGCCTGAAGATAGGGGAAGGCGTAGAATATATCGGGGAGAGGGCATTTGCCCTGTGTACCGGTCTTGAACAGATCACATTTCCCGATTCGATCAATGAGGTAGGGATCCATGCTTTTAGGGAATGTAATTCTTTAAAGTCTGTCACTACTCCGAAAAATCTTAAAGAGCTCCCCGGCGGGATGTTCTCGTCATGCGAAGCTCTCGAAAGTGTAACGATCGGGAAAAATACCGTATCGATCGGTGAAGGTACATTTTATTTCTGCAGAGCCCTGAAAAAGGTTAAATTCAACAAAGCCCTAAAATCCATCGGAAATGCCGCATTTCAAAGCTGCACCTCATTGCCCTCGGTAAAGTTTACTTCCAAGATCAGCTCTATCGGAGAATATGCTTTTTCACACTGTTCGGCACTGAAGAAATTAACTCTGCCCAAAAAACTGAAGGAAATACAGGAGAATTGTTTCGAAAATTGTGACGAACTCAAGACAGTCAAGCTTCCGGCAGAGCTTGTGATCATCGGATATGGTGCTTTCTCCAACTGCAAAAACCTTACAACGGTGTCCGGAAAGAATACAAAGCTCGAGACAATCGATGAATCAGCTTTTTATAGATGCGAGAATCTGATTTCATTTAAAGGAAACAATGTTAAGCTTAAAAAGATCGGAGATCATGCATTTTCCCAATGTAAAAGCCTGAAGGAGTTTACATTCGGAAGCAGGATCGCCGAGATCGGACAGAGCGCTTTCTATCATTCACTTATTTCCGAGGTAAACTTTACCGATTCGCTTACTTCAATGGGTCAGGGGGCGTTTGCCTACTGTCAGGGAATTACGGAGATAACCATACCGGGAACACTTAAAAACATTCCCGATGAAGCGTTTTCGGAATGCTTTAATCTTTCGGAAGTAACCATAGAAAAGAATGTGGAAAGCATCGGAAGCAAAGCTTTCTGGTATTGCGACAGTTTAGTAAAGCTGTCATACCCGGATACGATACACAGAGTCGGATATAATGCCTTCGAATACTCAAGATGGTTCGAGTTTGCACAGGGAAAACAGATCTATTCGCTGAAGGAAAACGGACAGGCGCACTACAGCTATAGAAAGCAAGGGGATACGGATGACGATTATTCCCGTTTTCAGGAATTTATCTGTATCAATGATGTATGTATCTGGGCAAGCGAGTATCGAAAGGAGACCACCCCGCAGGGACATGAACACCTGACACGCAAGACAGAGCTTGAATTTCCTTCGAACGTGAAAGTTATCAGCTGTCTGATCCGCGGCGGGTCAAAGAATTTTGAGAAGATCAAGATACATGAGGGAGTAACAAGGATCGACGGAGAAATATATCTTGAAAGCACCTACAATCCTTCGGAGATCGTTCTGCCTTCGACATTGACTGAACTTGAAGGACGTATCACCGGCGATGGTTTCAGGAAGATAACTCTTCCCGAAAACCTGGAAGTACTCGGAAAGGATATCTTCACAGATTCTAAAAACCTTGAAAGCGTGGTATTTAAAGGCAATAAGCTGAAGGTGCTTACAGCCGCTTTTCGCAGGACCGGAAGCCTGAAGAAAATTGTCATCCCCGAAGGCGTGGAAGAGATCGAGGAATGGGCATTTGATGAATCGGGACTTGAAGAAGTCACTCTGCCCTCAACACTTAAAAAGATTGGGGATTATGCTTTCTTCAAATGTTCGCTTAAAGAGGTCAACCTCAATAAAGGACTTGCAGAGATCGGAAGAGAGGCATTTTATCAGAATCAGCTGTCTTCGGTAAAGCTTCCCGACAGTATCCGGAAGATCGGAATATATGCTTTCGAAGGAACGGGGATTGAAAAGATCACACTTCCCAACAAATTCCTGATCGAGGAAGATATCGTCAATAAGAAGGAGTTTACGGTATATGTAAAAAAGAACTCCTCAGCGCATAAAGCACTTGAGGAGCTCATTAAGAAAAAATATCTTAGCGGGTGGAAGGTAAAATTCAAATAGATCAGAAGAATGCTTTCATCAGCTTTACAAGTTCTTCCTGATCAGCGGCGCCCATGACTTCGCGGGCCGAATGCATAGCGAGGATCGGAACTCCTATATCGACGGTGTACATCGGGAGACGTGAGGAAAGGATAGGTCCCAATGTGTGTCCGCCCGGCATGTCGGAGTTATTTACGAATTTCCTGTAACGGATGCCTTTGCCGTCGCACAGCTGCTGCAGGGCGGCAACTGCGACCGAATCGTAGGTGTAGCGCTGGTTGGCGCTGAGCTTGAATGTCACGCCGTCACCCATGCGCATATTGTTGACCGGGTCGTATTTCCCGGCATGTGCGGGATGGAGGGCATGCGCAACATCAACACTCAGGAAAAATCCTTTGCGGATATCTTCATCAAGATCGGCCGGCTTCTTACCCAGCGCTTCGTAGATCCGATGCAGCTGCATCTCGAGAAGCGCGGAATCGGCTCCCTGTTTGGTCATCGAGCCGATCTCCTCATTGTCAAATAAAGCGATCAGATCGATCCCGCCTTCATCTTCGGGATCTATGATGCCTTCGGTAAGCGCAAGGCAGGATGTAATATTATCGAGCCTCGGTGAGGAAAGCATGTCACCTGATATGCCCACGAACCGGGGCTCTTCCGCATTATAGACATAGAGATCGAAATCAAGGATGTTTTCCCGCTCTTCTTTTATCTCATTTGCGATAAAATCAATGAAATACGAGTCTTTATTGAATGCGTCATTGATCATACCCATTATCGGAAGCATGTCATTCTGCTTGCTGAGCTTGATCCCGTCGTTTACTTCGCGGTTGTAGTGAACGGCAAGATTGGGAATGGTAAGGATAGGCTTCTTGATGTCCAACAGTACTTCATGAGGAGCGTAAATATCGTTGCTTCGAAGGATCACGCGGCCGGCGAGGGAAAGGGGACGGTCAAGCCAGGTGTTCAGAATCGGACCGCCGTAAACTTCCGTATTTACACGCATATATCCGCCGGATTCGAGTTCCGCACGGGGTTTGACGTGAAGGCAGGGAAAGTCTGTGTGTGCCGCCGCGATATGAAGCCCGCGTTTTTTGTTGGAACCCGGTATCGTAAATGCGAATAATGCGGTCTTATAGGGAATAACATAATATTTTCCGCCGGCGGACAGTTTCCATTTACCGGAGTTACCTAAGGGATCGAGTTCGCTGAATCCTGCTTTTTTAAGGAGCTTTGCGCTCTCTTCAACTGTGTGGAAAGGAGAGACCGCTGATTTGATGAATGTCGACAACCGCTCGGCTGCCGTAGTACTTGTTGACTTAGGCATTTTATTATTCCTCCCAGGCTTTTTTCATATATTCTACTGCGGTCGAATTCTTGCTGTCGACCAGGTCTTCATAATCAAAAACGATAAATCCGTCGGCCCCGCCCTGACGTCCGCGGTAGATCATATCGGCGAGCAGGAACTGGTTGTACCATTCGGTATCAACAAGGGAATCTTTGGAACTGATCACGTTCTTCTCGTTCATCTTATAGGCGGGAAGACCGGCATAAACCTTGACGGAAGGATTCCTGCGGGCGGCAACCCAGCGCAGGAGCGTATCATAATACGGGAAAATGTTGCGGGTGCTGAAACTCCAGTACAGCTGGGGACATATGTAATCGATGTATCCTTCCTCGGTCATCCAGGTTCTGTAATCGACATACCAGCGGAATTCTTCATCGAAATAATCGATAAAACCGCCGGGGCTGATGCCGAAGATACAGTCAGAATCAATCTCCTTGACTGCGGAATAGATACCTTTTACAAGCTTATTGACGTTTTCCTTGCGCCATTCGGCAATGGATTTAACCTTCTTGCCTTTCTTGTTCTGCTTGGCAACGTAAGTTTCATATTCGGGTGCATCAAAATTGGTCTTGTAATTCTTGTCCAGATCAGGATAAAAATAATCATCCAGATGGATGCCGTCAACATCATAATTCTCAACGATCTCACGGATGCCGTTGATGATGAGCTCCCTTACAGCTTCAACTGAAGGATTGTAATAGAGCGCTCCCGCATATTCAAGAACATAGCGGTCATCCTTGGTCTTTTTGTTCGTACGCCATTTGCGCGCGGGGTTATCCTTGGCCAGCTTCTTGATGTCGGTACTGTAATTCCAGGTTGTCGAAACCCTGTAGGGATTGAGCCAGGCGTGGATCTCGAGGCCTCTTTCGTGAGCCTCCTCAACCATGATCTTGAGCGGATCGTATCCGGGGCTGACACCCTGCGTACCGGAAGCATAATATGACCACGGGTAGTACGCAGATTTGTACATTGCGTCACTGAACGGGCGGACATGAACCATAACGGCATTCATTCCGTAAGAAACGGCATTGTCAAACATCTTGTCTACATATGTAGTAAAGTCTGCTTTCGAATAGCCTTTTGACTTGTTAAAATCATAATAAGCGATCCAGACCGCGCGGAATTCATCCGAAGCTTCGTCTGTGCCGGATTCGGCGCGCACGGTGGTCGCGGCGGGACTGAAAATGCTGATGAAAAAAATGAATGCGAAGATGGCAGCGAGTCCCTGTAACGATCTTTTTTTCATATGTCTTTTCCTTTCTATGATCCGGTGTCGGGAACCTTGTGCCCGTGATCTTCATGCGGAGAAAGCCCAATCAGTGTTTCGCTGAATTGAATATCGGCATGATCCTGAAATGATGGCCGGATGACAAAGTCAATTATAACCTAAAACACGGATACAGGCAAGAAAGTTCAGGCAGATTGTTATTACCGTTCACGTGGATAATTGCGGTATCTGAAGATTTATCACTTGTATTTATCGGGTAATAATGGTATACTCTTTTTCAAATCTAATCTCCGGGGACAGACGGAAACCGCAGACTGTGCGGCCCGCTATTCTTACGGATCGACAGGGGGAATGATCAATGGGTAATAAAGGAAATTATTATCTGACAACAGCTATCGCATATACATCAGGCAAGCCGCATATCGGCAATTCTTACGAGATCGTCATGGCAGACGCTATCTGCCGCTTCAAGAGGCAGCAGGGCTATGATGTCCGCTTCCAGACCGGTACCGACGAGCACGGACAGAAGAATGAAGAGAAGGCGAACGCACTCGGCATCACTCCGAAGGAGTTCGTTGACAAGATCGCCGGGATCATCAAGGGAATATGTGTTTCGCTGAATGTTTCATATGACAGATTTATCCGTACTACAGATGAAGACCATGAAAAGCAGGTTCAGAAGATATTCAAGAAAATGTACGATAAAGGCGATATTTACAAGGGCTCTTACGAAGGCATGTACTGTACTCCCTGCGAGTCTTTCTGGACCGAATCGCAGCTTGTCAACGGCAAGTGTCCCGACTGCGGAAGAGAAGTCAAGCCCGCGAAGGAAGAAGCATATTTCTTCAAAATGAGCAAATACGCCGACAGACTGATCGAGTATATCAACACACATCCGGAATTCATCCAGCCGGTATCGCGCAAGAACGAGATGATGAACAACTTCCTGCTGCCGGGTCTTAAGGATCTGTGCGTTTCGAGGACTTCGTTCAAATGGGGAATTCCCGTGACATTTGATGAGAAGCATGTTGTTTATGTATGGCTTGATGCGCTTACCAACTATATTACCGGTATCGGTTACGATGCGGACGGCAATTCTTCGGATATGTACAAGAAATACTAGCCCGCGGACGTTCATCTGATCGGTAAGGATATAGTTCGTTTCCATACGATCTACTGGCCTATTTTCCTTATGTCGCTCGGTGAGCCGCTTCCGAAGACCGTATTCGGACATCCCTGGCTCCTCCAGGGCGGTGAGAAGATGAGCAAGTCACGCGGAAACGTGATCTATGCCGATGATCTGATCTCGCTGTTCGGAGTTGATGCGGTACGCTACTATGTGCTTCACGAGATGCCTTACGACAATGATGGTACGATCACCTGGGAACTGATGGTCGAGAGATATAATTCGGATCTTGCGAATATCCTCGGCAATCTTGTTAACAGAACGATCTCGATGAGCAATAAGTATTTTGGCGGTGTTGTAACAAAGACCGGCG
Source organism: Lachnospiraceae bacterium (assembly GCA_017553035.1). GTDB lineage: Bacteria > Bacillota > Clostridia > Lachnospirales > Lachnospiraceae > RUG11977. Next base: position 19,135 of record JAFZNE010000105.1, read on the forward strand.
CAGAAGAAGAAGTCGACAAAGACCTGAAGGCCGTCGTAACCGCAGCAAGAGACAAGGCAGCTGCGAAGATGGACGAGTACAGGATGACGGATGCGCTCGACGAGATATTTGCGATATTCAAACGTTCAAACAAGTATATAGACGAGACGGAGCCCTGGGTTCTTGCCAAGGATGAGGCGAAGAAGGGCAGGCTTGCCGAGGTAATGTACAACCTGACCGAGGCGATCGCGATCGGCGCAAACCTGATCATGCCTTATATGCCCGAAACCGCGAAGAATATACTGGATCAGCTGAACGAGAAGGAAAGAGAATACGACGATCTCGACAAATTCGGCCTTCGCGCATCAGGTGAGAAGGTTACCGAACAGCCGGCGATCATCTTCATGCGCAAGGATCTGAAGGAGATCATGGAAAAGGTCGAGGAGATCAAGAAGGCCCAGATCGCCGAATATGAGAAAGAGAACGGTGGCGCTGCCGCACCCGCACAGGGATCGGCCGCACCCGCAAGTGAAGGTGCTTCGACAGACAAGGCTGAGGTCGTTGTCGAGATGAAACCCGAGATCACCTATGATGATTTCGCGAAACTCCAGTTTGTAGTCGGTGAGATCATCAAATGCGAGGAAGTTCCGAAGTCCAAGAAACTCCTCTGCTCACAGGTCAAGATCGGAAATCAGGTAAAACAGATCGTTTCCGGTATCAAACAGCATTATTCGGCCGAAGAGATGGTAGGCAAGAAGGTAATGGTACTGCTGAACCTGAAACCTGCTACACTCGCGGGAGTTCTTTCCGAAGGCATGCTGCTGTGCGCCGAGAATGCGGAAGGCGAGCTCGCGCTCATGGTTCCCGAGAAGGACTTTGAGGGCGGATCGGAGATAAGCTGATAAACAGAGATAATAGGAAATATGCAAGGGCAGTAGCACTTGGAAAGTGCGACTGCCCTATTTTGTGCGATAAACTCGGGGTAGTTCCGAAAACTTGCTTTCAGGGAACTGCCCCGAGTTTATTATATGTGTTGCTCTGTACGGATTGAATAATGCGGTTTATGCAAAGTGCACAAGCAAAATTAAAATCTTTGACAGTTCTGCATAATCTTTTGATTTCGGACAAAATGGTCCTTGACAATTCCACAGGCGGATTGTATCATTGGGCTACATCTTTCGACGCGGTACATTTACCGCGACCGGTCTATTCGGAAGATGCTTCTTTAATCTGCGGGAAGTCTCCCGTTTATCCCATTTTAAATATTTTTATCATATCCGGCAGGAGGTTTTTTATTTGGAGCGAATACTGGCATTATTGGCCGATGGCACGGATTATTCCGCCGAATTGGCATCATATTTCAAAACAAGAAAAGACTTTATTTTTAAACCCGTTTTATTCAATGACATCAGCGAACTTAACAAGTTTTCGAAAGAGTTTACGGTTGATATGCTGCTGTGCGATGAAGTGAATGAAAATGACATCCCGTCTTCGTTTGATAACGTATGTTTTCTGTGCGAAGACAGTGAAGTGATGGAAACGTCGGAAATCGAGGCGGCAAGGTGGCATCGTATATTTAAATACCAGTCGTCGGAAATGATCATCAGGGATATTGTTGAGTATTATAAACGTAAACAGCAAAAAACCGCCAAAGAGCTTAAGGCTGTGATCGCCAGGAAAAGGATAGTGTGTGTATGTTCTCCGACAGGCGGAAGCTATGCGTCTACTTTCGCGCTTGCTCTTGCCGATTATTATTCACTCGGCGGTAAAACGCTCTTTATAAGTTTTGATCCGTTCTTCGAATATCCGGGCGAAGAGAAGAGCCGTGCGGATAAGAATCTTACCGACCTTATGTACTACATGGAAGTAACGTATTCGGGCCTGGATGAGTTCGTCTCGAGAATGGCTGTCCATAAAGGTTCTTTAGACTATGTAAGCGGCGTGTCCCACTGGTTTGATATTTCCGATATGCCGAGAGGAAAGATGAGAGCGTTGATCGAGAGTCTGAATAATTCGGATAAATATGAAAATATCGTATTTGATCTGCGTATTACCGGTGATGCGGGGATCGAGCTGATGGCCGGAAGCAAATGCATTTATCTGACAAAAAGATACGGAGCAAGAGGCTCAAAGGCGGTTGAAGAATGGAAGCGTCAGATCCGGTTTGCCAATTTCGAGAGTATTCTTGATAAGACAAAAGAAATCGAAGTACCCTATGATGAGCTCCTGGTGGGAGAATACAGTTTTGAAGTTCTTCTTAAAGGCCATTTGGGGCAGTTTATCGAGGAAATGGAGGGGTTGAAATATAGTAGATAAAGAAACACGGAAGATCCTCTGTGAGAGGGTAGTCGAAAAAAGCACTTATGATTCAGACCCGGATGAAGCCCGTCTGTACGAGATAATAGACGAAGCGATACGGATCAGGAGTAAAGAAAAATATATGTCGCTGGATGACAGACTACGCGCGAGAAGCCTTGTATATGCTTCCGTCCGCGGGTTTGACATTATCCAGGAATTGATAGAAAACCATGAAGTAACGGAGATCATGGTCAACGGAACAGATGATATTTTCTATGAGAAGGCAGGCCGGATCAGCCGTTTTGACGGCTGTTTCGAAAGTACCATGAAGCTTGAGGACGTGGTACAGAAGATCGCGGCAGGATCCAACAGGATCATCAATGAAGCAAGTCCCATCGTTGATGCGCGGCTTCCGGACGGATCGCGGGTAAATATGATACTGCCGCCGGTAGCGATCAACGGACCGATCATAACCATCAGAAAATTTCCCGAAGAAGTGATGACAGTTGAAAAGCTCATAAATATCGGATCTCTTCATCAGGAGGCAGCCGACTTTTTGAAGAAACTGGTAATAAGCGGGTACAACATTTTTGTATCAGGCGGTACAGGCTCGGGTAAAACAACATTTCTTAACGCACTTTCAGAATACATTCCCAAAGACGAGAGAGTAATAACCATTGAAGATTCCGCAGAGCTTCAGATCAAAGGCATTCCCAATCTTGTGAAGCTCGAAGTCCGTAACGCGAATGTTGAAGGACAGAACGGTATTTCCATAAGAGATCTTATCAAGGCATCCCTCAGGATGCGTCCGGACCGCATCGTTGTAGGCGAGGTCCGTGACGCGGCATGTATCGATATGCTTCAGGCTATGAATACAGGGCACAGCGGTATGTCTACGGGACATGCCAATTCGGCGTCCGATATGCTCTCACGAATGGAAACACTGACTCTGCTCGGGGCGGATATTCCCCTGCAGGCGGTCAGGAGACAGATCGCTTCGGCAATAGATATCATTATCCAGCTGGGAAGATTTCGGGATAAAAGCAGGAAAGTCGTGGAAATAACCGAAGTGTGCGGATATGAAGATCAGGAGATCATTTTGAATCCGATATACAGATTCATGGAAGAGGGGGAGCAGGATGGGCGTGTTATCGGGCGTCTTGAAGCAACGGGACGCGAACTCATCAGACGCGAGAAGCTTGAAGCTGCCGGATTATGACAGTTACAGCATGAACATGAGGGAAAGGCTTGTGGCAGTGATACGTGCGGGGGTGATAATTTTCGGAGCGGCACTGTTGTGCTACAACAATCTACTGGCGGTTATCCTGCTTTTCCCGTATGTACCTTTTTATCTGCGGATAAGAACCCGTGAATTGAAGGAAAAACGGAAATGGGAGCTGAACCTGCAGTTCGGAGATATGATCAGGAGCCTGAGTGCCGTACTTGAATCGGGATATTCCGTAGAAAATGCCCTGTCGGAAGCCTACAGTGACCTGAAGCTTACTTATGACGAAAACGCGATGATCATGTCGGAACTGAGGATCATGATCAATTATCTTAAGAGCAATGTTCCGGTGGAAACGGCATTTGAGGAATTTGCGGGAAGAAGCGGGCTTGAGGACGTAAAGAGCTTTTCCGATGTATTTTCGACCGCCAAAAGGACCGGGGGAAATATCATTTCGATAATAAAATCCACGGCGGGCGTGATCAGAACAAGGGTGGAGCTGAAAAGGGAGCTGAAAACCCTGATGGCCTCAAAAAAATACGAGTCGGACATAATGCGGATGATCCCTTTCGGAGTCCTGTTTTATCTGAGAGTATTTTCTCCCGACATGACAGAATCGCTGTACGGGAATACATTCGGAGTGATATTCATGACGGTTATCCTTGCGGTATATGTCGCTCTGAGCGCTGCGGCAGGCAGGATCATAAGAGTATCCTACTGAAAGGCCCGGAGTACCCGGCCGGTAACCGGTGTCGGTAACCGGTGGAAGATCCGGAAAGGAGGAAACAACAGAGCTATGAAAAATAAAACCGGAAACGATCCGTACAGAGATCTGGATAAGAAGGAACATCCGCTGAAATTTCTGTATCCTGCGGCGGCCGCGGTCTATTCTTTTCTGGAAAAGAGAGGAAAAACGGATATCCTCGGAGACAGTGAAACATCAAAAATGCTGAGCAGGGGAGATAATCCCATACAGGATGCGAAACTTGATGCATATAAGACGATATCTTTTATCCTGCTGACTGTGGCAGCTACGGTCATTCTTGCCGGATTGTGTCTGCTTGCGGGAGGATCGGCGATCCTTGACGGCAATAAACTTGAGAGGGCGCCCACAGGACAGGGCGGATCGGAGTATGAGCTGACGGTCGATACCGGACCTCAAACACAGCAAACCGATATTTCTGTGACCGTAAGCGAACAGAAATGTCCCGATGACAGACTGGAGGACTTTTTTAATGAAGCGGTCGAAAGGCTGAAAACAGCGGTGATCGGCAGTAATCCATCCGTAGATGAGATAACCGGAAACATCGAACTGGTAAAAGAGATCCCCGGAACATCGGTAAAAGTCAGTTTTGATGATCCCGATCCAAAGTTTATTTATTATGACGGGACCGTACGTTTTGAGAATGTGACAAAACCGGAGATAGTGATCCTTACCGCGGAACTGACGTATTTCGACGAGATCAGGATCGTTTCATTTCCGATAAGGCTTATCCCGAAGCCCGAAGATGAAGCCGCTGTATTCAAGGAATTGATAGAAAAGGAACTTGAAGCGGCCGACAGAAGAACTGCAGATGAGAAATATATGCTCCTTCCCGATACGATCGACGGAAAAGAGGTCGGATGGAAAGAAAAGGAAAGCAAAACTGCCGGGATCATTGCCGTTCTGGGGCTGGCTGCCGCATTCGGGGTCATTCCGGCAAGATCGATGGAGATGAGAAAAAGGTGCCGTGAAAGGGAACAAGAGATGATGAGGGACTATCCCGATATCATAAGCAAATTCAGCCTTCTGCTGACAGCCGGGATGACAAGCAGAGGCGCATGGGAAAAGATCTGCAATGATTATACCAGGCTGAAGGAGGGGCAAAAGGACAAACATAAGGGAACGAAATATGCTTACGAAGAAATGCTCAAAGCCGCAGCTCAGATGAATCTCGGGAAGGCGGAAAGCGAAGCATATGAGGAATTTGCCAACAGATGCCGTGTGCAGGCGTATCAACGGCTGGGTTCCCTGTTATCCAAAAACCTGCGCAGAGGAAGCCGCGAGATAACCGGTCTGCTGCAGGCCGAAGCGGAAAACGCAATGGAAGACAGAAGACAGCACGTCAGGCAGAGAGGCGAAGAAATAGGAACAAAACTGCTCTTGCCTATGTTCGGGATGTTTGGGATAGTTGTCGCGATAGTTGTGGTCCCTGCTATCGGGTCTATGGGAATTTAGTACAGATAAGGAGGTACGAAATGAAAGGAATTTTGAAGAAGTTTTCAAATGACAATTCAGGAATAGGCGTTGTGGAACTGGTGCTCATTCTGGTCATCCTGATAGCGCTCGTTGTTATTTTCAAAGGCCAGATCACGAGAATAGTAAGTAATGCGTTCAATTCCATCACCAGTAATGCAGATACCATAATTAACTGATATGAAGATAAGAAATGCAGAAAACGGTTCGGTAACGGTGTTTTTGGCATTGATCCTTCTGGTGGTCTTCTCGCTGATCATGACAAGTCTTGAAGCAGCCAAAAGTGCCGCATCAAGGGCGTATGCCGAGATGCTCCTCACATGTGCCGCGGAGTCCGAAGCAGCTGATTTTTACAGACCGCTGTTCGATGAATACCATTTATTTGCGATAGATACCGGATTCGGAGAATCCACAGCCAAGCTGTCCGAAGTCACTTCTGCGATCGAGGCGAGGATCCCGCCCAACACATGGGGAATAGAAAATGAAGGAACGACGCTTCTTTCATATGAAATGCTGGCAGACGGCAGCGGGGATATCTTTTCAGAGCAGGCCGCAAAATATGAGATCATAAGCAAAGCGGGAGACCTTGTTTCGGGGCTTGCCGAGAAACTGGGCGTGATGTCCAAACAGGAAAAGAGTGCCAAAGTGCTTCAGAAGAAGCTCGAAGCCGAGGAAAAGGTTGCCAGGATCGATGAACTGACGATCGAACTCATGAAGATCATCGATGGTGTCAATTGTAATATTTCCGGTGACGGAAAAGCCCGATATACGATCGAAACGAATTTTGTAAAGCGCTTCCTTATAACGGAACCGTCCATGAGTACTGTCCGGATCAACAATGCGGAGGTATTTACGGCGCTTTCGGGGAAATATATCAATCCCGTGAAAATGCTGGATTCTCTGTATCCGCTTGTATTGGAATATGCAGGTAAGCTTGAGATCCTGGAAGACTCGGAAGCGGAGCTGCAAAAACTGAATAATCTGAAAACCTTTAAAGAAGCTGAACTGACAGTGGCAAATGAAGCATTGACGGCAGTAAACCTGCTTATGGAAGCTCAACTTGCCGCTGCCGAGGCTGAATTTGCCGAAAAGAATAAAGGCCGGGAGAATGACGGAACAGATCCCGGTCTTGAAAACAGAAAAAATGAGATCAGGGATTCGTTTCAGGAAGAAATATCGGCCTGTCAATCGGCTGTTACCGGCCTTGAGCTTGAGATCGCGGAAAACGATGCATTGATCGAACAGGAAGAGAAGAAGCTCGAAAAATACCGGGAAGATGCCCGGAAAAGCTATAAAGGGGTTTCCGAGAGCGCAAGGCTCATAGCCGGGTTTTTCTCGGCTGCCGAATCGAAGGTGCGGGAGGCACTGGCAGGAGTCGTAAAGATCAAGGTAGCACAGGCCCAGGCAGAACCGAAGATCGACGAATACGGTCAGACCCTGAACGGATCAAGACCGGATCTGAGCGAAGAAGAGATAACCGAATACGAAGAGGCTTATGATCTTATGGAAGAATACATAAGCAAAACGTCCGCGGAGAGCGCATTTGATTATGAAACCGCCGAAGTATCGTTAAGGGCGGATAATAAGCTGCTTGAAGAATGTGATTATGTACGTGTTCTGATATTTGACCAGATGGATTCGAAGTCCGCCCGGGAGCAGGCACAGAGTATTATCCGGCTCAGGGACAAGATAACGGAATTTACGTATGAAGGATTTGTCTTTGATTACAGTGCATTTTCATCGGCTTCGAACAATGAGGAAAGCGGTGTGAGCCACGACCTGGTCGGAGCATTGAATGACGGCTTTCTCGGAATGCTGCTGAAGGATCCGTCGGGAGTATCTCAGGCGGAGATTCCAACTGCCCTGCTTCCGAGCCGGTCGGACACGGCTGAAGGGATGTCTGTCTCTTCCGGTTCTGCTCAGATGCCGGAGGCCGAAGATGATATGGCCGGGGCCGGGGCGATGGCCGGATCGATCGAAGGATCGGAGATAAGCGATATTTCGGATCTTTCGGATGAGATCGCAGGCAGCGGGGAGACAGATGCCGGAGATGACAGTGCGGTAAATACACGCCTGAGCGGGCTGCTTAAAAAAGCCGGAATGATACTGTATCTTTGCGATAATTTTGGCAGCTATACCGATCAAACCGTAACCGATGATACTGTTTTGAAATATGAACAGGAATATATCATCTGTGGGAATGAAACCGACAAGGAAAACCTGAGCTCGGTATTGCTCAGGATCCTGCTGATGCGTCTGGTCACAAGCGGAGTATATGTTTTCTGTGATGCCGGGCTTAAAGCCGAGGCGCAGGCGATCGCAACCGCGGCGGTGGGTTTTACCGGAATGCCTTTTCTGATCGCGCTCATGAAATATCTGATCCTGTTCATCCTTGCATACGAACAGGCGATGATCGAAACGGCGGCTCTTGTAATGGGAAAAAGGATTTCCGTGATCACCGAGAAAAGTACATTTATGCTGAAGATATATGAAGTTGTGCTTTGTACGCCCGGACATATACAGAAGAAGGCCGAGGAGTATCCGGAAAAGTCGTTTGGGGTCAGTTACGGTGATTATCTGGCGATAATGCTGTTTCTCACAGGCCAGAAAAATGCATCATACAGGGCAATGGACCTGATCCAGGAAAATATCAGATATGAATACAATGAAGACTTTTTTATCGTGAACTGTATAACGGGATTCCGCGTCAAAGCCAAGTTTGTTGTTCTTCCTAAGTATATTGCGTTCGGAGGATACAGGACCAGCGCGGAATATGCCCTGAGATATTAAGGTTTGACCCGTCTCATCCGGGTCCTGACATTGACAGTCCTTTCCCTATCAAATTTATTCTATTTTTGAGACTCTCCGTAAAGGCAGAACTGACGGCCTATTCTGATTAATGTCGGGCTTGGATGAGACGGGTTGAACCTTTGAACAGAGGGATCTGTTTTTGAGTATTGGAGAAAGTTTTGAAAAGTATCGGCTATAACATAAAGGCCTCACTTACGGTAGAGGCGGGACTTGTATTTCCGCTCTTCTTTTTTGCGATCATGGCGCTCTGCTGTATTTTCAGATATCAATATACCGAGTATTCCGTGGAAAAGAGCATGCTGGCGACCGCAAGGAACCTGGGACAATACCCTGAGATCGTAAAAGCTGCCGTGGACAAAGAAAGTGAATTCGCAGAGTCATTGATAGGAGGGCTTGCGGGAAAGAAGATCCCCGTGACCGGATTATCGGTGTCGGAAATAGCAGAAAGAGCATCGGACAGTCTGGTGATAAGCGGCTTTTTCGGAAGACAGATCAGGAATTATCCGTTTGCCTGCGATACGATCGTGGGCGGAAGCGGTGGAATAAGCTGTTTGGGTTCGGTATTGTATACCGAAAAGGAAACGATACTGATCAAATGCTCGTACAGTCTGAAACCTCCGATATCACTGTTCGGTCTTGGATCGGTAAGGAAAGTTCAGGAACTCGAATACAGGTATTTTACCGGTATCGGGGGAGAATCTCTGCTGCAGGAAGAAGACAGTGAGGAAGAGAATACCGACGATACGATCGTTTATATTACGGAAGAAAAGGTCGTGTATCACAAGTCTCTGACTTGTCCGGGCCTGAATCTCGTTATTTCGGCATGTACACTCGAAGAAGTACCGGATAAACGTAACAAAGGCGGCGGAAAGTATTATAAATGCGAAAGATGCGCCAGGGGACGGGCTCCGGATATCGTGTATATCGCCAAGGACGGAGACAGATATCATTATAAGCGGAATTGCAGCGGCTTGAAGAGAACAATCACGGAAATTACGCTGTCTGAAGCAGAAAAGACCAGAAGAGCCTGCAAACGATGCGGGAAATAAAGAACGGAGTGGCAGATCATGAGTACAGCACCGGCAATAGTACTGACCGGATATCTTGCGATTGCGGCGGTGATCGATATCGCGAAGAAGAAACTTCCGGTTGTTTTCCTTGTCCTGGGTGTGATCCCGGCCGGATACGGGATTGTGAGCGCTGTTTTATGCGCCGATACCGGTGATATCCGGACGGTATTGCTTGCCCATGCTATAGGAACGGCCATAGGGTTGTCATTTCTTATCATTTGCCTGATAACCCGTGATAAGCTCGGGAAAGCGGATGCGATACTGTTTACTGTCTGCGGAGCCACGACCGGATACGAAACATTGATCACTTTGATCATGTCCGCATTTCTCTTAAGTGCGGTGTATGCCGTGGCAATGCTGGCCGTAGGAAAAATGAACCGGAAAAGCAGTTTTGCTTTTGCCCCGTTTATCATGCTCGGGTATATCATGACGGAGGTATTGATACATGGGATATAGGAAAGAGATAGATGCTTCGACAACTGTAGAAGCTGCGTTTGTGATACCGCTTATCGTCATCGTGATCTTTGTTTTCTTTCGCCTTTTGTTCTTCATGTATGCCCGGATCAAGATCGATGCCGATCTGGACAGGGCCGCAAGAGAAGCTTCCGAGAGATATGTCCTGTATGGCGCGATGACAGGAGAAGGATCGGAAGGATCATTTTTGAACAGCTATATCCGGGATTACCCATATTACTTGGCAGAGGATATCGATATAAAGAAAGAGCACGGCAGCATTGTGGCAGCAGCTTCTCTTAAATCGGTCAATAAAGGCGAAGGTTTTGCGGGAGTGCTTATGAACAATATGAATACGATCAACAGCACAACTTCCGTTAATTATTGGAATTGTCCAACGATCAAACGTATCATAAATGTGATTCTCGGAATGAGAGGTGGTTAAGATACAAACTGTACAGATAAGCATGCAAAGAGACCTCGGCAGTCAGATAATGGCCGTCAGCGGAGGATCGGCCGGGCAGGAAGCAGGAACTCCGGATTTCAGGGAACAGATGATCCTCCATAACAGGATAGCCGGATTATTGGAGTTCAAAGTTGCCCGGGAAGATGACAGAAGGATATTTGAATATGAAATAGAAAACAAGATATCGTTTGCGGAGCGTTTTAAGGCACGAAAACCCGACTGTAAGACGTTGACATCTTATTTAAAGAATCTGCTCGAGATCATATACAGAGGACGCGAGTATATGCTTCTTGAGGATGATTATATCATCAGCCCCGACAGCGTTTTTACCGATGATGAGGGAAATATATTCCTCGCATACTATCCCGGATACGGAGAAGACCTAAAAGAACAGCTTCGCGGTCTGGCGGAGTACCTGATGGACAAGATCGATTATGATGATGAAAGTGCCGTTCTGATGATCTACGGTTTTTACATGAAAACAAAAGAAAGCGGATGTGCGTTTGAGGACCTGATCAAGTGCCTGAACGAAGAACACAGGAAGACTGATCCGCGATTGTCTGTAAGCCAGGCAATTCCTGCAGGTCCGGTAATTCCGGCAGGTCTCATATATTCCGGTCAGACTGCGGATTCGGGAACACCCGCTCCCGTAGCAACACCCGCTCACGCAGAGTTGATGCCGGTTTCGGAAAGCAGGGATATAATGAGAGCTCACACGGAGCCTGCGGAGATGAGA
>JAFZNE010000106.1 GCA_017553035.1 Lachnospiraceae bacterium
CCTTACGGCAAGAGCGGTGATCAGATCGACAATTTCGCAATGATCACGTCTATCGCCGATGTATACGACGCCATGACATCCGACAGGATCTACAGGCCGAGAATATGTCCTGTTGAGGTGGTAAGAAGCTTCGAAAATGACGGTTACAGCAAGTTCGATCCTCAGTTCCTGATCCCGCTGCTCGAACAGATAACCGAAGTTTACATGAATCATACGGTACGTCTTTCGGATGACAAGATCGGCAAGATCGTACTTCTCAATAAATCAGAACTTTCGAAACCTATCGTACAGGTCGACGATATATTTGTTGATCTGTCCAAACAGCGTGAGGTCAAGATCACAGAGATTCTTTAAGCATTTATAATAATCATGGGGGATTGTTTTATGAATGATCATTATGTGGCTTACGACGACGAAAGCCAGAACACTTCCGGGAACAATGAAAACGGGAACGGAAGCGATGTAACGGGAGAGGAAACATTTGTCTACAGAACGGATTTCAATGACGATCCGGCGCCGGAGAATACCTATGACACGTATTCGACCGACGATAAGGCCGGAGCCGGCGAGACCTCGTTTGATGATCCGGGAGCCAGGAGGGAGGCTCCGGTGAGCGTTAAGAAAGCCAGAAAAGTATTCAATTCCGATGAAGTATCAATGTTCTGCGATCAGATCGCGATGCTTTTCAACGGAGGTATTTCTCTTACCGAAGGCATTTACATGCTGCACTCCGAGATGGAGGATTCAAGGACCAAGGCGGTCCTCAAGCAGCTCTACGACCAGACCAACAGCAATATGCCGTTCTATGAGGCGTTGAAGAATACCGGAGCATTTCCGGAATATATGGTCCACATGGTCGAAGTCGGCGAGAAAACGGGACGTCTCGAGGACGTTATGAAGTCTCTCGCAGAGTATTATGAACGCGACAGCCGCATCAAATCGGGAATCCGCAGTGCGATAGCTTATCCGATGATCCTTTTCGGTGTTATGGCCTGCATCATGATCATCCTTGTATGGAAGATCCTGCCCATGTTCGAGCGCATGTTCGACGAATTGAGCTCAGATGTTTCTTCTGCGACCGAAAACGTACTTACCGTTGGTCTTGCGGCCGGCAAGGTCATTGCTGTGGTCATCCTTGTCCTGTTCGCACTCGTAATACTTATGGTACTCTTCGGAAAGACCAAAACAGGTTCGCGTGTACTGAAGAAGCTTGCGGGAGCATTCAGGCCCGCACGTAAGCTGATGGAACTGATGGCGACCGGCAAGTTTGTTTCGTCGATGTCACTTATGCTGTCGAGCGGCATGAATACGACCGATGCGCTTGAGAGCGAGTATGAGAACTGCGAGAACGATACGGTCAAAAAACGCATCGCCAAATGTATCGAGCTGTACAAGGGCGGCTCGCATCTCGATGAAGCACTGCGTAACAGCGGACTTATCGTAGGTATGGAGAGCAGGCTGGTAAGCGTTGCGGTTAAAACGGGCGGTACAGATGTTATCTTTACGAAACTCAGTGAACAGTACAACGAGAGAACAACTGCTTCGCTCGGTAAGATGACCACGATCATTGAGACGACGCTTGTTATAGTTCTTTCGGTAATGGTAGGTGCGGTCCTGCTTGCGGTAATGATGCCGCTTGTCAGCATGATCTCATCGATAGGCTGATGCAATTACCGTGTTTACGGGATTTATGAGGCAGATTTCTTTATGAAGAATTTTAAGGGTAATTCGGGAAAGAGCATTTGGAAGACCATAGTATTGCCGGTCATCATCTGTGTGGCAATGCTTGCGATCATGATCTTCGTAGTGCTGAAATTCAATCAGATGAGTCTGCAGCAGGATCAGGAACTGACTCTTGCCGCAGTCAGGAAAGCAGCTGTGCAGTGCTTCGCCGATGAGGGGAGATATCCGGCAACACTTGATTATCTTGTGGAAAACTACGGTGTTCATATCGACGAAGACAGTTTTATGGTGGCATATGACTGTGCGGCGGCTAATGTATTTCCGAATATTTCGGTATTCAGGAGATGACGGGGAGTTTTTAAATGGCTGATTTAGATGATAAAAGGGTGGAGTCGAGAAGCAAACTCGTCAATGCGGCCGGAACGGTCGTTCTGATAGCCCTGTTTGCGATATCGGCGCTGGTACTCTTAAGCGCCGGAATGCAGGTGTATAAAAATGTCGTGCTTGCATCGAACGAGAATTTCGAGCTGAGAACTTCGCTATCCTATGTTGCAACGAGGATAAGACAGTTTGATGCGTCGGGCAGTGTTGACGTTGTCAATCTGGACGGCATGAACACTCTGGTACTGTCGGAGAATTTCGAAGGTGATATCTACAATACCCTGATCTATTACAAAAACGGATATCTGTGTGAACTGACACAGGCCGACGGTTATGAACCGGATTTTGATTTCGGTTTCGAGACGATAGAGATCGATGATTTTTCAATCGAAAAGCAGGGGAACTTTATCGTACTCAGCGCAGCCAACGCTTCCGGGGACAAGGAAACATTGAAGCTGACACTGCGCAGCCAGAATGATTAGTAAGGGAAAGCGGGAATGAGGTTAAATAATGGCAGACAAATATGACAAGCAGAAAACCGCACGGCTGCCGCTGATCGAATCCGTTATCATCATTGCGATATTTGCCGTGGTAAGTGTGATCATAATGCAGATGTATCTATCTGCGGACCGCATACAGAAAAAGGCGGTTAATATCAGTAAGGCAACGATAATGGCGGAGAATCGGGCGGAAGAGCTAAAAGCCGGATCGACCGATTATTCGGCGAGGTATTATGATAATAACTGGGAAGAGATAGCCCCGGGCGAAGCGGAGTCCGGTAAGAAAGCATCATTTACGATGACAAGCAGGATTACCGAGGAACGTTGCGGCGAAGCGGTCGCGATGACGATATTCAGGATAACGGTCACGGATAAATCAGGGGAAGAACTGATCGCACTTGATACCGACTTTTCGACTGACAGGGCTGTTCAGATACATGATTGAACAGGAAACTTTAAAAGTTACATTTTATTAATGACATAAAACTGATTTAGTTTTGTTGTAATTCTGTTACATTTTGTATATAATATATTCAGAGAGTGGGGAAATCTATAACAAATATGGCTAAGCGAAAAGACAGCGGAGTCGGATCAAACGTCAATGTAGGCCTGCCGTCCATCATCCTGCTTCTGTGCGTTCTGGGATTGTCATTGTTTGCGATCCTTACGATAAGGGCAGCGTACAACGGGCTCAAAACGGCCAGGACATCGAAAAAGGCGGTAGAACAGTATTATAAGGCGGAGGTTGAATCCGACAAAACAAGGTTAAAAATCATATCGACATTTTGCTCCTGCACTGAAAAGGGCCTGGATCCGGATCAGATAAGGGAAGCTCTTCGTAAGATCGAGGGAGTGACCGTCGATGAGTACGGGGGTCTCTCTTATGACACGAGAGTTAATGACCATTCTTCGATAAGGGTTGAAATGGAAGTATGTACGGACGATGGTCTGTACGATATCCATGTTGTTTCACAGAAGCTGCTGCCCGATGATATGGAGGGCTACAGCGGGACCGGATTTGAGATCGAAGAGATCGAGTTATTCTGACGGACGGGGGTTAGATCAATGAACAGCCTTGATGAAATGCTGAAAGGTGCGGTAGCCAAGAAGGCTTCCGATATTTTCTTTGTAGTAGGACAGCCGATATGTTACAAGATCGGGGGACAGATCGTTCGTGACCACGATCTTGAGTATGATTGGGACAGAGGTCTTTCGGCGGGGACATGCCAGCAGTGGATACAGCAGTTGTATGACACCGCTACCCGCGATATGAGCCATTTTGTTAACAGCAACGATGATGACTTTGCTGTTTCGATACCCGGAGCAGGCCGTTTCAGAGTGAACGTGTTCAAGCAGCGCGGTACCATCAGTGCGGTACTGAGAGCTGTTCCGTTCGGACTTCCTCCTTTTGAGACCATGGGTATTCCCAACAGCATTTTGAATATTGCACAGTTGAAAAAAGGTCTGGTGCTGGTTACGGGAACCGCAGGAAGCGGTAAGAGTACCACGCTCGCATATATCATCGACAAGATCAATCATGAACGTGAGTGCCACATACTTACACTTGAGGATCCCATCGAGTATCTGCACAGGCATGACAAGAGTATTATCAGCCAGAGAGAGATCGCGATCGATACCGAATCCTATTCGAGCGCGTTGAGGGCGGCCCTGAGAGAAGCTCCCGACGTTATCCTGATCGGTGAGATGAGAGACCGTGAGACGATCGAGATCGCGCTGACCGCCGCCGAGACCGGACACCTCGTCCTTTCGACCCTGCATACGCTCGGTGCGGCCAATACGGTTGACCGTATCGTCGATATTTTCCCTGCAAGCCAGCAGCAGCAGATCAGGGTTCAGCTGTCGATGATCCTCAAAACGATCGTTTCGCAGCAGCTCATCCCGAAACAGGCAGGAGGCGTTGTTCCCGCTTTCGAGATCATGCATGCCAACAGTGCTATCAGGACGCTTATCCGCGAAGGCAAAACTCATCAGTTCGACAGTTTGATCAATCAGGCCGGCAGGGAAGGCATGAGGACTATGGACGGCAGTATTTTTGATCTGTTACGTAACGGCGTGATCGATCAGGAAACGGCACTTACCTATTGTACAAATCCTGAAACGATGCGGAGAAATATACAGTAATATGATCAAGAGGATATTTAAAAACATGCTGCTGGCCCAGATCATGTCATCGGCCGCAGTAATGATCTGTATGCTGGTTGACAGCATCATGATAGGACAGTTCCTGGGCGTTGACGCGATGGCCGCTTATGGTCTTGCGAGCCCGCTGTTGTTTGTTTATACGGCATTCGGTTCACTTGTTTCCACGGGTATTCAGGTAGTCTGCAGCAAGAGTATCACCAGGGGAGACAAGGAAACTACCAATATTTGCTATACGACCGCGATAATGCTCGCGCTCATCGTATCCCTGGCTTCGCTTGTAGTAGTTATCGTATTTATTGACAAGATATGCGTCATGCTCGGAGCCGAGGAAGGAACAGAGATCTTCCAGCTGACCAAGTTTTATCTGCGCGGATTCATGTTCGGAGCACCTGCATTCCTGCTTTCGCAGATCCTTGTTCCGTTTATGATCCTTTCCAACAACAGGACAAGACTGGTCATTGCAGTTTCACTGTTGACGGTTGCCGATATCGTTATGGATATCGTCAATGTATTCCTTATGAAAAAGGGCGTCTACGGTGAAGGCTTTAATTCTGTAAAAGACGGCATTTTCGGAATGGGATTTGCCTCGGCACTCAGTTATTATGTTGCGCTTGTGGTTGCCGGCATTTATCTTCTTTCGAAAAAATGCATATATAAATTTGTTATCCGCAAATTCAGGCTCCGTCACTGTTTTGGCCTGATCAAATCGGGAATACCGACAGCGGTGAACCAGCTGAGCCTTTCGATGACTACTTACCTCATCAACCTGATACTGCTTTCATCGGGCCGTAATGAAGGAGTAGCCGTCTATTCGATACTTGCCACCATAGGAAGTATATGTTATTCGATCGGATCCGGAATAGGCACGGTGGCTCTCGAGCTCGGCGGTGTATTCTATGTTCAGGAGGACCGGCATTCATTGTATGAGCTGGTCAGGGTATTTGTAAAATATGCGGTAATAATAGATCTTATCGTAACGGTGATCGTTATCGGATTTGCCGGATTTATCATGGGACTGTTTATATCGGGTACGGATGATCCCCTTGTACTGAAGCTGGGAACCTATGCCCTGAGAGTATATATACTGTGCCTGGTTTCAAGTTCGCTCAATTCCTCGTTCAAGAATTATTATCTGGGGATCGAGAAGGTCAAGCTTTCGGAACTCGTGTCGGTATTACAGAATTTCGCGTATGTTGTGCTTGCCGCGCTCATTTTGAATGCACTCGGAGGAGTGAAGGCAATCTGGTTCGCATTTGTTATAGGTGAGACGCTTACGGTATTTACGATCGCCGTGATAGCGTGGGTCAAGAAGAAAAAGGTCGTTATCAATTCGGAAGCATTTTCGATGCTTGATCCGGATTTCGGAGTTGATGATAAGGATATGGTCTCGTTTCCGATATCATCTTTTGAACAAGTCAGGGAAGCCTGCGATGAGGCGGTTGATTTCTGCCGCGGGCACGGAGGTGACGAGCAGGTATGCTCACGACTGGCCCTATGTATCGAGGAGATGGGTACCAATATTATCAAGCATGGTTTCAGCGACGGCAAAGAGCATGATATGCAGCTGCGCGTGATAGACAAGAAAGGTTCATGGATGATCGGATTTATGGATGACTGCAAGGGCTTTGATCCGATCAAATACAGAAAGAAACATAAATTTGATAATTCTTATTCAAGACTCGGCCTGAAGCTGGTATTTGATGCGGCAACGGATGTCAAATACGTCAATGCGCTGGGATTGAATAATTTAACGATAATGCTGTGACGGAAGTTTAGGGAAAACGGATTGTAATGTTTCAGAAAGGAGCTCCATATGAAAACTTTCAGAAGACTATTATCATTTTTACTGATCGCCGCGATCGCTATAGCGTCTTATATGCCTGCAGGAAAGGCCGAAGCGGCTGACGGTATGGAGGACAAGAAGAACGGAACGGTAGAGATAACATTTACGAACAATGAGGATTCCACCGTTCTTATACTCGTTGAGAATACGACTACGGGAACCAATACCCAGAGGTATTATTACAAACTCGATTCCGGAAAGAATGTTGTATCTGTTCCGCTGACCGAGGGTGCCGGCAAATACAAGCTGAGGATCTGTAAGGTCAGATCGGACGGCAAGGCTGTTGTTCTTCAGACCAAAGAGGTTGACCTTACCGAAGAAGGTTTCGGAACCGTATTTGAGATCGCAAGCATAGTCATCAATTACAAAGTGAAGGACAGCTTTATCAAGAAGGCCGCTTCGCTTACCAAGGGTGCCAAGAATGATCTCGCCAAGATCAAGAAGATATATAATTATATCGTACAGAATTTTGCTTATGATTATGAGCTGCTCAGCACCAAGGCTGCGACAAGTTACTATCTTCCTAACAATCTGAGCACATATGACAGAAAGCTCGGTATCTGCTACGATATCTCATGCCTTATGGCAGCTATGCTCAGGAGTGTCGGAGTTGAGGCGAAGGTCGTTACCGGACATACTCCCAATGTAAAGGAATACCATGCATGGAACCAGGTTTATGATTCGGGCAAGAAAAAATGGTATACGATAGACGCTACTTATGATATGTGCCTTTACAATGCCAAGAGCAAGAAGAAATACGAGATGATCAAGAAAGATTCCGATTACAGCGATATCGTATATACTTACTGATCATATCGATGAAGGGAATCTTCCGAAAATTGACGGTAGTACCGAGGTTTTGATATGAAGCTTATTTCATGGAATGTTAATGGTCTGAGAGCCTGTATGGGCAAAGGATTCGCGGATTTTTTCAATGATTCGCAGGCGGATGTTTTCTGTATACAGGAGACCAAGCTTCAGGAAGGACAGATAGATTTTTCTCCGGAAGGCTATCATTCGTTCTGGAATTATGCCGAGAAAAAAGGATATTCCGGAACTGCGGTATTTTCAAAGATCAAGCCCGTGAATGTTACATACGGGCTGGGCATAGAAGAGCATGATCACGAAGGAAGACTGATAACCGTCGAATATGACGATTTTTACCTTATCTGTGTATACGTTCCGAATGCACAGAGAGAATTGACCAGACTTGATTACAGGATGGACTGGGAGGATGCGTTCAGAAGTTATGTCTGCAGTCTGGATGCCGTCAAACCGG
This sequence comes from Lachnospiraceae bacterium, assembly GCA_017553035.1. Classification (GTDB taxonomy): domain Bacteria; phylum Bacillota; class Clostridia; order Lachnospirales; family Lachnospiraceae; genus RUG11977. Next base: position 7,850 of record JAFZNE010000106.1, read on the forward strand.
TCATCTGGTGCGGTGACCTCAATGTTGCGCATGAGGAGATCGATCTGAAGAATCCCAAGAGCAACCGGGGCAATGCCGGCTTTACCGATCAGGAACGTGAGAAGATGAGTATCATGCTCGGTAAAGGTTTTACCGATACTTTCAGGTATCTGTATCCCGACAGAACGGGAGCATATTCGTGGTGGTCATATATGGGCAATGCCCGGTCCAAGAATGTTGGATGGCGCATTGACTATTTTTGCATGTCCGACAGGCTTAACAACAGGCTTGAGGACTCTTTTATATGTCCTGAGATCATGGGATCGGACCATTGTCCGGTCGGAGTGATCATTAAGTGACAACAGAAATTTAGTTCGAGGTAGTATTTTATTATGAAGTTATATAAGAGAATTTCAGTTCTTATGTCTATGGGAATTATGGGGATAGGGCTTATTTCGTTCAGCACCGTGTCCCGTGCGGCATCGTTAACCCCAACAGCCGGTACCGAAACGGTCGTGGAAACACCGGGCAGCAATATCGATCGCAGTACGGCAGTTACCGAAAAACACGATGATCCTACACCGACACCGACGCTTACACCGACGCCCGAACCTAATTACCTTCTGAAGAATTCGGATCCCAAAGTGAAAGATCTGGTAAATGCATATCTTGCCGCAAAGCTGTCCTGTACGCAGGAGGCTTTTGAGGGTATTGTTACGGATACTTCATTTATCAATATCGAAACACTGATGATACAGACCGAGACGGTTCTTTCGTACGATCTGCTGGATTGCTATACCAAAAAGGGTTATTCACCGATCGATTATGTCGTTTATTATACCTACAATATGAACATAGCGACCTTAAGTTCCCCCGTTCTTGCCATAGACTCGTTGTATGTAAAAGTCGATGATAACGGCGATTACAAAGTATTTTTAGGCAGACTTGACGATGACGTTGAGAACAAGCTCGAAATCCTGGCGCAGGATGAGGATGTCCAGGATGTATTGAAGGAGACCAAGGATTCTATTTCCAAAGCGATGGATGAGGATGAAACGCTTCTTCAGTACTGGCAGAGATTGTACGAAAAGCTCGGGATCAAGTTCGACAGTGAAACAAAGACTGTCGTGGAATGATCATTTTGGAGGTTAAGATTTGGGAGAACTGATTGAGACAAGGGAAAAAACGGAAAAGGTGATACTTGTCGGAGTTTCGGTCAGAGACGGAGATTATACCGAGAAATCACTGCTTGAGCTGAAAGAACTTGCACATACAGCCGGAGCGATGGTTTCCGGGATCATTATACAGAATCGTGAAACGGTAAGTGCTTCTTCTTATGTCGGAAAAGGTAAGCTTGACGAGATTGCCGATATGCTGCAATCTACTGGGGCTGACGGAATAATATGTGATGACGAACTGACGCCCGCCCAGATGAATAATCTGCATGATGCGTTAAATGTGAAGATCATGGACAGGACCATGCTGATCCTCGATATATTTGCGAAGCATGCAACAACAGGCGAAGGTAAGCTGCAGGTTGAGCTGGCACAGCTCAAATACAGAGCTTCCAGGCTGATAGGTGCCAACAGCTCGCTTTCAAGAGTCAGTTACGGAATAGGCATGAGAGGTCCCGGAGAGAAGAAACTTGAGGTTGACCGAAGGCTGATCAAGAACAGGATAGCGGAGCTCAACGGACAGCTTAAAGAAGTACAGCGTTCACGTGAAGTTACGAGGAAACTGCGCGAAAAGGGTGATATACCCGTTATAGCGATAGTCGGATATACCAATGCCGGTAAGTCGACGCTTCTTAACCGTCTCACGGGTGCCGGAATACTTGAAGCGGATATGTTGTTCGCGACGCTTGATCCGACAACTAGGAATTATACATTTGAAAGCGGTCAGGAAGTATTGTTTACCGATACGGTCGGATTTATCCGCAAGCTTCCCCATCATTTGATCGAAGCTTTCGGATCGACGCTTGAAGAGGCCAAGTATGCCGATATCATCCTTCATGTGATCGATTCATCCGATATCGAGGCTGATGTCAAAATGCACGTGGTCTACGATACGTTAAGAAAACTCGGGATCAGTGACAAGCCGGTGATCTCTGTATTCAACAAATCCGACATGGTATTCTGGAACGAGCCGGTCCATGACACGATGGCCGAAGAGTGTGTAAGCATCTCCGCCAAGACGGGAGAAGGGATCGAGAAGCTTCTTGAAGCTATAGAGAAGATACTGAGGGAGCGGAAGGTATATTACGAAGGTACGCTCGGATACGACAATGCCGGCATCATTGCAAGGATACGCAGATCCGGCCAGGTTCTCGAAGAAAATTACAACGAGGACGGCATACAGATAAAAGCATATGTTTCACCTGAAGTATTCGGTATATTGTCCAAACAATAGGCCGATCAATATAAAAGAGGGGGTTATTTATGAAGTACGGGTATTTTGATGAGAAAGCAAGGGAGTATGTGATCACGAGACCGGATACACCTTCGGCATGGGCCAATTATCTCGGTTCGCCGGAATACGGAGCGATCATCTCCAACAATGCGGGAGGTTATAGCTTCGTTAAATCGGGCGCTAACGGGCGTATTATCCGCTACCGTTTCAACGGAGTGGCGATGGATCAGCCCGGAAGATATATCTATCTTCGCGATCTTGAGAACAATGATTACTGGTCGGCTTCCTGGGCACCGGTATGTAAACCGCTCGATTCATACAAGAGCGAATGCCGCCACGGAACCGCATATACGGTGATCAGTTCGGAGTATAAGGGGATTGCAGCCGAGACAACATATTATGTTCCGAAAGGAGCAAGTTATGAGGTTTGGAACAGCAAGATAACCAATACTTCCGATAAGCCCCGCAAGATAGGCGTTATCGGCTATTGCGAATTCGTAAATGAGAATTATTATGAGCAGGATCAGGTTAATCTCCAGTATACCCTGTTCATCACACAGACTTATTTCAAAGATAAATTCATTCTCCAGACGCAGAACGAGAATTTCCATAATCCGAATAATGAGAGATTCTTAGGTCTTGCCGGAGCGAAAGTTGACCGTTTCTGCGGTGACAGAGACCGTTTTGTCGGATCGTACCGCAGCTATGCGAATCCGATCGGAGTTGAGCAGGGACTGAACGGAGATCTGAACTACTGCGGCAACTCATGTGGTGCGCTTGAAAGTGATGTTGAGATCGCACCCGGAGAAACCCTGAGATTTACCTATCTGCTCGGACAGAAGCCCGAAAAAGAGGCAGCAGCGATCATCGCGAAATACGAAGACGCTTCGGTAGTCGACAGGGAACTTGATGAACTGAAAAAATACTGGCACAGCAAACTTGAGAATCTTCAGGTTAATACACCCGATGAAGATTTCAACAATATGGTCAATGTATGGAACGCATATAACTGTTTCATTACATTTACCTGGTCAAGAGCCGCTTCGTTCCAGTACTGCGGCTTGAGAAACGGATTCGGATACAGGGATACCGTTCAGGATATACAGGGTATCATCCATCTTGACCCCGAAATGGCAGCCGACCAGATCAGGTTCATGCTTTCGGCACAGGTAAACAACGGTGCCGGACTTCCGCTTGTAAAATATACCCATAAACCCGGACAGGAGAATACGCCGGATGATCCCGAGTACGTAAAGGAAACCGGCCATCCCAGCTACAGAGCCGACGACGCGCTCTGGCTGTTCCCGACGGTTTATAAATATATTTCCGAGAGCGGAAATATCGGCTTCCTTGATGAAGAGATATTCTATGCAAATAACGGCGAAAAAGGAACCGTTTATGATCATCTGAAGAGAGCTATCGGATTCTCGATGAACAATCTCGGCAATCATGGCATGCCCGCGGGTCTCCATGCCGACTGGAACGATTGTCTCAGACTCGGTAAGAAGGGTGAATCTACATTCGTAGCTTTCCAGCTTGTATATGCTATCAGGATACTTCGCAAATATGCCGAGTATAAAAAAGATACCGAATACGTAACCTATCTTGATGATGTATTGAAGAAACTCAGCGGCATCCTGGATGAATGCTGGAATGAAGACCGCTATATCAGAGGATATAAAGAAGACGGCGTTATCATCGGTAAGCGCGATGATCTTGAGGCTTCAATGTGGCTGAATCCCCAGTCATGGGCCGTTATTTCCGGATTCGGTTCAAAAGAGCGTCAGGAAAAGGCAATGGACAGCGTAGAACGCGAATTGAATACACCTTACGGTGCAATGGTAATGTATCCTCCTTATGTAGATCACGGATTTGACGGCGCGCTGATGACCTGTTTCAACAAGTGTGTAAAGGAGAATGCGGGTATCTTCTCACAGCCTCAGGGCTGGCTGATCCTGGCCGAGTCCAAACTCGGACACGGAAACCGTGCATACAAATATTGGAGAGAGGCTGCTCCCGCAGCCTACAACGACAATGCCGAGAAACGTGTTCTTGAACCCTATGTATTTGGCCAGTTTGTTGAAGGCAAGGACAGTCCGTTTGCAGGAAGGGCACATGTACATTGGCTTACAGGTACCGCATCTACCGTTATGGTTGGAACAACAGAAGGTATCCTGGGTCTCAATCCCGAAGCAGCCGGTCTGGTCATCGATCCTTCCATTCCTTCCGAGTGGAAGAGCTTCACTATGAAGAAGCAGTTCAGAGGAAAGACCTTGAACATAACCGTCAATAACCCGAACGGGATCGAACACGGGGTAAAGAAGGTTATCGTTAACGGTGAGACGATCGAAGGAATATTGATCAAGGAAGACATTCTTAAAGATGTTAATGAGATCGTGGTAGAGATGTAAGACAGAGTAAACAAATAACACCTCATCTGTTTTGAACAAATCGTTCAAACGGATGAGGTGTTTTAATATTATTATACGGTATAAAATTTATTCCAGCTCGGGCAGCAGTTCGTCAAGATATTTCAGAACATATCCGCCCCTGTCTCTTGCAAATTCAAAGATCTCCTGCTCGTAACCGGCATACAGGCTTTCCTGTGCCCACAGGGAATCTTCGCCGAGACGGCGCATCCTTTCCATGTAATCGTAGAAATTATGGAATTCGGTAAGACGCTCGGCATGTATTTTACGGTAAGTACTTATGATACTGCTTTCTGAAAGAGGACCGTTGATATATTCAAGACATTTTGCCCTGAAATACGAGCGGCAGTCTTTTCGCTCCATCAGTTTCGTAAATAACGGAGAATATCTTACGTTATTCTTATTCATTACGACACGGAGCGTGTTGTAGTTGGCCTGGGTCTTGTCCTGTCCGTACAGACCGTAGGTATAGTCCATATCGTGAGGAAGGAATCTCCAGCGTCCGTCGTAGTATTTGGTTGAGGGTGTAACCGCTGCGCCTTCCTTGGCAAGCTCGGAAGCGGAAGCCTCGACGTATCTGTAACACTTGAAATTGTTGTTAGGCCAATCCCAGTTATTAAGGCAGAAATTCCATGCGAAGAAGTTGAGGTAATCTTCTACATCCATGAAATCACACAGCCTGCTGTATATCGCATCATTGGTAAGGTCGGAAGAAGAAAACTCGTTATATGCCTTGTTATAAGCATCTACCTGAACCTGTGTAGCGGGATCGTCGTCATCCGATTTGATCGTATCTTCACCTTCAAGTACAATGAATTCTCCTTCAGCGTCACCGAACTTCTCTTTGAAATACTTGTCACAATAACTCTCGTGGAGCCAGAACAGCATATAATAATTACCGTTCAGGTATGCAACTGCCGGCATAACGGCTTCGAAACAGTCGAATCCCGCAAGCTCGACAAGGCGCTGGCTCAGCTCATCACGGATATATGCAAAGTTGTTATCATTACCGGAATTACGCAGAACAAGTTTATCATATTTTTTGATGATCTTGTCAGAACCGTCAAGCTTTTTGGTATTGAATTCCGAGAACTTGAAATTCTTGTTATCTTCATCGTACGACTTGCGTGCGAAGATCTTCACCGATTTGAGCGTAGCCTGGCGGTTATAACCGCCGTAGATCCTCACACCGCCGAACTGTTCGAAAATATTGGTTCCGTCAGCCTTCCATGCTTCGATGTATACCATACGTTCGCTGGCACGTCCGCGCTGCAGGTAATTTTCACCGTAGAAAATACCGTCGGGACCTTCGGTAAGATCCTTGGGATCACCGCTGATCGAGAAAACCAAAGTGGAGAAACGTCCGTTGAGCTTGGTCCCCGCGAGATACGTTCTTGCGGCTGTCTTGGACCAATCACCCTCGGCACTCATTGCTCTGGCACGGAAGATGGTAGCTTCGGGGAAGCGTCCACCGTGAGCTTCGAATACCAAAGGCTCGGTATATACGGAACTGTTCTCATCCGGAATACTGCCGTCAAGTGTATAGTAAACGGTACTGCCCGCAGGTGCGGTGATCGTGAGACGTACATCTTTGACATAAAATGTATTGGCCTGTGCAAATGCGAAATTACCGTCTTCTCCGAATCCGAGTTTTACTTCAACGGGAGTGTCGGGATCGGAATCCGCAGTTGAAATAGGTGCCGTTACAGCAGATGTAACTTCCGGCTCGGGAGTGGGAGACGGAGTTGCGTTGTTTTCGGTGTTGCTGTTATTACCGTTACCGTCCCAGCCATTCCATGAGTTCGGGTCCCAGTTACTCCAATCATCGGTGTTCCAGTTGCTGTTGCCGGGAAGACCCTGTGCATTTGTCGGAGTGGGGGCCGGAGTAGATGAGACCGTTTCCGTGCCGGTATTATTACCGGCAGGTGTCTGGGGTGTTGTATTCTTAGCTGTGCATCCGAACAACAGGACCGCACAGACAGTAATCGCTGACAGCGTGACAACAGATCGTGCTTTCACTTTCTTTCCTCCTTGGGATTATTACTGCAATCCAAAGCTGATTCTTTAACATAATAAATTTTTGAAAATATATTGTCAATCGTAAATCATGCGATGAAGTTATCATTTATTGTTTACATTGGGCAGAACAGAAGGTAAAGCGTAATGAACACGATCAGAAGATGGATCACGGCAAAACGGATCACCGTATGAGTATCCGACCATAATTTATTTTTACGCATATGGTCATGGATGGGCGTACGTGTATTGGTAAGGATCTTGATCTTCAGGAAACGCAGCAGGGCAACTTTTAACAGGCCGAGCCCGCCGTCTATGATAAATACCAGACACAGAGGGATATAGATCAGGGGTGCGCCTGTTTTCATTGCGCACAGAGCAAAGAAAACACCTATTGAACGCGATCCCGCATCGCCCATAAGAAGGATAGACGGACTTGCGTTGAATAACAGATAGGCGGCAATGGCAGCAGCAAAGATCAGCACAGCGGGAAGAAATTCACTCTTCCCGAGAAATACCATTGTAAAAGCAAATCCCGAAAGACTGATGATGCTCAGTGTGGAACTGAGTCCGTCGACACCGTCGGTACAATTGGTCACGTTGACCGATCCCCATACCAGAACCGTTCCGGCAAGGATATAGAGCCATGCGGGCAGAGTAACGGTCTGATTGATGATGAGCAGGCTGAGATCGGAACCGTTATACATAACAAAGGTGAATGCAATAAGGAACGAGATAAGCAGATCTATGAGTCCCTTCTTTAACTCTCCCCACGGAGCCCGTGAAGCGTCATCAAGAAAACCACTGAGCATTGCAAGCAGCAACAGTGCTGCATAGATCAGATTTTCGATGGAAAAAGGCATAAATATCAGCATCAGCAGACAGACAACGCAGACAAAAATGATACCTGCTCCGCGCGGTTTGCCTTTGGCGGCAAGTGCGTTTACGGCAAAAGCCCGGCCGATGTCGGTCGGGAGTTTGGATTTCAATGTCATTATCAGAATGAAAGTCAGTATAAATGATATCACGACACCGATAAATGTGATGAGCGATGCATGATCTTGTGTAAATAAATAGTACAGCATAATATTCCCTTTCGGTTACAAAACTTAAAATACAGAGATTATTTTACTACACTTTTTTCAAAATGAACATACCGAAAGCGAAAAATACTTTTCTATGCTTAAGGAAAGCTTTCGCCGCAGCCAGGATGATATTGAAAAATAAGACCGAAAAGGTTAAAATAATCATGAAAGTAACCGATTATATATATAGGAATCTTCCTGTTTTTTGAAAGGACAAGGTGCTATATGCAGAGAATTTTCACTCGTATGATCAAATATATCGCTATACTGTCAGTAATGAGTGCTGTTATCATTGCCGGCGGTATTTTTGCGCGTTCAAACAAGGTCCTGGCCGATACCGGAAAGGTTACGATCACGGAAATCAATTATGAAAACAGTACCGTAACGGTGCAGCTTTCAAATGATGACAACGCGATCTATATTTCCGATGCGAAGCAGAAAAAGTGGGAATATGTTCCTGTGGCCAAAGGTGTTGACGGAACGGTCACTTTTGATATTTCCTGGATCACAACGACCAAAGATTATACGCTTTCGATCAAAGGTGACGCCAGCACCGAGCCGGTTTCTGTAGTACTTCCGAAACAGGAGACCAAGTTTAAGGTCTCATATGATGTGTCTACCGGACTTGTTTCCTACACAAACGACAATTCGAGAAATATACAGTGGAAAAAGAAGAACGGATATCGCTGGAAGGATGCGGGATCACCCGAAGCATTGAAGGCAGTATTTGACGGAATGGTCACAAATGGCGCAACGATCGTTTTCAGACTTGCTCCCCAGAACGGAAACGGAGCAGACGCAGGTTTAAGAGCCAGCAAGGAAGTAAGCGTAACCATTCCCAAGAAAACAGCCGCTCCCGCGATCACGGTCAATGATGCGCTGATGGCTATTCCGGTAGTTAAGGGAATGGAATACAGATACACTGATAAGAACGGTATCGCGACCAATCCCGAAGCGGGCTGGACCGAGATAGAAAAGGATGAGAACATGCCTCTGTCCAAGATCGCGGGCAAAGCGATCTGCTCGGCAAATGTAGTCGGAACCGGTTACAACGACGCAGAAGTTGAGGCTACGGAAGATCAGTATATACAGTTCCGCCTTAAGGCAACCACTTCGAAACAGATGTCGAACAGCACGACGATCATGATACCTGCGCAGAACAAGCTGAGCAATGCCGAAACAGAATCCTTCAGTCTTGAATACAAGAGCTCGAATTCATTTGTGATCAAGGCTGAAACGGCAAGCGATACGAACCGCTATGAATACTGCATCATCAATAAAGACGACGTTGATGCGGGGATAACTCTGGACAAGCCGGAAGAGCTGACCTGGAAGGAGATCAGCAGTTCAGAAGAAATAAGCATTACCAATACCAAGCACAGCTGTGATGAAGGCAGCAAGGTATATATCAGAAGGAAAGCAGCCGGTAAGCTCGGCGATGATGATTACAAACTTGCTTCCAATGTATATACTCTGAGCAGTGGTATACAGTATCCCGGCGATGTTACCGCAGACGGTAACTGCGATCTTGCAAGCATTGCAGGAACATGCAGAAGCGAGAATTCGGAAGGATACCTTACATTCTCGTTCTTCAGCCCCACCAACGGAGCCATAACAAAGCTCAAGTTTGGAAAGAGCGCAACGGATTGCAAAGAAATCGCATCAGGCGACTTCAAGAGCGTTGTGTCGGAAAATGCAGACCAGTCCAATCCGGACACCAAGTATATTATTACAACCACCATTTATTCAACAAGCGCAATTGAGAGCTACATATCATCCGGACAGAACGAAAACGGTACGACCCTTACGGGAATGTACTGCATCGGTAACAGTACCGAATACAATGAGTTCGAAAATTCACTTGTAAAACTTACGCTGTACAATGCATCGGCAGCGATCGATCCGGGAAGCGCATTAAAGGACAAGCTCAAGAGCGGATTGAACCTGACCGACGCCGACAGGATCGGCTACACAAAGAAGATCAACCGTGTATATATGTCCAACAGATCATTCGGTGAGGAATATACCGATGATGCCGATCAGGAGGTCTTCAGGACCGTTATCAAGATCGGAAGACCGGGACAGTCGACTACTGTAAGCAGTGTGGAATATGACAGCATCAATATCACAGGTGACGGCAACTATACCGTATACCAGTATACGGATACACAGGCTGAGGGCGATGTTGAGTATCTGGTGATCGAATTCCATGCCGAAAAGATCGAAAAGATCACCGGGATCACGACCAGAGATACCGATACAAAATTCGTCATTACACTCAGCAACGGTGAAAAGGTCAATGATGTGACAATGAACCTGCTAAGCAGCGCAAAACTGAAGAGCGGTTCTACCGGAGCTTCATTCAACCCTGATCTGATCGATGAGTATAAGAGCATTACGACAAATTCGAACGGATCACCGGCTCTTTCTCAGGAACCTAATAGAGATTATTATGTGGAATATGAGGTGAACATTCCCGACTATATCGGACTTACGGTAATTGATGCCAGATTTGACGATATTTCTATACTGTATGATACCGACAGTTCGAACGGAAGGGTTTACCTGTCTGTCAGAAAGATCAAGAATTACATGGACGGAGTTGAGGAGATCAAGACCGGATATGTAACACTGGTATTCAGCAACGGATTCAAGATCACTAAGGGATACAGGCTTACGCTTTTGAGATAAGGAGGCACCCGATGAAAAGAAAGATTGTTTTACTGACAGCCTTTTTTATGATGCTGTTCCTCTTTGCAGGGATAAAAGCGGATATTGCCGCATCGGCCGAAGAAGAAGAGACCGAAAAGCCGGTGGAGATCGGCTCTACGGACTATGAGAATCTGGTAATTAAGCTTTATCCTAATGACAATTCCATCATTTATATGTCAGTCGATAACCGCAAAACCTGGATAGAGGTTATCGGTGCTTCGGGAACCGAGGACGGGAACGGACGTCCTTATATTGAAATGGATATTTCATGGGCTTCCACTACATCAAATGTCAAGATTTATTTTAAGGGCAATAATGTCAAGACCGAGACAAGCTGTACACTGCCGAAACAGAATTCTTTCAAAGTTAAGTTCGACAAGGTTTCGGGTGATTTTACCATGACTGCCGATGCCGATATCAAGAATTTCTATTGGAGAAAGGCTTCCGACAGTACCTGGAATCTGGTACCGATGGATAAATCGAGTGAAGAGTACAAAGCATTTTTGAAACTGGTTGAAAGTCTCAGGTTCAAAGGAGCGAAGCTTGTTTTCAGAACCGGCCAGATTGCCGGAACCGATGCCGAAAACATGGGCTCGCGTCCGAGTAAGGAAGTGAATGTTTCGATATCCAAATTCAGTTCCGCACCTTCGATCAAACTGAATTACACCAAATTGACATTTAATACCAAAGCTACAATGGAATATACTACCGATATCAACAGCGGAGTATGGATTCCCTGCGAGAAGGGTATGGGACTCGACGTTATCGCGCCTCAGGTATTTGTGGGTGGAGCGGAGGCCGCAAAGCCCGCTACGATCTATTTCAGGACCGCCCAGACAGAAAAGCGCGCGGCTTCGCTGATCAAGAGCATTACGATCCCTGCTCAGAAAGGCTCACCTACGATCGGTGAAAAGGGAAAAGATGTTACTATTGCGGAGAATGAGACTACGGGAAAATTTGAACTGACATTTAACACCGCAAGTGCTGAAAATGCTTTCGAATACTGTGTTATCACTCCGAGTAAGACTTTTGAACTGACCAAAGCAAAATGGAAGACCATCAAAAAAGAAAAAACCGTAAATCTTACCCAGAAGAACGCTCCGGACGGTACGGTCATCTATGTAAGGCTGAAGGGAACGGCAGCAAACGAGAAGAAGAATATTGAAGAACGGCTGCCCTCGGCATACGCTACATTTACGATCAAATGGAAGGAAAAAACCGAGACGAATGAAGGCAAGGCTGATAAGTCGGGGAAGAATTAAAAAGATAAGACGCGGAAAGCAGTTTCCGCGTCTTCATTTTTGATATTTCGTCAGATGTTAAAATAACGACAACAATGTATTATTCAGTAACGTCCTTTACAGCATCGGAAATGTTGTTGAGAACATCCTTGGCAGCGTCAGCAACATCCTCTGCGGCATCCTTTGCCTTGTCGACCGCGTCAGAAGCAACCGATACATATTCGGGAGAATTGGAAACTTCCTCGTCGTCATCATCGAGATCGAAATCATCAAGGTCATCGATGAAATCATCGTCATCGGTATCCTGATCGTCAGCAACGAACTTTTTATATGCGTAATATACGCCTGCGCCTACTGCAGCAAGAGCCGCCGTACTAAATAAGAATTTTCCGAACTTTTTCATTTCAATTGCTCCTTTCAAATTAATTTACATGTATTATATAATGAAATACACAAAAAGTAAAGGATAACAATTTTAAAAATAATGCTTGCATTTTCTGATCATCTGCGTTATAATGTCTTCTGTTGTAAAGATATAGCGCTATCGCCAAACGGTAAGGCAACGGACTCTGACTCCGTCATTTCAAGGTTCGAATCCTTGTAGCGCTGCGAACGAAACCCTCCTTTAGTAAGAAATTACGGAGGGTTGTTTTTTTGCGATAAATGAATGAAATTGCATAAAAATATATTTGAAAATAGGTACTTTTAGTTACTTTTTTTATTCTAAAAATGTATTATTATGTTTCAGGAAGAATTAATATGCTTAAATAGCAAAAAAGGAGGATTTTTAAGTGAAAAAGATTGTTTGGTTGGTCATTGCGGCCATGATAATCATGTTTCTTGCGGGATGCGGTAAGGATCAGGATTCCGCAGATAACGGAGGAAATACCGGCAAGGTTACGCAACATGATGATAATAAGCAGAAGGATGCTGATAATAACAAAAAGAATGAGACAACACCCGAACCTACTCAGAAGCCTACGGATGCACCTGTTTCCGATCCTGTGGATGATCCGGTGGATCCTGCTGATGATGAGTTCTACAGTGCGGGACACACATATGACGGAGTCTGGATGGGGACCGGCTGTGTACTGCATATCGTGCCCGAGGGTGCAGCTGACGTTATAACAGCATTGTTTGAATATACCGATATGGAAACATTCGGAAGCTGGCATGAATACTGGACAAACTTCTCGGAAGATGAGAATGCCTTCATCTGTCCGGAAGAAAGATTCTATTATTTCAACGGAGATATCGTTGTTGATAATATTGAAAACGAAAACCGTTTCGAAATCCGTGGCGAGAAGCTGTACTGGGTAAATGAAGATATGATGTTTGAAAAAGCTTCCGACGAAACCGATAATTTCGACCCCGCTGATTATTTCTTCAGCGGAGCAAGTGATCCCGGAGATACAGGCAACAGGCTTACAGATGACGATGCCCTTATGGCGGTCAGAAATTATTGTCTTTTAGATAATCCCACTTTACAGGGTTATGTTGATTCGGGAGAATACAATATAGATTGGGATATCTTTACCAGCGAGGAAGACCAGATAGTTGTATGGTTCAGATCTTATACCGGAGCATTTAAATATTTCTATATTGATCCTGTTTCCGGTGATACATATGTTACAGAATTTGTTTCGGGAATAATGACCGAAGAACAGATGACCGATGAAACCTTAAATGCATGGGATTATCTGAACTGACATGACAGAGCGATCTTCAGGTTCGTAAACGGACCTGAAGATTTTTTTATACGATAAGCGAGAAGGCAGTTACGAAAGCCTGCTTTCAGGGAGTTGCCCCGGGCGAATGGCCGTCGGCCTGTTCGATGCTTTTCTTGCGAACAAATATACTATATGGTAAGATGATCCTATGGAAAAGGTGATCCGGCAAGTATTTTTACCGGAAAAGAAACCGGAGCATAAATCAAAATAGGACAGGGGTTTAAATTATGAGAGATTACAGCGTACAGAACAAGAAAGCATGGGAGTACAGCGCATATAATTTCTGGGTTGAGCATGAAGGCATGCCGGAGAAAAGAGCTAAGAAGGACCTCGAGGATCCGAAACGGATGCTCAGGAAATTTGCGAAATATTTTGATTCTTTTGAAAATGTAAAGATCGCGAACATCTGCGGTTCATGCGGGAAAAAGGCCGTTCCGCTCGCGATCCTCGGTGCGGATGTGACGGTTTTTGACATTTCGGAAGATAACAGAAGGTATGCCACAGAAACCGCGAAAGCAGCCGGAGTACCGCTGAATTACGAGGTCTGCGATATTATCGAGATCGATCTGGATAAGTACGCGGGATATTTTGACATTGCATTTATGGAAGGCGGGATACTGCATTATTTTCACGATATCGATGAATTCATGAAAATGATGTATGCGATCCTAAAACCCGGCGGGAAGATAATCTGCAGTGACTTCCATCCGTTTACGAAGATCAATGACAGCCTGAAACTGGGGCTTCCTTCGATCAGCTATTTCTCAACGGATATCCTTGAGATCGAAATGGCACATGCGAGATTCTATGAAGATGAGATCCGGAAGAACATGCCGAAGTGCAAGGTCAGAAAATATACGGTCAGCGAGATAATAAACTCCATGATCCGGAACGGATTTGTCCTGAAACAATTTGACGAATATCCGGCATGGGAAGATGAAACCTTGCCCGGTGAGTTTGCCGCGATAGGGATAAAAGAGAAAGGTTGAACAGAATGATACACAAAGGAACCCAAAGAATCGAAACGGATAGACTGATCCTCCGGAGGCTTACCGAAGACGATGCGGAGGCTATGTACAACAACTGGGCTTCGGATCCGGAAGTAACGAAGTTCCTGACCTGGCCGACACATACCGATAAGGATGTGAGCCGCAATATTATCAGGACCTGGCTTCCGCTGTATGAAAAGAATGACTATTATCACTGGACTATCATCTTAAAAGAAAAAGGGGGCGAACCCGTGGGAACTATCCACGGGCTGCCCGATGATAACACCTGTTCAGTGCAGGTCGGCTACTGCCTCTCAAGGTCTCTCTGGCACAGAGGGATCATGTCTGAGGCTTTGCAGGCCGTTATTGATTTCTTCTTTAATGAGGTCGGTGCGGAGAGGATCTGTTCATACCATGATCCGAACAATCCGCACTCCGGTATGGTCATGACGCATTGCGGAATGAAATACGAAGGCACGCTCCGCGCTTCTGACCGCAATAATACCGGTATTTGCGACGCAAGCTGGTATTCGCTCCTGAGGCGTGAATATGAGAATATATAAGAAAAGCTCACGAAAGTTTCCTTTCAGTGAGCATTATGATCAGCCTGTATTTTGAAGAAGCAACCCCGTCGTTCAAGCATTTGCGGAAGTGGTCTTGGGCGAATCGATCTCGCCGAGCAGACCGGATCTGTACAGCACGGGGCGGAGCGCAAGATAAACAACGACAGCGATCACTGAGTTGATCACCGCGTTGATGATCGTTGCATAGGTTGTTACCGCAACCAGGGCATTGATGGCCGAAGCAGCCTTTTCGGCATTGGGAGTGAGGATCGTATACCACAGATACTTCAGCGAAGGTTCAAAGACGCAGTTGAAGCCGAGACCGGCAACAGCTGAAAATGCGGTCCACCTTACTACATAAGCCTTGTTATGGCTGTGTGAGAGCTTGGCCAGTTTGTGTGCTACCAAACCGACTATCAGTCCGATCACGAGCTTGCAGATGAATGTTCTGGGGGCAGATGCCGAAAAACCGCCGAGGATATCGGCAAGAGACAGGCCTACTGCTCCGGCAAGACCGCCGTACAAGCCGCCTAACAGCAGGGCACCGAGCACTACGAAAGCATTTCCGAGATGTATCTTGGTACCTCCGGCATTGATAGCGGGGAATATTGCATAACCTACATAGCAAAGCGCCGCCATAAGTCCGGCGTATGTGAGCTTTAACAGAGTCTTGTTTTTGTCATAGAATGTCATGATGATTTCCTTCTTTCCTTTTTCTTTGGATGATCGACATGTCGGTCGATTGATGAAAACAGGCAAATATGTGATACTCATTTCATCAGACGTTAATATATCACTTAAGTGACATTGTGAAAATTACCAGAAACGAAGAAAATTATAAGGTCAGATTTAGACGGTACGTTTTACTATTCGTTATCAGCAGCTAAAAGGAGGTTCTTATGGCTTACAACACTTATTCCGATCGGTTTACGATCGGATCTGAGGCAGAACTGGTCAGATTGATAGAGAAGCTCGGGTTCGTACCTTTCTTCGAAAATGAGATAAAAGGTTTTTCGCTTGAAGAACATATCGGAAAAGGGTGTTGGTATACTGACGGAGATAACGGTTTCTGGCCCGCATGGGAATGGAAGGGGCCGGTGATCAATAAATCAGGGTGCGCCTACGGAAAATTTCTGTGGAATAAAGCGACATATATCAGTGCCGAATGGTTCCCCGATTTCGCGAATTACCGGAGGGACGGCTATGACTTCGATGCCAGGTATGAGGACGGACTCGCATCCCGCGATGATAAATATTTATATGAATTACTGGATGCAAACGCTCCGATCCTGAGCAAACCCCTGAAGGCTCTCGGCAATTATCGTAAAGGAGGGAAGAAGGGATTTGACTCGTCGATCATACGCCTGCAGAAACAGTGCTACGTGACGGTGAGCGATTTCAGGTATTCGGTTGACAAGTTCGGAAAAGAATACGGCTGGGGAATTGCGGAGTATTCCACTCCCGAAAAGTTTCTCGGGCAGGGTTTTACAGAAAATGTTTATAAAAGATCCCCGGAGGAATCTTATGCAAAACTGGTTAAACATTTTAAGAAGATCCTTCCGGATGCGGATGAAAATATCATAATAAAGATGCTTGGGTAGACATCCGGCAATTGTTACAAAAGCCGCAGAGATTTCTGCCGGTACAAAACAGTTGAGTTTCTTGCTGAAGTGGCGTAGAATCTTATTTAATGATATTTTTGTTCTTATTAGGAGGAAAGAGAGAATGAGAAAGAGATCTGCTTTTGCCCTGATCGTGATATTTGCGATGCTGATATCGGTTCTCGGAGGCTGTAAGAAGGACAATAACAAACCTGAGATCAATGCGCAGCCGATAACCGGAGGCGGAGATATTGTAACAACTGCTGAACCCACAGCCGAGCCGCAGCCCACAGCGACTGATACACCGGCTGCAACTGCTGTTCCTACGGATGAACCCGCGGGCACACCCGAACCGACTTCCGCACCAACGGATATACCTTCAGATGTGCTGAGCGACCCCGAAGCTTCGGCATGGCTTGGGCTGGATACTCCCGACGGTATCAAAGCAGCTAATTTCTATGACCTGTTCCTGAAGGGCGAGGCCAAAGTTACGGTCAATGGGGATTATTCCTATCTCGAAAAGGGAGAATTCGATATCGGTGAGCTTACGAAATCCATGTCGGACAGGCTGAAACAGGATATGCTTCCGAGTGAACTTTCCAAGGCGGATTATGCGATCCTGGACTGCGGCATGGATAAATACCCGGAGCTTGCTCTCAAACTGGTCTATTCATCGGATTATGAGAATGCAACAGAATACATCGTTATCAAATCGGTAGAAGGAAAACTGGTCGCACTTGACACATTCCAGGACTATTACAGAAGCTATGCGGGTATCAACCGTTTTGGACATGTCGCGAGCGGGGGCAGTTCGGGTGCATCTTCAGGACACTATGAGAGCCAGGTAATAACTGCAGCCGGTGAGACGGTGATCGACTATATCTATAATTCTTATAATGGCCTGGTCAAGCCGGTGATACCTTCTTATGTCCTGCCGGCTGATATGTGGGAAGCTCTGTCCTCATTTGGGGTTGAGAACTTCGACGGTGAAGGTAAATACGGCCTGGAGATCTGGAGTGTCAATGCAATGGGTTCGGATTATCCATCCGAAGAAGCATATAATGCCGGTTACAAAGAGTATTTACAAAAAGCCGTATTTTCATTTTTCAATAATGAAGGTAGATACATCATGCCTGATGACAAATATGTCAAGGCTTGTCAGGCACTGGGTCTTAATATCTGCTCAAAAGGCGAGTGGACTGAAATGATCGACAGCCATAAAAAGATCGTCGGAATAACGAATGAGATCTTCGAAGGCGACGATCCGGAATGGTATACGATCAAAGGCCTTGCTGTAAGCGGTTCGACAGGCAATAGTGGCACCGGAACGGGCAATACGTCAGAGCCTCATCCTTATGCGGATTTCCTCGGGACCTGGTATATCATGAGAGGCGAAGTAGACGGCTGGGAATGGGATGCTTCGGAAGAACTGAACATACAATATCTTACATTTAACGAAGATTATACCGTAACACAAAGAATAGATTACAGTTTGGATTATTCAAACTATAATGTCGGTACATGCCAGTATTCGGTCGATGAAGACGGAAACGGAACGGTTTATGTTACTTATGACGATGAAGGCAATGACGGCGAGTACTGGTTCACCATCAGCGATGACGGAAAGCTGATCCAGAGCGGAATAGTCGTATATGACGGTTCGATATATACAGGTACATATGCTGAGTACGAACGTAAGCCTTTCTGGGGAGACGGCGGTTACTATTATGAGGTTACCGCACCTGTGACTCCCGATGTTATAAAGAAATATATCAACGAAGCCAAGGACGATCAATGGCTGGTAGTTCTGGTCGATCCGGACGAATCGATCAAACAGGCATGTGATGAAGGCAACTGGGAAGTTGATGATGAAACCGGCAACCAGTGGATCAGCTGCCCCTGGAATAATCCGAAAGAGCTTATCATAGCAAATGCTTCGGATCGGAAAGTTGAGATCGAAGTACATGAACCTGCCTCCGATTATGATCCGAAATCTTCGGATTCCCCCGGCGATTGGGTACCCGGGCCGTTCTTCTACTGGGCAGAATTAAGACCCGGAGAACTGACCCGCATGATAGTTGATCTGCCGGATGCAGCCAGGGATGCGACAATGTGCCTCTACATGCAGTTTGAAGGGGATTCGACAGAGTATCAGATGAGGATTTATAAGTTCAACAGTTCATATTTTAAGTTTAAATAAGATCGGACATCTGAAAAATTTTAATTAAAAAAAATTAAAAAAAGTACTTGACAAGTAATATCAAGAGTAATAAAATTCTCAACTATAAAAGACAAAGGCGTCTTAGAACCAGTTTCTAAGGCGCTTTTTCCTTTTTGGGGGTCTTTTAATCGGTAACCCGGAGGTGGTTTGTATGTGTTCGATATTAGGCTATTGCGGAAAAGACGCGGATTATGACAGCTTCAAGGAGGCTCTTTTGAAAACGGCTTCAAGAGGACCCGATGCAAGCAGGATCATAAATACAGGTAACGGCCGGCTCGGATTCAACAGGCTTTCGATCATGGGACTTACCGATGCGGGAATGCAGCCGTTCGTATACGGCGGGAAGAAGACACTGATGATCGAACCGGAAAAGAACGGACCGGAAGAAGGAGTACCTGAGATCAGCCTTCCCGAAGAAGCCGAGCTCACTATAGTATGTAACGGTGAGATCTACGGTTTCAGACCGATCAAGGAAGAACTGATCGGCAGAGGGTATTCATTTATAAGCGATTCGGACTGTGAAATACTTCCCGCGATGTACAAAGAATACGGAACGGCAATGTTCGGAATGCTGGATGCAGAATATGCCCTGATAATGTACGACGTGAAAAAGGACATGTATATTGCGGCCCGCGATCCGATAGGCATCAGGCCTCTGTATTACGGAAAGAGCGCGAGCGGTGCATATGTATTCGCGTCGGAACCGAAAAATCTGCTGAAGCTGGTAGATAAAGTATTTCCGTTCCCTCCCGGACATTATTTCCTGAACGGTGAGTTTAAGAAATATCGTGATATGTCGGATGTAACGGCTGTTCGTTATGATGATATGGAAACGATCGCACATAACATTCACGATCTTTTGACTGAAGGCGTAAGGAAGAGACTTGATTCCGATACGCCGGTAGGATTCCTGCTTTCGGGCGGACTTGATTCGTCACTGGTATGCGGGATCGCGGCAAAAGAACTTGATAAGCCGCTTGAGACCTGGGCGATAGGAATGGACATCGATGCGATCGATCTGAAATATGCCAGAGAGGTTGCAGACTACATAAATTCGAACCACCATGAAGTGATCATTTCCAAGAGTGATATCCTTGAGGCTCTCGAGACGGTGATCGAAGCGCTCGGAACATATGATATCACGACGATCAGGGCATCACTCGGAATGTATCTGGTATGTAAGGCGATACATGAGCAGTCGGATCTGAGGGTTATCATGACAGGTGAGATCTCAGATGAGATCTTCGGATACAAATATACGGACTTTGCTCCCAATGCGGAGGAATTCCAGAAGGAAGCAGAGAAGAGGATCAGGGAACTTCATATGTATGATGTGCTCAGAGCGGACAGATGTATCAGCGTGAACTCGCTCGAAGCCAGGGTTCCCTTCGGTGATCTGGCATTTGTTGAGTATTGCATGTCGGTCGATCCGGAGAAGAAGCTGAACAAGTACAATAAAGGCAAATATCTTCTAAGACATGCATTTGAGGAAGATAAGCTGATCCCCGACAGCATCCTGTGGCGTGAGAAAGCTGCATTTTCCGACGCGGTCGGACATTCGCTGAAGGACGATCTGGTAGAATTTGCGGAATCGCAGTATACCGATGCGGAGTTCGAGGAAGGCATCAAGAAATATGAGCATGCGAAACCTTTTACGAAGGAATCGCTGCTGTACAGAGATATATTTGAAAAGTATTATCCGGGGCAGTCGGAAATGGTAGTTGACTTCTGGATGCCCAATAAGAACTGGGAAGGCTGCAATGTGACCGATCCGTCGGCAAGGGTGCTTTCGAATTACGGTGCAAGCGGAACTTAAAAAAGGCAATGGCGTCTTGGAGATAACCCCCGAGGTGCCTTTTTCTTTAGGATCAGAAAAAAATAAAGAGAATAAAATAAAGAAAGAGAGGAAAGAGGTTATGGAAAAAACAAGTGTATCAAGTGTACCCGAGCTGTTTGGCTCAATGGTGTTTGATGACAGGGTGATGAGGGCAAGACTGTCGGCAAAGGTTTACGAATCACTGAGGAAGACGATCGACGAGGATGCAAGACTCGATGAAACCGTTGCGGAGGCGGTAGCAAAGGAGATGCGTGACTGGGCCGTAGAGAACGGCGCTACACATTTTACACATTGGTTCCAGCCCCTGACAGGTGTTACGGCTGAGAAACATGACAGTTTCATAACTCCTTCACCCGACGGCGGCGTGATCATGGAGTTTTCTGGCAAGGAGCTGATCAAGGGTGAGCCCGATGCTTCATCATTCCCTTCGGGAGGCTTAAGAGCTACATTTGAAGCCAGAGGTTATACAGCATGGGATCCTACGTCTTATGCATTTATCAAGGATCATACCCTTTGTATACCGACAGCGTTCTGCTCATATTCAGGAGAAGCACTCGATAAGAAAACTCCTCTCTTAAGATCAATGCAGGCGCTCAGCCGTCAGGCCAAGCGTATCCTGAAACTGTTCGGAAAAGAAGTTAAATATGTAAGGACGAGCGTAGGTCCCGAGCAGGAATATTTCCTGATCGACGAGGCAATGTACCAGAAGCGTCCGGACCTTGTATATACCGGAAGGACCCTGTTCGGTGCGATGCCGCCTAAAGGACAGGAACTCGATGACCACTATTTCGGTGTTATCAAGCCCAGAGTAAATGCATTTATGGAGGATCTGAACAACGAGCTGTGGAAGCTCGGGATCCTTGCCAAGACAGAGCACAACGAAGTTGCTCCTGCACAGCATGAGCTGGCACCCATTTATTCGACGACCAATGTGGCTACCGATAACAACCAGCTTACGATGGAGATCATGCAGAAGGTGGCAAGACGCCACGGTCTGGTATGCCTCCTTCATGAGAAGCCTTTTGCGGGAGTAAACGGTTCAGGTAAACACAACAACTGGTCAATGGCAACCGATACCGGAATGAACCTGCTCTCACCCGGTGAGACACCTCATGAGAATGCACAATTCCTGCTGTTCCTGTGTGCGGTAATCCAAGCAGTCGATGATTACCAGGATCTGCTGAGATTGTCAGTTGCCACGGCAGGCAACGATCACAGACTCGGAGCAAACGAAGCACCGCCCGCAATCATCTCGGTATTCCTCGGCGATGAGCTTTCGGCTATCTTAGAGGCTATCAAGACCGATACACCTTATCAGGGCAAGGAAAAAGAAGTTATCAAACTCGGTGTTCACACACTTCCGAGATTTTCAAGAGATACAACGGACAGAAACCGTACATCGCCGTTCGCGTTTACCGGTAATAAATTCGAGTTCAGATCACTCGGTTCATCGAACAGTATCGCATGCTGCAACATCATGTTGAATGCGGCAGTTGCGGAGAGCCTGAAGCAGTACGCAGACAGGCTTGAAGGCGCCGAGAATTTTGAGAGCGCACTTCATGATCTGATCAAGGAAACCATTACCAAGCATGAGAGAATACTCTTCAACGGCAACGGTTATGGTGAGGAATGGATCGAAGAGGCAACGAAGGTTAGAGGCCTTTCGAACCTGAAGACCACTGCGGATGCGATGCCTCACCTGCTTGATGAGAAGAACATGAAGATGCTGATGGCTCACAAGGTATTTACCGAATCCGAACTTCATTCAAGATGCGAGATAATGCTCGAGAACTATTGCAAGACGGTAAATATTGAAGGACATACCATGGTAGATATGGTAAGAAAGAGCTATCTGCCGGCTATCGAAGGTTATCTGTTCGATCTGGCCCAGGCTACTTCATACATGAAATCGGTAAGCGAGAATGTAAAATGCAAGTACGAAACCTCAACGATCGAAAGACTTTCGGAGCTCACCGACAACATTCTCGAGAATGTCGAAGCACTTGAAGGATCGCTCGAAAACCTGAAGGGCTACAGCGAGATCATCGAGACATCGAAGGCTGTAAGAGATGATCTTATCCCGAAGATGGATGCATTGAGAAAGAACGTTGATGAAGCCGAGATGCTGACAAGCGAGAAGTGCTGGCCTGTACCGAGCTACGGACAGCTGCTGTTCAGCGTATATTAAGTATTGCTCTTTATTTGATCTAAAAAGTCACCACAATGGCGTGGAGATCCGCAAAACCGGCGGGAACATGCTGTTGTGGTGTTTTTTATATCTGACCGGACCTTTACGGGATGGCAGACAGGGAATTTGGAAAGGTATTAAAGGGGAAATCGCAAAACATATGTATTGAGGAGAATACTCCGGAAATTCATACATATTCATGGATTTGCGGACAAAAAAGGAAAAGGGGGAAATGAATATGATAGAAGAAATCAAAAGTTTGATAAGTGACGAAGTGTTTTCGGTGTGGTTTTTGATCGGCGCAGCCCTCGTGTTCTGGATGCAGGCGGGCTTCGCAATGTGTGAAACAGGTTTTACAAGGGCTAAAAATGCCGGTAACATCATAATGAAGAACCTGATGGATTTCTGTATCGGTACCGTAATGTGGTTTATCTGCGGAGCATCGCTCATGCTGGGACCGAACATCCTGAAAGGTTTCGCGGGCGGATTCA
The DNA here is from genome assembly GCA_017553035.1 of Lachnospiraceae bacterium. GTDB lineage: Bacteria > Bacillota > Clostridia > Lachnospirales > Lachnospiraceae > RUG11977. The sequence continues at coordinate 31,341 of JAFZNE010000106.1, forward strand.
GCTTTGATGTATTTACATCATATTCAAATTTTGATTATTCCGCATTCGTATTTAACCTTGTATTCTGCGCGACCACAGCTACCATAGTTTCCGGTTCCATGGCCGAGCGTACCAAGTTTTCAAGTTATTGTATCTATTCGGCGATCATCTCCGCAGTTATCTATCCTATCGAAGCTCACTGGACATGGGGCGGCGGATTCCTTGTTGAATGGGGCTTCCACGATTATGCAGGTTCAAACTGTATCCATATGGTCGGCGGTATCTGCGCATTTATCGGTGCCTGGATGCTCGGACCGAGGCTTGGTAAATTCGAACGTGACAAGAAGGGTAAAGTTACAAAAGTTAATGCATTCCCCGGTCACAACCTTGTTATAGCGGCTCTCGGTGTATTCATCCTGTGGCTTGGATGGTACGGATTCAACGGTGCCGCAGCTACCGATGTTCCCACAATGGGTTCTGTATTTCTTACAACTACCGTGGCTCCAGCAGTTGCAACAGTTGTCTGTATGATATTTACCTGGTGCAAATACGGCAAGCCCGATGTATCGATGTGTCTTAACGCTTCTCTTGCAGGTCTTGTTGCGATCACCGCTCCCTGCGACGTTACGGATTGCGCAGGTGCAGCAATCATCGGTGCCGTATCCGGTCTGCTCGTAGTATTCGGCGTATGGTTCAATGATAATGTTACTCATGTTGACGATCCTGTTGGTGCTGTTGCGGTTCATATGTTCAACGGTATCTGGGGAACGATCGCTGTAGGTCTGTTTGCAACCGAGACAGCTCCCGGATTTGCGGTAGCAGGGATCAAGGAAGGCCTTTTCTACGGCGGCGGATTCGAACAGCTCGGAAAACAGTGTGCAGGTATGCTTGTAACCGCATTATGGACCGTAGTTACGATCTATCTTGCGTTCCTGCTCATAAAGAAGACCGTTGGCCTGAGAGTCAATGAAGAAGAGGAGATCACAGGTCTTGATGCTACCGAGCATGGTCTTCCTTCTGCATATGCGGGCTTCTCGATCATGGATATTTCCAACACCATGACCATGAGTGTCAATGAAAACACCAACCTCGGAAATGAAAGCTACGAGGAGGCTTCCGAAGCCAAGAAGAAAGCGGCGGTACCTGTTTACAAAGATCCTTCCGGAGCTTTGCCGGAGTTTGACAGCGGCATTTCAAAGGTTGTTATCATCGCCAAGCTGTCAAGGTATGAAGTATTGAAGCGCGCGATGAACGATCTGGGTGTTACCGGTATGACGGTAACTCAGGTTATGGGATGCGGTATCCAGAAGGGTGCCGGCGAGAAATACCGTGGTGTTGAGATCGATATGACGCTGCTTCCCAAGGTTAAGCTTGAAGTCGTAGTCAGTGCGATCCCTGTTGACGATGTTATCGAGGCAGCCAAGAAAGCCCTGTATACCGGTCATATCGGCGATGGCAAGATCTTCGTATATCCTGTCAGCCGTGTTGTCAAGATCAGGACCGGCGAGGAGAATTTCGAGGCTCTGCAGGACGTAGAGTAAAGTATCGTGCGAATAATAACAGGCTATCCGCAATAAAATGATAATGAGTGTTGACATGACGGATAGCAAGCTATATAATAGGTCTTTGAAAAAAGGCAAAGGCGTCTTGGAGTTATTTCCGGGACTCTTTGCCTCTTTTTTTGCGATAAATGAAATATATTTTAAAAAGTGAACTGTCCAAGCCGGAGGTTTTAGAAATGTCTGATTTATTTAAAAAGATCGAGGAGAAAGGTCTGTATTCGCCGCAGTTTGAGCATGACAACTGTGGCATCGGCGCGATCATAGATGTTGAAGGGAAGCCAAGCCACAAGATAGTGGATGACGCGCTTTCCATTGTTGAGAACCTTGAACACAGGGCCGGTAAAGATGCCGAAGGCAAGACCGGTGACGGTGTCGGTATCCTGACACAGATACCTCACAAATTCTTTACGAGAGTACTTGCAAAGGAAGGCATCACCCTGCCCAAGGCCAGACAGTACGGTGTGGGAATGTTCTTCTTTCCGCAGAATGATCTGGATATGCGTCAGGCAAAATCAATGTTCGAGATCATTACCAGGAAAGCTGGCCTGAACATAATCACCTGGCGTAAGGTCGCCTCTGTGGGCGAGGTACTCGGAACCGCGGCCAGAGAGTGCATGCCCGATATCTACCAGGTATTCATCGAAAGGCCGGAAGGTGTCGGTGAGGACCTGGATTTTGACCGCATGCTCTATGTGGTGCGCAGGGAATTTGAGCAGAGCTGTGTAAATACTTATGTTCCTTCATTATCCTGCCGTACGATCGTGTACAAGGGCATGTTCCTTGTGGGACAGCTGCGCTCGTTCTATAAGGACCTTACAGATCCCGATTATGAGTCCGCGATCGCAATGGTACATTCGAGATTCTCGACCAATACCAATCCGAGCTGGAACAGGGCTCATCCCAACCGTCTGATAGTACACAACGGCGAGATCAACACGATAAAAGGCAATATGGATAAAATGCTTGCCCGTGAAGAAACTATGCATACTTCGATGTTCTCCGAAGAAGACATGACAAAGGTCCTTCCGGTAATACATGCGAGCGGCTCCGATTCGGCAAGCTTTGACAATACACTGGAATTCCTGATGATGAGCGGCCTTGACCTGCCTCTGGCCGCGATGCTGATGATCCCCGAGCCCTGGGCTCACAATGAGACTCTGTCTCAGGAGGAAAGAGATTTTTACCAGTATTATGCTACGATGATGGAGCCCTGGGACGGTCCCGCGTCGATCCTTTTCTCGGACGGCGACGTTATGGGCGCGATCCTCGACAGGAACGGACTTCGTCCTTCAAGATATGTCGTGACCGACGACCAAAGACTGATCCTTTCTTCGGAAGTGGGCGTACTCCCGATCGAAGAGAGTCATATCATCAAAAAGGAAAGGCTTCATCCGGGCAAGATCCTGCTTGTCGATACAAAGGAAAAACGTATCTTCTACGATGAGGAGATCAAGGAAAAGTATGCTCTGAGCGAGCCTTTCGGAGAGTGGCTCGACAGCAACCTGCTGCAGCTGTCGGATCTGAAGATCCCCAACAGGAAGGTGCCGCAGCTTACCGGAGAGCACAGAAGCCGTCTTCAGAAGGCTTTCGGCTATACCTGGGAAGATTATCACGACGGTATCCTGAATATGGCTCTTTCGGGAAGCGAGAGCATCGGCTCGATGGGTATCGATACGCCGATAGCAGTCCTGTCGGGCAAATACCAGCCGCTGTTTTACTATTTCAAGCAGCAGTTCGCACAGGTAACCAATCCTCCGATCGATGCGCAGCGCGAGGAGATCGTTACCTCAAGGACCGTATATGTGGGAAAAAACGGCAATCTGCTCGAACAGAAGCCCGAGAACTGCCATGTTCTGAAGATAAACAATCCCATACTTACCGATCTCGACCTGCTTAAGATCGAAAATATGAAGCGTGACGGCTTCAAGGTTTCGAAGGTTTCAACCCTGTATTACAAGAGCACTCCGATGAAAATGGTGCTCAAGCATCTGTTCCTTGAGGTTGACAAGGCATATAAGGAAGGCGCGAACATCCTGATCCTTTCGGACAGGGGTGTTGACGAGAACCATGTGGCGATCCCTTCGCTGCTCGCGGTTGCCGCGGTTCACAAGCATCTTGTCGATACACGTAAATGTACGGCCATGTCGCTGATCCTTGAATCGGGCGAGCCCAGGCAGGTTCATCATTTCGCCACACTGCTCGGATTCGGTGCATCGGCTGTAAATCCTTATCTTGCACATGCGACGATCGCCCAGCTGATCGACGAGGAACTTCTCGATAAGGATTACTACGCCGCGGTGGATGATTTTGATAACGCGGTGCTGTTCGGGATCGTCAAGATCGCGTCAAAAATGGGTATTTCAACGATCCAGTCATATCAGGGCAGCAAGATCTTCGAGGCGATAGGAATCTCGCCCGAAGTTATTGATGAATATTTTACCGGAACCGTCAGCCGTATCGGAGGCATCTCGCTCGAGGATATAGGAAAGGCAGCCGACGCCCAGCACAGTCTTGCATTCGATCCGCTCGGACTTGAGAGCGATCTTGAGTTCACGGCGCTCGGACGTCACAAGATGAGAAGTCAGGGCGAGAATCACAGATACAATCCGCAGACCATCCATGCGCTGCAGACCGCGACAAGAGAAGGCGACTATAACCGTTTCAGGGAATACACGGAGCTTGCGGACGCCGAAAGAACAGGGTATTTAAGAAGTCTGCTCGATTTTAATTATGCCGGCAAGCCCGTTCCGATCGAAGAGGTTGAGGACGAGGCGTCGATAGTCAAACGCTTCAAGACCGGTGCGATGTCCTACGGTTCGATCTCCGAGGAAGCACACGAGACGCTTGCGATCGCAATGAACCGTCTTCACGGCAAATCAAACAGCGGCGAGGGCGGCGAGAGCGACGAAAGACTTGAATCCGCGGGGACCGATAATGACAGAAGTTCGGCGATCAAACAGGTTGCGAGCGGTAGATTCGGCGTCACGAGCCGTTATCTCGTGAGCGCAAAAGAGATACAGATAAAAATGGCGCAGGGCGCGAAGCCCGGTGAAGGCGGACATCTGCCCGGAAAGAAGGTTTATCCCTGGATCGCCAAGACAAGACATTCAACACCCGGCGTGAGCCTTATCTCACCGCCTCCTCATCACGATATTTACTCGATAGAGGATCTTGCACAGCTTATTTACGATCTTAAAAATGCAAATAAAGACGCCAGGATATCGGTCAAGCTTGTTTCGGAAGCGGGCGTCGGAACCGTTGCGGCGGGCGTTGCCAAGGCCGGAGCGGGAGTTATCCTGATCTCGGGCTACGACGGAGGAACAGGCGCGGCACCGCTTTCATCGATCCACAATGCGGGACTTCCCTGGGAGCTCGGACTTGCGGAAACCCATCAGACTCTGATCGCAAACGGCCTCAGAAACAAGGTTGTCATCGAAACGGACGGCAAGCTTATGACCGGCCGTGATGTGGCCATAGCGGCCATCCTTGGCGCGGAAGAGTTCGGATTTGCGACGGCTCCGCTCATCACGCTCGGCTGCGTTATGATGAGAGCATGCCAGTCGGATACCTGTCCTATGGGCGTTGCGACACAGAACCCCGAACTGAGAAAGAGATTTGCGGGCAAGCCTGAGTATGTTGAGAATTTCATGATTTTTATCGCAAGACAGCTTCGCGAGATCATGGCTTCTCTCGGAGTCAGAAAGGTGGAGGAGCTCGTCGGCAGGACCGATCTGCTGAAGGAAAAGGCTTCAGGCAGCTCGGCGGATACAACACCGGACCGTGGCAGGAACAAACTCGATCTCTCGGCGATACTGATGGATATGTCTTCCACACCGCGTGACAAGGCTGTATTCGGACCTCAGCATCTGTTTGATTTCCATCTGGAAAATACAATGGATGAAAAGGTACTGTTAAGATCAAGGAAGATACAGAAATCGCTGAAAGACGGGTCGGCATCGAAGATCTCGGTTGAACTCAAGAATACCGACAGAACCTTCGGTACACTGCTCGGAGCCGAGATAACAAGAAAGTACCATGAGGGTCTCGCGGAAGATACGATCACGATCGACTGTACGGGAGCGGGCGGACAGAGCTTCGGAGCATTTATCCCGAAGGGTCTTACGCTCGATCTTACAGGAGACGCCAACGATTATTTCGGAAAGGGCTTATCGGGCGGCAAGCTCGTTGTCCGCGCGCCCAAAGAGGCCAAATACGATCCTTCCGAGAATATAATCATCGGTAATGTTGCTCTGTACGGTGCTACTTCCGGACAGGCGTATATCGCGGGAATGGCCGGCGAACGTTTCGCGATCAGAAATTCGGGCGCTGTTGCGGTCGTTGAAGGCGTCGGAGAGCACGGATGCGAGTATATGACCGGCGGATGCGTTGTGATCCTCGGTTCCACGGGTAAGAACTTCGCGGCAGGAATGAGCGGCGGTGTTGCATATGTACTCGATATGGATAACAAACTGTACAAGAATCTGAACAAACAGCTTGTAAATATGGAGACGGTCGAGCATAAGGCGGATCTTGACGAACTGAAGAAACTGATCGCGGCTCATGTCGAAAATACCGGCTCAAAGAAGGGAAAGGAAATACTGGAGGATTTCGATTCCTATATCCCTCATTTTAAAAAGATCATACCGGTTGATTACAAGGAAATGTTGAAGCTGATCGCAAAGGCGGAGGAGGAGGGAATGGATCCCGAAACCGCCAGGATAGAAGCGTTCAGAACATTTATCGGAGGTTGAGCGATGGGAAAGGTTACCGGTTTTTTGGAATATGAAAGGAAAGAAGGAAATGTCAGGGAGGAAGCCGACAGAGTACTTGATTTTAAGGAATTTCACGGAAGGCTTCCTCTGGCCGAACAGCAGAAGCAGGCGGCAAGATGCATGGAATGCGGCGTTCCGTTCTGCCAGGCAGGTGTGATGATCGCCGGGATGGCGTCGGGCTGTCCGCTGCACAATCTGATCCCCGAGGTCAACGATCTGGTTTACAGAGGAAGGATGGCCGAGGCCTACCGCAGACTCTCCGTTACGCACAGTCTGCCCGAATTCACCTGCAGAGTGTGTCCCGCCCTGTGCGAGGCGGCTTGTACATGCGGTGTCGCGGACGCTCCGGTTTCAACAAAAGAGAATGAGAAGGCAGTCATCGAATACGCCTATGAGAACGGTCTGGTCTCGGGCGATGCGCCTGCCGTAAGGACCGGCAAGAAAGTCGCGGTCATCGGAAGCGGACCTTCGGGACTTGCCGCAGCCATCGATCTTAACAGCAGAGGACATCTCGTGACGGTGTATGAGAGAAGAGACCGCATAGGCGGACTGCTAAGATACGGCATCCCCAACATGAAGCTCGATAAATCGGTCATCGACAGACGTGTGGCGCTGATGGAAAAGTCGGGCATCAGATTTGTCGTAAATACCGATGTCGGAAAGGACATTACATCCGCCGAACTGCTGAAAGAGTATGATGCGGTGGTATTGGCCTGCGGTGCTTCGAATCCGAGAGACATCAATGTTCCGGGCAGAGATGCGAAGGGCATCATGTTCGCTGTTGAATTCTTAACAGCCGTGACCAGAAAACTGCTCGATTCGGAATTTAAAGAATTTCCGACGGAACTTGCGAAGGATAAGAAGGTTATCGTTATCGGCGGCGGAGATACGGGAAATGACTGTGTCGGATCATGTATACGCCTCGGCGCAAAGAGCGTGACCCAGCTGGAGATGATGCCCGAACCTCCGGCCAAGAGACTTCCTTCGAACTCATGGCCCGAATGGCCGAGAGTCTTAAAGACCGATTACGGCCAGGAAGAGGCTATCTGGAAATTCGGTTCCGATCCCCGGATCTACAAGACCACGGTCAAGGAGTTCAAAAAGGATAAAAAGGGCAATGTCAAATCGGCGGTCCTCGTATCTCTGGAACCTAAAAAAGACGAAAAGATGGGCAGGATGAACATGGTACCCGTAGCAGGAACGGAGAGGACCGTGCCCGCGGATCTTGTGCTTATCGCGGCAGGTTTCCTCGGGAGCGAGAAATATGTTACGGATAATTTCGGCGTTGAACTTGACGGCAGGACCAATGTTAAGACCGCACCCGGCGCGCACGCAACTTCTGTTATGAAGGTCTATGTAACAGGCGATATGCACCGCGGACAGTCACTGGTCGTATGGGCGATATCCGAAGGACGGAGTGTTGCGAAGGCAGTCGACAGGGATCTGATGGGGTACACGAATCTGTGACTGAATATTGACATGGTAATCAGGCAATTATAGTATTATCATATAAAACTGAAATGGAGTGAGATCTGAAATGGCACATATCAATACCAATTACAAGAAGCTTCCCGGCAGTTATTTATTCTCGACGATCGGAAAGAAGGTAAGGGAATATCAGGAGAAGAATCCGGAGGCGAAGATCATACGCCTCGGTATCGGCGACGTGACTCAGCCGATAGCGCCGGAGATCATCACAGCACTGCACAAGGCTGTCGATGAGATGGGAAATCCCGAAACCTTCAAGGGATATGCGCCTGATCTCGGATATGAGTTTTTAAGAAGCGTGATCGCGAAAAAGGATTTCATTGAGCGCGGCTGCGACATCTCACCCGACGAGATTTTTGTATCCGACGGAGCAAAATGCGACTGCGGCAATATCCAGGAGATATTCAGCCTCGACAACAGGGTTGCGGTCTGCGATCCGGTATATCCCGTGTATGTTGATTCCAATGTAATGGCGGGCAGGACCGGAGAATACGATCCCGCAAAAGAGTGCTTCAACGATGTCATTTACATGCCGTGTCTTAAGGAAAACGGCTTTACGCCGGAACTTCCCTCAGAGGTTCCCGACCTTATCTATCTGTGCTTCCCGAACAATCCCACCGGAGCTGTCATTCACAAGACAGAGCTCCAGAAATGGGTTGATTACGCCAACGAACACGGAAGCATAATCCTGTACGATGCTGCCTACGAAGCATACATTTCCGAAGACGATGTGCCTCACAGCATTTATGAATGCAACGGTGCAAAAGGATGCGCCATCGAATTCAGATCATTTTCAAAAACGGCAGGATTTACGGGACTCAGACTCGGATTCACGGTGATCCCGAAAGAACTTAAGGCCGGCGGCGAGGCGCTGTGGCCGCTGTGGGCGAGAAGACACGGAACAAAATACAACGGAGCTCCCTATATCGTACAGAAAGCCGGCGAAGCCGTATATTCCGAAAACGGCCGCAAACAGGTCAGGGAACAGATCGCATATTACATGCAGAACGCCGGGATCATCCTGGATGGTCTTGCGGCAGCCGGATACGAAGTTTCGGGCGGAAAGAACGCTCCGTATATCTGGCTTAAGACGCCCGATGATATGACCGGCTGGCAGTTTTTCGACTATCTGCTTGAAAAAGCGGGAGTCGTAGGTACGCCCGGCTCGGGCTTCGGGCCGCACGGAGAGCACTATTTCAGACTTACGGCGTTCGGAAACCGCGAGAACACGATAGAGGCGATAGAAAGGATCAAACGTCTGTAACCCCGGATTTTCGGGATCAAAAAAGAACAGGTTCGCAGGCCTGTTCTTTTTTATTTCCCAATAGGTAACCTTTAGACACTTGTATAATCAAACCGTGAAAGTTATGCTTATAATAGCAAATGGTATATCCGCCGACGCCGGTGGTAAACGGCGCCGGACAAATTAATCAGGAAAGGTGTAAATCAAGGTGAGCATTATGAGCAGATCGATCATCAGGAGAATCTTTGCAGCGGTTATTTTGGCAGTTATGATCATAACCGTGCTTCCGATCCCGGGACGTGCCTCGGCGGCTGTGACGCCCGGGAAACCCAAGATCACGGTAAAGAGCGTCGCCAACGGAAGTGCTGTGGTTATTACGATCAAGAAAACAAAGAATACCGATGGATACGGGATTTATATGAAAGGACCCGGAGATAAGGATTATCAGCAGATAGATTACTATGACAAAGACGGCAAAAAAAAGCGTACTTATGTGGTAAGGATCTCTCAGGAAGGCAAATATTTCTTTAAAGTACAGGGCGAGTTTGATGACGGGCACGAATGGCATGAAGGCAAATTCAGTAAAGTGAAATCCGTTACGATAAAGTACGATAAGAAGGATCTTGCCGACGTTACTACCGGCGACATCGTGGCTTTAGGCGCGTACGAGCAGGACAACAATAAGGAGAACGGTAAGGAGACCGTTGAGTGGATAGTTCTTTCAAATGACGGCTCAAAGCTGTTCCTGCTTGCCAAGAATGTACTTGACGCCGGCAAGATCAATCCAAAGACAGATGAGACTATAACATATGAGAACTGTTTCTTAAGAAAATGGCTGAACGATTATTTCCTCAATAACGCATTCAGCGAGGCTCAAGCAGGCATTATCGCCGAAACGGAGCTTGAGGATGTCGGTACGACCGATAAGGTCTTCCTGCTGTCTCAGGCTGAGGCAACGAGTGCGGAATACGGCTTCGGCGATAAAATGGACCGCAGATGCGGTGCAACCGTGTATGCCCAGTCGGAAGGCGACAGGGACGGCGATGGAAAAAAGGAATATGTTACAACCTGTCAGGGCTATCTTGACAACAACTTTCATTATGCATACAGCGGCCAGTACGCCTGCTACTGGTGGCTCAGAACGGCAACCCGGTCAATATCGGATAAGCCCGAGTACGCCGGCGATTTCCAGTTCATCAGCGAAAGAGGCGGATATAATCATACCACCTACTACGGATCGAAGTATTTTTCCCAGCATTATGATGAGGACGATGACGAGAAGTTTTATGTAAAAGGTTTCGGAGTCCGTCCCGCGATCGTGGTCGAGCTTGGCGACAAGGCCAAAGAACTGGTAGGTGTGACCGGAAAATGTATCGCGGATGAGAAGGCCGTATTCGAAGGAAAATACTGAGAAAACGAAGGAGATCATTAATGAACAGGATATCATTTAATAAAATGTTGGCGACCATATTATCGGTAATACTGGTTTTATGCATGTTGTCATCATATCAGCCTGCATACGCCGAGGAAGAAGACGAATGGGAAGGCTTTCCTTCAGGATTCAGGATAACCGAATCATCCAAGCCAGGCAAGCCGGCGATCACTCTTGAAACCTGCAATGACATCACGTCGGTCAATATCATCATATCCAGGAACGAATACACTTCCGGGTATGAGATCATGATGAAGGCTCCCGGAGCCAAGAAATTTAAGAAAATCAAGACTTTAAAAAAAGAAGGCCAGTTTATTCAGTCCTATACCGTCAAAAATCTGAAGGAAGGCACATATTCCTTTAAAGTCAGAGGATATCTGAAATACAACGGCAAGACTGTTAAGGGTGAGTACAGCAATGTTCGTGATATTACCCTGGAAAATACCGGGATTCCCGATATCGGCGAGGTTAAAACCGGCGACGTAGTTCAATTCGGTGCCTGGGAGCAGGACGAGGATAAAGACGGCAAAGAGCCGCTCGAATGGATCGTCCTTTCAAATAAGGATTCAAAACTCTTCCTGCTGAGCAGACATGTGATAGCCGCTGATAATATGAACGGTACATACGGTAAGAAAGTCACCTGGAAAAAAAGCAGCTTAAGAAAATGGCTGAACGACAGCTTCATAAATACCGCATTTGACAGTGAACAGGCCGGATTTATCGCATCCACCAAGCTTAAGGATGTGAAGACTACAGATAAAGTATTTCTTCTGTCCAAAGACGAGGTGACGAAGGAGGAATACGGTTTATCCTCCAACCTCGCCCGCATAGGCACCGTCTCGCATAAATTCCCTGTCTGGACATGCAACTATGCTTATTATTTCCCGGAACACAGCAATGCATGTTTCTGGTGGCTGCGGACCAATAAAAAAGGAAAGTTTTCCGCTGTAAGCTGCGGAGGCGATGTTTGCGACGGAGTCAGATGTTATTTCGACTACTACGATGATGATTTTGAATATTTCACCGGCCATTATTGTGAGGATGATTATGAAGAGGTCACGCTGGAAAAATCGAATCTGGGAATAAGACCGGCGCTGGTGGTTGATCTTGCTGCACTGAAATCTGCCGGCAAGGACAGTCTGATAACCGTTAAAGGTGAGAGGATAAAAGCAATGTTGCCGGAAACACCGGCGCCTGTTGTAGAGCGTGAGACGATAACCTTTGGCTCATATGACCAGGACAACAATCAGGAAAACGGCGCTGAGCCTATCGAATGGTATGTTCTGTCCAAAACAGGAACCGAGATGACTCTTCTCAGCAAATACGTGCTTGACTGCCAGCCGTTCGCAACAGATGAAGAGCAGGATAAATACGATAAGGTATTTTGGGAAATGAGCTCGATCCGCAGGTGGCTTAATGATGATTTTTACAACACCGCATTCAGTAAGGATGAGCAGAACCGGATAAAGCTGACAAAGCTGAAGAACTCGGACGACAGGTATTATAATTCCGATAATGGTAATGATACCGAAGATAAGGTATTCCTGCCGACCGCTCTTGATATGCTGAACCCGGATTACGGATTTAATTATGATGAAAGTGTAAACGATATTGAAAGACGGTGTGCCGCTACCGCTTACGCACTTGAAAAAGGTGTGTGGGGATACGACCCGGAAGATCCTGCGGAAGATGCGATGACCACTTCCGGTGAACTTGCCTGCCAGTTCTGGTGGCTGCGCTCTAAGGGGTATGATTTGTCCGGATGCTGGAGCCTCAATATCTACTTTGCAGCAGTAGGCAATTACGGAGCGGTCAGTTTCGGAGGTGACCCGTTATGGTATGATATCTGCGGCGTACGCCCGATGATAGTCGTAAGTCTTAAAGATGAATGATCAGTTCGAATGAATTATAACAGGCGAAGGAGTTGTATCACATGAAAACAGGATTTCGCAAAGCAGTGACGGTATTACTGACTCTGGCTCTTACAATTTGCCTGATTCCGATAGCCGGCAGTCGGAAGGCAAATGCGGCCTCAAATGACTTCAAGGTCGGAGATATAGTCACCTTCGGCTCTTACGAGCAGGATAACAAGTCGAAGAACGGGAAAGAGCCCATTAAATGGATCGTTCTGTCCAATGACGGTTCACAACTGTTCCTTTTAAGCAAATATGCGCTTGCAGAGAAGGTTATTGACGACGATTTTAAGGATTATGACGGCACCTGGGCCAATTCGGATCTTAGAAAATGGCTGAACGGTGATTTTATCGAGGAGGCTTTTAACGAAGCGGAAGCTTATGTCATTGCCGAAAGCGAACTGTCCGATACCGGAACGACGGATAAGGTTTTTCTGCTGTCCTACGATGAAACATACAAAATGGAAA
>JAFZNE010000107.1 GCA_017553035.1 Lachnospiraceae bacterium
GTAACACTGAGTCCGTATTTCGGTGATTCGTCGTTGATCGTATGTCCGCCGCAGATTATCGCTCCGGCTTCACAGGCTTTATCATAGCCGCCCCGAAGGATCGAACGTATGGAATCTTCGGTCATGCTTTTTGTGACGGTCATGATATTGAGAGCCAGTTTCGGTTCACCGCCCATGGCGTAAATATCGCTCAGGGCATTGCAGGCGGCTATCTGTCCGAACATATAGGGATCATCTACGATCGGGGGGAAGAAATCGAGAGTCTGGACAAGGGCATTCTCATCATCCAGCTTGTAAACACAGGCGTCATCGCTTGTGTCAAACCCGACTATCAGGCGATCATCCCGGATGACGGGAAGATCGGTAAGGAGCTTCGATAAGGTACCGGCTCCGAGCTTCGCGCCGCAGCCCGCACAATTGGCAAGTCTTGTAAGTCTGATATCTTCACTCATGCTTAATCCTCCCACAGCGAAAAAATGAGCTTCTAAGCCCATAAAATGTAATGACGTCAAACTCAAATATCCGTCAAACTCAAATATCTTTCAATCACAAATATCCGTGAACCGGGATCCGTCCCAGATCGTTATATAAGTCTCATGTTCCCTGAGCCTTACGGCCGATTCGATCTCATCCGGGTGCGAGGGAAGAGGAAGTCCCGCTTCTACGTTATTGATGCGCACACAGGTACCGCAGGAAGAGCTCAAAAACCTCGGAACAGGCATAAGAACACTGTCGAGCTTTGCCTGTTCCGTTTCTTTTTTGTAGCGTATTGCTCCGAAATGAGAGAAGAAAGTCACTATATAATCGGCCATCGATCCCAACCTCATTTAACTTAAGTAAATCAATCCGGTTTGTGTGAAACGGTCCGGATCATTTCTTCAAAGTCACGGTATAATCATCACCTGTTTTTTCATTTGTTACGGTCAGACCGGCATGCTCCCCGAAACGGGTGATGTTTTCTACAGAAGTCTTATTATCTACCATAATGGTAAAGACCATTCCTTCGGGAATGTTTCCGGGTGCTGTTTTATTCGCTGTTTTGGCTTCATCAACGGCTTTCTTGATCATGATCACGGGCTCGGGACACGAGAGACCCCTGGCATCAAGTTTATTAATATCGAGATTACTCATAAATTAAATCCTCCTTAAATTATATAGTGATCATCATTGTTCCGACTTGCGCTTGAATACCTGAAAGGTATTAACTATAGCGATGATGGTAACAACTATCAGTCCTATGATGACTGCGATCTTTCCGGTCGTTGAAACGCCGCCGACATTTTCAACACCGTCTGCGGATTTTGAAGCAGCGGTTGCAGCTATACCAAAATTATGACAGAATGCTGCGCCGACTGCAAGCCCAAGTACGGTGACTGCCGAATCGGAATTGCCTTCCCCGGCAAGGATGAGCTGACGGAGAGGACAGCCGCCCAGAAGGACACATCCGTATCCGACCAGAAGCATGCCTAAAAAGTTCCAGAGGATATCGAAATGAGCAACCACTCCGAATTGATTAGTTAAACCAAGATTAAACTTACCTGTAATAAGATTACCGATCAGAGCGGCAACAAATATAGCTCCGAAGCCAAGTATCAGCTTCTTTTCACGGAACAGGATAAGGTCTCTGATACCACCGACCATACACAATCTGCTGTACTGGGCCATGCCTCCTACCAGCAGGCCGGCACATAAAGAGAGGATTATCGGAGCGTGCATGCTGCCGGGACCTTTCTCGGAAAAGATGATAAATGCAGGAGCAGTAACAAGAAGAACGAGCAGGACTATCGCAATAACAGGCATTGCAACACCTTCGGTTACGGGCTGACGGTATGAACGCTTCAGGGAGAAACCCTTCTTCAGGAAGAATACACCCACTCCGATACCGCAGGAGAAGCCTAAAAGTCCGATCAAAGCATTAAGATCACCTGCCGAAAGCCTTAAGATCATTCGGAAAGGACATCCGAGGAAAACAAGGCAGCCAACCATGACGAAGAATCCGAGGATGAATCTGGTGATGGTAGCGGAACCACCCTTCGGAGCAAATTCTTTTCTTACAAGAGAAAGAAGGAAGGAACCGAGGATCAGACCGATTATCTCAGGCCTGATATATTGCACGACTCCCGCCGAATGAAGTCCCAATCCGCCTACGGTATCACGGATGAAACAGGCAATACAGAAGCCCATATTGGCCGGATTACCGAAGAATACAAGTGAAACCGCGATGATACCCGTAAGTATCCCGAAAACTGAAATAATTATAAGCTCTTTTTTTGATGTTTTCAAAACAAACCTCCCTTGAACGTTTATTTTTCTTTATCTTCCTCCTCGAAGGAAGGTATACAAGATAACATATAAATTTTATCATTATAAATTCTGCTGCGGTTATTGATTTTGTGGAATAAAGGCTCGTGATATATTGATAAAACCTATAAATGTGGTATAATGATATTTTGGAATAGTATGAAAAAAGACTGATGAGGCCGGAGCATGAAAAAGGTTTATTTCGACAATGCCGCAACGTCATTTCCGAAGCCGGACGGCGTAGGAAGTGCCATGCTTGATTATATCAAAAATATAGGCTGCAACATTAACAGAAGCAGCTATGACGGCGCTTATAAAGCCGGAGAGACTGTATTTGAGACAAGAAGCAGGCTGAAAAACCTGTTTGGCGCCGAAGACGAGAAAAACATCATTTTTACGCCTTCCGATACATACAGCCTCAATATGCTGATAAAAGGCATTGTAAGACCCGGAGACCATATCGCGGTAAGCTCGATGGAGCATAATGCGGTCATGCGCCCGGTCGAGGCACTGGCAGCAAAGGGGATCATTACATACGATGTCATAGAATGCGACGTTGACGGAAGCATCAGCGAACAAAAGATGCAGACGGGACTTGAACATATACTCGAGAAAGCTCAAAGGGAGAGAAAATGTTTCCGGGCAGTGGTTTTGACCCACGGATCGAATGTCTGCGGAAGAATACTTCCGATCGCAGCGGCCGGGAAATTCTGCAGAAACAATAACATATTCCTCATCGCGGACTGTGCGCAGACCGCGGGAATACTTGATATAGACATGGAAAAGATGGGGCTTGATGCCGTAAGTTTCTCGGGACATAAGAGCCTGTATGGGCCGCAGGGAATAGGCGGATTTGCGGTATCTTCAAGACTGGTCGGGCAGATGGACACAATTATAGAAGGCGGGACGGGAAGCTTTTCGCATCTGCTGACTATGCCCGAAGAGCTGCCTGACAGATTCGAAGCCGGAACCATGAACATCCCGGGAATATATGGCCTGAAAGCGGGACTTGAGTTCATCGGACAGACAGGGATCGATAAGATAAGAGATCATGAAAATGCAGTTGCAGAAAGCTTCGTGGAAAAACTGACGGGGATCGATGGTTTACATGTATACTCCGGCAGACTTCCCGTTGTTTCACTTGCATGCGATCGAAAAGATCCCGCAGAGCTGGCATACAGGCTTGAAACGGACTACGGGATCTGGACCAGGGTGGGTCTGCACTGTGCGCCGACGGCCCACAGGACAATAGGAACATTCCCTTCGGGAACGGTCAGATTCTCGTTCGGGTATTTCAATACATTGGAGGAAGCAGAATATGGAGCTCAAGCAGTTAGAAGCATTTGTGAGCGTTGCTGAATCGGGAAGCTTTTCGGGAGCGGCACGCAGGCTGTATCTGACACAACCCACTATCAGCACTCATGTAGCTTCACTCGAGAAGGAGCTGAAGATAAAACTGTTCGAGAGGACGACCAAAACCTTATGTCTGACCAATGACGGCAAGAAGCTTTTTGATATGGCGGTCCGCATGCTGACTCTCAAAGATGCAATGTTCGATTATTGCAGCGAAGCAGGAGAGAACATTATCCGGATCGGCGCTTCGACCATTCCTTCGGGATATCTTCTGCCGCGTGTCACCGAGCAATTCGTAAAGAAGAACAAGGACAGCCGGATAGTCATGAAATATGGCAACAGCAGGGAAATAGAGGACATGGTATTCGACGGGACCGTATCCTTCGGAGTAATCGGTAAACGAAGCGAAAGGAACGGGATCGAATCCCGGCACCTGTGCAGTGATGAGCTGGTCATTGCCGCACCCGCACTTCCCCGTTTTGAAAAGATCATACATTCAGGTGATTCTCATGAGAAGATTGTAGCGCATCTGCTCAAAAATCCGGTGATACTCCGTGAAGAAGGCTCCGGAACGAAATTTGCCGCCGAAAAGGTTATCGAGGAATCGGGAGACCATAATATCGTGATGCGCAGTAATGACCAGGAAGCGATCAAGCATATGGTCGCCCGGGGAGTGGGCGTTTCGATAATGTCGGCATATGCTGCGGCAGACATGGCAGAGAGCGGCAGGATCATCACATTTCCGATAGGAGGGGAAGCTCCGAGGAGTTTCTACGTTATTTACAGGAAAGATGCGGAATTGGGGAAAGCCGAGAAAGAGTATATCGAGATAGCGGTGAAGGCGTACAAGGGTTGAAGGAAAACAATATGGACTTATTTGACTACATGAAAGAGAAAAATCAGGCGAAAGAATCGCCTCTTGCGTCCCGTATGCGGCCGCAGTCCCTTGATGAAGTAGTGGGGCAGGAGCATATCCTCGGGCATGACAAGATGCTTTACCGGGCGATAAGCGCCGACAGGCTCAGCTCTCTTATATTTTATGGGCCGCCGGGAACGGGCAAGACAACACTTGCGAAGGTCATTGCCGCCACAACAAGCTGCGAATTCAGACAGATCAATGCTACGTCCGCAGGTAAAAAGGACATGGAGGATGTGGTGGCGGAAGCCCAGAAAACTCTCGGGGGATACGGGAAACGCACCATACTGTTCATCGATGAGATCCACCGTTTCAACAAAGGCCAGCAGGATTATCTGCTCCCGTTTGTCGAAGACGGAACGATCATCCTGATCGGCGCAACCACAGAGAATCCGTATTTTGAAGTAAACGGAGCGTTGCTTTCGCGATCGGTCATTTTCGAACTGAAGCCCCTGTCGCAGGATAATATTAAAACAATCATCCTGAGGGCACTTGAAAATGAAGAGAAGGGACTAGGCAGTTACAAGGCGTGTATCGAGGATGATGCGCTCGATTTCCTTTCGGATATGGCCAACGGCGACGCCAGAGCGGCATTAAATGCCATAGAACTCGGGGTATTGACGACAGGAAGATCCGACGACGGGCTGATCCATATCGATCTTGAGACCGCGTCGGAATGTATCCAGAAACGTGTAGTCAGGTACGACAAAGACAGCGACAATCATTATGATAATATTTCGGCGTTCATAAAGAGCATGCGCGGATCCGACCCCGATGCCGCGATATATTACCTCGCGAGGATGTTGTATGCGGGAGAAGATATCAAGTTCATTGCAAGGCGTATAGTGATATGCGCGGCCGAGGATGTGTCCAATGCGGACCCGATGGCGCTCAACGTTGCGGTCTCGGCATTTCTCGCGTGTGAGCGCATCGGAATGCCCGAATCACAGATAATACTCGCACAGGCAGCTTCCTATGTGGCGTGTGCACCGAAATCGAATTCGGCCGTTACCGCCATTTACGAAGCAATGGACGATGTCGCGAAGAGGAAGACGCCGCCGGTACCGCCGCATCTCATGGACGCCCATTACAAAGGCGCATCGAAACTGGGCCATGGGATAGGATACAAGTATTCGCACGACTTCAAGAATCATTACTGCAAACAGCAGTATCTGCCGGACGAGCTCGTGGGAACCCGGTTTTACAGGCTGAGCGACAACGGGTACGAGGCGAAGCTTAAAGAATACATGGAAAAGATACGCAGGGAAGCCGAAGATTGACGATCAACCGTATTTCTCGGTTTGCAAAAAAGAATTTGTGAGGTTAAAAGATGAATAAGGTCAGAAGGATAGCCGCAATAATCGGTATCATATTGCTGCTCGGTATGTATGTGGTGGCATTTGTTGCCGGAGTAGGCAAATGGGAGCACTCACACGAGGTATTTATGGTCGCGCTGTATATGACCATCGCTGTGCCCGTGATCATTTACATTATGCAGGCATTTTATAAGCTCGGAAAAAAGAAGAACGGGGAAAGTCCGGAACAAAGCCCCGGTGACAGGGAAAACGGTAAGGATAAAGAGTAAAAAACTCCGCCCGGCCGGGCGGAGCAAATAAGCATTATGAGTTGTACTATCAGCTGTTCTGCTGTTTGTAAATAAGATACTTGACATAATTACGGGCTTCCTCAGCGCTCTGCTGATTGAGCTGCTGATAGAGACTGAAGAAATCAACAATGTCCTTATCAAGAACCTCACCCACTACGGGCAGGTATGAATCTGAAATACCGAGGAGATAATCACACGAAACATCAAAATACTTGGAAAGGGCGATCAACTTGTCAAAAGAGGGTTCATTTCTCTTGGACTCATAATTGGAAATGGCTGTAGGCTTCAGCCCGAGTATTTCGGCAAGCTCGCTCTGGGTAAGCTTGTTTTTCTGACGAAGCTGCTTCAAACGGACATTAAAATTCATAGACAATGCCTCCTTTCGTTTTATGAATTATACATCACGTTATGGGGAATTGTCAAATTAAATTTTTGAAAAACGAAACATTTTAGAGGTTAAGTATGTACAGAGCTGAACTTGAGGAGTATTGCCGCATTGTTCTTGATGACACATGCGAAGCGGTCTTTATCTTTGACCGGGAAGGTTGGGTAGTCTACGCCAATAAGGCAGCCTACGCCGAAACGAAGTATATGGATCTGGGTAAAGTCAGCATTTTTGACATTTTTCCGATGGCTGCGCGCAAAGATACGACTTTCGAGAACTGGATAAGATTCGATGCCATTGAAACGGTCGCATACCGGGAAAACAGATCATGTTATCCGGTCAAGCTCACATGCTCAAGGATCGCGGATACATCGTACATGGCGGCATATGCCGTGAACGATTCCGACCGCGCGGCCGCTATCGAGAATCACAACAAGGCAATGGAGGATGTCGAGGCGGCGACCAAGATGAAGAATGAATTCACCGCCAACATAACCCACGAGCTTCGAACGCCCATCAACGGCATAAAGGGTATGGCAGAAGGGCTTGAGGCGACCCAGCTGTCCCCGGAGCAGGAGGAGGCGGTCGGAGTCATCCTTCACTGTTGCGAGAACATGAGCAAGATCATCAATGATCTGCTGGATTATTCGAAGATGGCAGCCGGCAAGCTCGAGATCGAGAACAGGGAATTCTCGCTGGATAAGTTCCTGAAAGATACGCTCGCCATACATGTTGGCAAGATCAACGAGAAGGGCCTGAAACTGATCGTAAATGTAACGGGAGACGTACCTGAGCGGATAGTCGGCGATGAACTGAGGCTCGGACAGATACTTAACAACCTTCTGTCAAATGCGACGAAATTCACGTCAAAAGGACATATCGGCGTAGAACTGTCAGCCAACAGGGAATACGGAAAAGGCGACGTTGAACTGTTCTTCATGGTGATCGATACCGGAATAGGTATTTCCGATACGGATAAAGACAAACTGTTCAAGAGCTTTTCGCAGGTTGACGGATCGATCACAAGACGGTTCGGAGGCACGGGACTCGGGCTTGCGATCACCAAACAGCTTGTGGAAATGATGGGCGGCAAGATAAGTGTCGATTCCCAGAAGGGCAGCGGAAGTACATTTTCATTTACTGTGAAGGTAAAAGAAGCCGGCAACCTCGGCGCAAGACTCGATTTCCCGGAGGGAAGCTTCGAATATTCGAATACAATGGCCAGGGCGCGGCAAAACAGTGCCGTGATACAGATCGAGGATTACAGCACCCACGGTGAAACAGGTATGTACGGACAAGCCGGGGACAATACAGCGGCTGAGGGAGAACCGGGCGCTGAAGGCCTGCAGGACGATCCGACCGAGGATATCATAGTCAAGATCCGCAATGAGTTGGAAAAAACCAGGATCTGCATGGATCTCGGAGCGTGGGAGAAGGCCGAAGGCTTCGCGGGAAATCTGCGCGACCTGATAACGAAGGCTGATCCGGAAATGAAGAGCAAGGCATTTTCACTGTTACTGAGCGTAAGAAAAGAAAACTTACAGAATGCCGCGAAGCTTGCGGAAGAATTGGGGAAACATTATGAAGTTTGGAAGGGTTGAAAGGGAGAATATCCTGGTAATTGATGACGTCACGTCCAATCTGATGGCGCTGGCCGATATCGTGCGAGATGCCGGGTTTACCGTGCGTCCCGTTTCCAATGTCCGGCACGCGATGATGGCCGTGGAGGCCGAGCTTCCCGACCTGATACTGCTCGATGTGACCATGCCGCATATGAACGGCTACGAGTACTGCCGGATCCTGAAGAAAGACGTCAAAACAAGGGATATCCCCGTAATATTCATATCGGCACTGAATTCCGCGCAGGACCGTATCAAAGGATTCGAATGCGGCGGTTCGGATTATGTTTCGAAACCGGTTGAGAAAACCGAAGTGCTTCTGCGAATCGACATGCACCTGCGTATGTACAGGCTGCAGCAGGAACTGGCGAGCTCCAACAAGAAGCTGCATTCGATCGTGGCCAGACAGCTTGGACAGATCGAAAATGAACGCCGCAATATCGTTCTGGCGCTCGCAACCCTTACCGAGAACAAGGATGATGAGACCGGAACACATTTGGACAATATTTCAGCCAATGCAAGACTTATCGCAATGGGCTTGTCATTTACGCGAAAATATGAGAAGCTGATAACGAGCGAGTTCATCAATATGATCGAAGCGGCATCCAAGCTTCACGATATCGGAAAGATCGCCATTTCCGACCGGATCCTGCAGAAGGAAGGGCATCTGAACGATGAGGAACGGCGGATCATGATGTCACATACGACTGCCGGCATCGATGCGCTCAAGAAGATCTATTCGGATAACATGGACAACGGATTTATCAGGATGGCGATGGACATAGCCCATTATCATCATGAAAAATGGAACGGGCAGGGCTATCCTGAGGGCCTTAAGGGCACGCAGATACCCCTTGCGGCGAGGATAATGGCAGTGGTCGATACATATGACGCCCTGGTCAGCGAAAGGTGCTACAAGCCCGCATTTTCACATATAGGCTCGATCAACATCATTAAGGCCGAAGCCGGCAAGAGTTTCGATCCCGACGTTGTCGATATCCTGTGTCGTCTTGAAAAGCAATTGAAGCGCAATCGTACGCCGGACGATATTCCGGAGCCCGAGGAGCCCATGATCGACTCCGAGGCTGAGTACGACGCAATGGACGGAAGACGGTAAAATAAAAGAGGTATTATAAATCATGAAAGACATGTACATAGACTACGGCGGTGACCGCCGCCGGAAGGAAAAACGCAAGAAAGCGACGATAATAATCGCCGTTCTCGCCCTGCTGATCGGAGTGGGCGGATTCTTCGGGACACAATATTATTTCAAAATGATGGACGCCCAGAACGCCGAAGCAACTCCCGACGATACTCCGATATCCGTAGCTGAGGCCATGGACGCGGATGAGGCAAATCCCCAGACGGGAGTATACGGATTCTGGTATTCCCCGAAGGAAAACGAAGAAGAAGTAGCACCGACCGGATACGCCGATCTTGACGAAGATGTCTGGATGGCAGATTTCGTGGACAC
>JAFZNE010000108.1 GCA_017553035.1 Lachnospiraceae bacterium
GTATCTCGTTTAAGATCCTGTATACCAGTCTGTCTCTTAATTCATGTATATAGCGCGTGTCCGCTTCCATGCGGATGCCCGCGAGCCTGCAGGCCTCACCGAAGCCTACGATTCCTGCGACATTCTCCGTTCCCGAACGGAGTCCGCGCTCCTGTCCGCCTCCGTAGAGCGCCGGCCAGATCTTAATCCCGCGTCTCAGATACAGCAGTCCGACTCCCTTGGGACCTCCGAGCTTATGTGCCGAAGCGCTCAGCATGTCAACGCCCATTACATCCACATCCAGCATTACATGTCCGAAGGACTGTACAGCGTCGGTATGGAAAAGATATCCGTATTTCGCTGCGACCGCGCCGATATCAGCGATATTATTGATCGCTCCGACTTCGTTATTCGAGCTCATTACGGAGATCAGTCCGTTTTTCTTATCCTCAGCGGAAAGCGCGGGCGCCTCCTTGCCCTTGGTCTGCTTTTTAACAGCCTCTTCAATGTCTTCGGGACGTACATAGCCTTCACTGTCGGGGCTTACAAGCTCAAGTCTTACAAAGCCTGCCTTCTTCACTGCTTCGAGCGTGTTATATACAGCAGGATGCTCGATCGTATCGGACACAACATTAAACTTTGCCTCACGGTCATGCGTCATGTTCGCAAGCACAGTCCCATGCAGCGCCATATTGTCAGACTCGGTTCCGCCCGAGGTAAAGTATATCTCGTCCGGATCCGCGCCGATAAGCGCAGCGGCATGAACCCTGGCCTTATTGATCGCGCTTCTGGCCAGAGCCGCGTTGTGATATGTCCCCGAAGGGTTTGCGTAATTTGATGTCAGGAAAGGCGCCATGGCGTCCTTCACGAGCGGGTCGACCGCGGTCGTTGCCGCATTGTCCAGATAAATGTAATCAGTCATTTCCATAGATGATAAATGAGTCCCTTCCGCTGCCCTTTACCTTGTACAGTGCCTTATCCGCGCATTCAAGAAGTTTATCGTAATCGGCCGCGTGCTGCGGATATAAAGCGATGCCGATACTTGCAGATTTACTGATCGTCTGACCGTCAACCTCGAGTGGCCTTCTGAGCACCTCATGCAGCTTGCGCGCCTGGTTGAACTGGGCCTGAGGATCCTTTACATCGCAGACAAATACCACAAACTCGTCTCCGCCTATCCTGCCGATGATATCGTTCGAACGGAACGCGGCGGTCACGGATTTTACAACGTCAATGATGACATTGTCTCCCATCAGATGTCCGTATGTGTCGTTGATGCTCTTGAACTTATCTATATCTACAAGCAGAAGCATTCCCGAGCTGTTCGAATGCTCTGAGATGTAGCGGTTAATCAGCAGCTTCGTGTATTCTTTGTTGAACGCTCCGGTCATCGGATCGCGCATAGCCTTGTTCTCGAGTACGCCGAACTTGCGCTTATCATCGTCAATGTCGATCAGGATCGCCGATACCGTAACATGTCCGCGCCTCATGATCCTGTTTCCGGAAAGCTTAAACCATCTGGCTCTTCCGGCCGTGGACGTGATCTTTGAGTTCGGTCCGGGGCTCATCGCGAATTCGAATATCAGGTCTCCGTTCTCGCTGATCGAGTCAATGATCGTCTGCGGATCCTTGATACCGATAAAGCGGTAAAAATCATAGTCGTACTTCTCGGAGAATTCCTCTTTCGTGATACCGAGGATCTCATAAAAGCTGTCGCTCGCGTATGATACAAATCCCGATTCAACCACAAAGTTGAATATTCCGGCTCCGATCTTGTTCGTAAGGCGGTTGATCTCAAGAAAACGGTCGATCTGGTTCTGCTGCTTTGTCCACATGAAGAACCCGAAGCCGGCCACAATGATCACCGCAAGCACGCTGACCGAGATGGTAATGATCGTGGTCTGCGGGAGCCCTTCCGCCAGAGCAATAATGATATTATTCACGCTAACCTCCGTATAAAAGAATTACACAGCTGTTCAATCTAAATTATTATACCACATTCACTTACGCTAGTCGAATTAAATAATTTTAAACCGGAAATCCTTTACACCCTGCGCTCATTTTGCTATAATTCATCACGTTGAGCATCCGTAGTGAAGTGGATATCACGCAGCCCTCCGAAGGCTGTAACATGGGTTCGAATCCCGTCGGATGCGTCAAAAAAAAGAACGGGACGGTCTTGACCGTCTCGTTCTTTTTTGACTTATTTTTATATTTATTATCCCTTTACAGCACCGATCGTAATACCCTTTACGAAGTATCTCTGCAGGAACGGATAAATGATCATAACGGGTAAAATACCCAATACTGTCAGCGCCATTCGAACCGAAGTGGACGGCAGCTCCGCCAAGTTGACATTTCCGCTTCCGTTCTGAGCCTGTTGCCGCAGCTGATCCAGATTTCGCTGGATCTTCATCAGCAGAACTTGGATACTGTACATCTTATCGTCATTGATATAATACAGACCGTTCATCCAGTCATTCCAGTAAGCAAGTCCTACCAGAAGCGCGATAGTCGCGGTGATCGGTACAGCCATCGGGAATACGACCTTGTAAACGATCTTAAACTCGCTCGCTCCGTCGATCCTGGCCGCTTCGATTACTTCATCGGGAATGTTTGTCGTGAAGTATGTACGCATCATGATTACGTTAAACGAACTCATCAGAAGTCCGGGAACCAGTAACGCGATCCATGTATTGCGGATATGGAATGTCTGTGTCCACATCAGATATGCGGGAACAAGTCCGCCTGAGAACAGCATCGTGAAGAACAGATAAAAAGCGAAGAATGTTCTTCCGGGAAGATTCTTTCTCGAAAGCGGGTATGCGTACAAAATAGTACAGAAAAGGTTTGCCGTGGTTCCGATCACAGTGATCATGACTGAGATAAAGTAACCGCGTCCAACCGAGCCGGACTGAACCAGCAGGTATTTATAAGCATAAAGGCTGAATTTTTCAGGGAAGAAACTGTATCCGTTTGCGATCAGTGTCTGTTCATCCGTGAGCGATGACATGAGCATAAGGAAGAACGGCGCAAGGACACAGATAACCAGGAAGATCATCAGCGCATTTGCGAAGATCTGGAATCCTCTGTCTTTTTGAATCATGTTTTCCCCTCCCCTTAAAACAGCGAACTTTCGTTGTCAATTTTTCTAACTATCCAGTTGGCAGTAAATACAAGAACAAATCCTACAACCGACTGATACAGACCTGCCGCGGAAGACATACCGATGTTGTTGTTCTGCATCAGACCGCGGTATACGTAGGTATCGATAGTCTGGGTAACACTGATGAGCGGACCTGAGTTCTGAGGAACCTGGTAGAAAAGACCGAAGTCAGAACGGAAGATTCCGCCGAGAGCCATAAGTGTAAGTACGATGATGGTTGATTTAAGACCGGGCAGTGTTACGTATTTTACTCTCTGCCAGCGGCTTGCTCCGTCTACGACCGCTGCTTCGTACAGCGTTCCGTCAATACCGCAGATGGTAGCATAATAGAGGATCATATTATATCCAAGGTTTTTCCAGATATTGATTATTACCAGGATAAACGGCCAATACTTCGGCGTATTGTACCAGTCAATAGCTGTTATTCCAAACAGTTTAACAAGTGAGTTGTTGATATATCCGTTACTGGTGCTCAGGAAAGCAAACGCCAGATAGCTGACGATGACCATCGAGATCAGGAAAGGGATCAGAATGATCGTCTGATACATCTGCTTGCCCCTTTTGGAGCGAATATCATTAAGGATGATCGCGGTTGCCACGGCCAGAATCGTGCCAAGTATAATAAACGTAATATTATAAAGCACGGTATTCCTGATCATGATCCATGCGTCTTTGGTTCGGGTGAGGAATCTAAAGTTATCCAATCCGCACCAGGGACTCCCGTATACACCCATATTTGCCTTATAATTTCTGAAGGCTATCTGTATTCCGAACATCGGAATATAGCAATTTATAAAAAGATATACTGCGCCGGGTAAAAACATAATATACAGCGGCCAAAAATGCTTCATCTTTTTAGAAAACTTCTTCACACCTGCGCCCCTCCGCTTCTAACGCTATCAATATGTGCAGGTGTCAAAAGCAATCTTTTGGCACCTGCACCATAGTGTTTATGTTTTTTTGTCAGACAGAATTACTTCTTGTTCTTAAGGAACTCGTCAAGCTGTCTCTGCTTCTCGGCGATGATCTCATCGATGCCGGCATCCTTAAGTGCCTGGATGTACTTAGGAAGGTTCTCCTCGGGATCGATAGCACCCCATGAAAGAGCTGTTCTGTACTCAGATGCAACGTTGTTGCAGGCGGTAACCTGGTTCATAACAGAGCTGCTGTCCCAGATGAATCCCATCGCAGGGCTTGCAACGCCGCTGTTGTTGAACTCGTTGAGCTTCTTCCAAAGATCGGGATCCTCAGCGCCTTCCCAAACGGGAGTGATCTGCTGGTTAGGCCAAGCCCAGTCCATAGACGAGTAACCGGAAGCGTTGGGGTCAACACCTTCAGGGGACTTGATCATGGTGTGAGCATCATTAGCCCATACCCAGTGCTTGCCTTCGATACCGTTGATAAGAAGGTTCGAAATGTCGGGATCTGAATACATCAGGTTCCACATCTTCATAGCTTCCTCAGGATGCTTTGAGCAGTAAGGAATGATCCATGAGTTACCGTTAGGAATAGCTGTGTGCTTGATAGGGCCATGTA
>JAFZNE010000109.1 GCA_017553035.1 Lachnospiraceae bacterium
CGGGGGTATATGCTCTCGGAGCCGACAATCTGAAGAATCTCGCGGCGCTTCTTGCTTCGAACAAGGAGTATGGCGGGATTGCCGTATTTACCCAGTCGGGAATGCTCAGAGATCTTTATGCTCATTATAAACAACTGAAAAAAGAATCCCATGATCTTCTCATGGAAATAAAATCCGCATATGCCGGATACCAGGAGATCATAGCGGTTTCGGGATGCAAGGCTGTCATGATCCCCGAGATCTCTACACTTACGCCTTATGAAGGAGAACTTCCTCAGGAAGACCAGATAGAAGCGGCTTTGGAATATTCAAAGATCCCGCTTGATACAATAAAAGCTTTTTATGCTCCGTGCGAGTCGCTGACAGCCAATACCGTAAGGGATATTTACAATAAGGCTGTTACTGTCCGCAAAGCCTGTGACGAGTTGTGCGATTATATCATCAATCTGTTTATGCTGTATGCGGGAGATGAGTTCAACAGCCTGTTCAGAGCGATGTTGAGCCTCGGAGTTGAGATGAAAGCTGCGGGAGCCAGGACCGACGAACTCGAAGAACTGATCGGCGGCTGTTTTGCATGCAGAGACAGGATCAAGAAGCTGATCACGGAAAAAACCGGCAGTTCATGGTATGACAATGACAAAGAAATGCAGGAACTGTACCTGTCATATGTACAGGGCAATGATTTCCGCTCGGAAGATGAAGCCGATTCGGCAGCTGACGGAAATGCGATCATCCTTGCGGATATGCTTACGGACTGCCTGAACCAGCTGTTTAATTTCTGCGGATTTCCCGAAGATAAAGCCGAGGCGCTGAGCAAGTCGGTAGATAAATATATACAGCTTGAAGACCGTGATGCGACCGATGAAGACACGCGCAAGCTCCGCCAGATGCTGTCGATGTATTATTATGACCTGTATCTGAGGACGGCATTGAACTTCCTCGATGGGCAGCCTGCTCCGCCGGCAGTCGAGATGTTCCTTGATTTCGGATTACTCAGTGAAAAGCTTTTGACCAATGAGCAGCTGATCGAGCTTGCTTCGGTCAAAAATGAGATCTGCAACGATCCCTGCCGTGTATTTACGATGAGCCAGTGGCTGTCGAAGATCTACAACGGCGAGCGCGAGCCGTCGAGAAACGGTATGGGCCAGGACTACACCGATATGATCCGTGAAAAGCGCAAGCAGGGAGCCATCGATGAGAAAACCGAAAAGCTGATGCTTTCGGACAAGAAAAAGAAACTCGAGCACGAGATCAAAGAAGTAATGATGGCCGGAAACAGAGTTGTTAACGGTCAGCTGTCGATATTTGTTCCGTTTATCCATTCGGGAATGTTTATCGGGAAAATGCAGAAAGCATACTGTACGGGTACCGTGATCAACAATACCGTCAAGAAACTGCTGAACATCGATTTCTCGATCTTCCACAGAGAGACCCTGTACTCGGATCCTGCGGGCGGTATTGACAAGGAATATCTGATGAAACAGGTATTCCCCGAATTTGTAGTATTCCCGATCGTCGGACAGAATGTCATCATGTGGCAGGAAATTTCCGGAAGGAAGCGTGACAGTGTAGGCAGGTTCTTTGTGCCCGCATTTGCATACTCGAACCTTGAAGATGCGATGATAAAGGCCTTCGGAAGGTTCAAATGGGATCTTTGCAAGACCATTCAGGGACCTAACTGGAATAATATCCAGATTCATTCGCTTACTTCGGAATATTCGGATTATATCCAGTTTTACAAGAAAAACCGTGATCTTTCCGATGAAAGACGCGAGAAGATCAAACTCCAGATCCAGAGAGGCAGGAACAATCTCAGGGAGATCTTTACACTTGATTATGAGATCTGGATCAAAAATGAATCAAATGGTGCGATGAAACTGAATAAGGTGGCGAGGGACATGCTTGCGACCTATTGTCCTTTTGCGGCTCCGATACGCCAGAAACTGATCTCCCAGCCCATGTATGAAGAAGCATTTACGAGGGATACAAGGGAAAGAGGAAAGCGTAAAAAAGATCTCCAGCTCAGGATCAAAGGCCTTGAGACCAAGGGGATCAAGATACCTGACGAGATCAGGGAGACGTTGAAGTTTTATTCGGAAATGTAAGCAGATAAGCACAGGGAGTGTATTGTCAGAAATGCTGGAATTAAAGAATGTAAGCAAGAGCTATCACAGAGCCAGGGTTGTCGATAATGTATCCTTTACGGTCGAAAGCGGTCAGACACTCGGAATAGTCGGATCGAACGGTGCCGGAAAAACTACGCTGACTTCGATGATAGCAACACTTATCAAACCCGATTCGGGCGAAATACTGCTGGAAGGCGAGGATCTGGTCAGAAACCCGCAGAAGGTGCGTTCGATGATAGGGTATGTTCCGCAGGATATTGCGCTGTATGAGACTTTGAGCGGCCGGGACAATCTGAAATTCTGGGGAAAGATCAACAAAGTACCGAAGGAAAGCTTTAAGGAACGCATGGAATCGGTCTGCCGGATCATCCGTTTCGACGAAAAGATGCTCAAAAAAAGAGTTGCGGATTGTTCGGGAGGAATGAAAAGAAGACTGAACATCGGGGTTGCACTTCTGCACAATCCTAAGATCGTTATTATGGATGAGCCGACAACGGGAATAGACATGCAGTCGGCATCACAGATCCTCGAAGCCATCGAAGATCTCCGTAGGAGCGGGATCGCAGTGATATTCGTAGGACACTACATGGAAGAGATCGAGAAGATCTCCACACACCTTTGCGTTATGAGTGAGGGCAGGGTGAAATATTTCGGAGAAAAAGAAAAGGTACTTACTGAAAATGGCGGGTCATTAGCGGCATTATTGAGCTGACCAGCCTGTTTGAGTACGGCAGCGGCAGGATGGTCCGCTTTGCCGAAAGCCTTCGGAGGAATTAACGGTGAAAAGATATAAGAATTTTGTCATGCTTGAGCAGATGAAAGATTTCATCCGCAGCGGGCAGCAGGATGCTGCTATTGACGTAGCGGATTCTCTTGATGTTCATTTGATCAAGAGCAATACGGATGTAAATCTGATGGCAGATCTGTATATAGAGAACGGATTATACGAGAAAGGATTCAACTGCCTGCGTGAACTGTACGGCAGGAAGAAGAGCAGAAGCGTGCTCATGCAGCTGATCAATCTTTCGGTCAGAATGAAGAACGCAAATGCAGCCGAGAAGTATTATTCGGAATATAAGGAAATTTCCGGAAATGATTTTTATAATTACATTTTCCGGTACAATATAGATAAGATCCAGGGAAAACCCGTTGAAACGCTGATCGACAGCCTTGAGAAACTCAAGGATGCCGAATATATAGAGATCTGGGCTTATGAGCTCGCGAAACTGTATCATAAAGCCGGACTCGGAGAGAAATGCGTAAAGGAATGCAACGATATAGAGATCTGGTTCGGCGACGGCCCTTATGTTGAACGTGCGAGGGCATTAAGGGCATATTATAAGGGCGAGATCCATTTAGATAAAGTTGCGGATGATAAGAAAGAAGCCGGTGAAGAGAAGGCTCGCAAAGAGAAAAAAGCAGAGCGTATCGTGGAGTCGGCAGAAACCGCAGCAAAAGAAGAACATCCGGAAGAAACAATAAGCTCCGCAGCCGAAGAAGAATACACTGCAGAAGCCGGAAGCGATGCGGTTGCAGAAGGATACTCAGAGGAAGCTGAAAACACTGCGACCGAAGAATACCCCGGGGAAGCAGAAAACACCGCGGTTGAAGAAGAATACCCCTCAGAAGCCGTAAGTGTCGCAACTGAAGAATATCCGGAAAAAGCAGTTGCCGGTGCAGCTGAAGAAGGAAATTCAGGGGAAATCGAAAATACTGCAGCCGGAGAAAGTTATTCCTCCGAAAACACAACTACAGCGGCAGAAGAAGAGATTACGGAGAAAACGGAAGAAAGCCTGCTGGCAGAGGGATTTGCGGATAATGATCCGGGAAAAGCGGAGCCGGAACTTCAGTCTACACCTGTAGATGAAAGCGAAGACGATTTTGCCGAAGAAATCAAGGATTACGAAGAGGAGACAGCAGTAGAAAGCGCCGGGATCAATATTTCGTCCAATCTTGTAGAAGGCGACGAAGCCCTGATCAATTCCTTCCTTGAAGAGGAGGAAAGTGAACTGGCGCAGATGATCCGGATCGAATTTGAGAAAGAAAAGGCTTCCGAACAAAAGTTGTCACTTGAACGCAGAGAAAAAGGACGAGTTCCGGAGGAAGTACAAAAAGCGGAAGAACCTCAAACAGCTGTAGAAACCAAAGTTCAGGAAGAAACCGGAATACAGGAAGAACCCCGGGTATCTGAAGAAATCCGGACACCGGAAGACTTCCAGACACCCGAAGATATCCGGACACCTGAGGAAGTGCTGATATCAGAAGCGCTCAAGACCGCAAGTGATGAAGAAGCGGAAGAGGAAGAGCCGGAAGGGGAAATCGAAACAGTCAGCTTTGATTTCAGTGCAAAAGCCGTGAAAGAAATAGATCCGACAAGCCGGCTCGGACAATTCCTTAAAAACCGTGATGAGAGCTTCGAGGATTATTTTGAATTTTATGCATATCAGACTGAGGTCAGGGACCAGCTGATCAAGTCGCTGGATTACCTTCTCAATCCTCAGATCAAAAATATCTGTGTTGTTGTCACCGGATCGGCGGAGCCGGAGAAAAACGTCATAATCCGCGGCATCGCAAGACTGCTGTTCAACAGCGGTTATCTTGAGCATAAGCAGATATTCAATTCTGAAGCGATGAAGCTGACACGTGAAGACCTGAGATCAAAGATCGGGAAGCTCATAGGATCATGCTTTGTTATAAGAGATGCCGGAAAAATGAGTAAGGAAACCGCAGAAACACTGCTTGAGATCAATGACGAGTTTACCGGACGTACAGCAGTCATGCTGACCGACGAAAAGAGCGCGATGAGTAGTCTGTTCAGGGAAAACAGGGAATTGAACAGCATGTTCCCGGTCAGGGTCCGCATGCCGGATTTCCGAGAAAACGATATAGAGGAAATGGCTTATTACAAGCTTCAGGACAGCGGGCTCCAGCTCGCGAAGGATGCGCAGCCCGAATTGGTGAATATCATCCGCGGATATGTGCGTTCGGATAAAAACCCCGTTAAAAAAGTCCAGGATCTTCTGGCGGCGGTAATTGATGAGGTTGAAACAAGAAATGCCAAAGCATTCCTTTCTAAATCCGGCGACGGGGATTTCAAGGAAAGCTACATCGTAAAATTAAAAGATCTGAAAAAATTCGCTGTGTAATCACTTACACAGCGAATTCTATTGTTATCTCGTTTTTCAGACGCTGACCACCCTTGGACTCTACGCGGTTGCTGACCTGAAGTGTATAAACTTCATTGGATGAATAAGGTTCCTTGGGCTCGATCTCGATCGTGTTGGTCGCGGAATTGTAGGAAATCTTGGTATCTACGGGTTTGTTGTCACTGCTGTATACCTGCAGGTTCTGATTGTTGACCGTTGCCGGATTAAGTTCGATATTGAAAATAACTTTCCAGATAAACTTACCTGTCCGGAACTTAAGATCCTGCTTGACAAGCCGGTCATCTCCGCCCGTTACGGATTTAATATCTAAATAATTGGCCATTTCCAGCTCCTGTTCTTTCGTATTCGATAATTTACTGTGTTATTATACGACAAAAAGTCTGAAAATGAAACCCCGTTTTTACCAAATAGGATTAAAAAATAATAAAGACAAACAAATGTTCTTTTAAATGTAGAAACATTTAAAAATTTATTAAAAAATGCGTAAATTTACTATTTACAAATTCTACATTTGTGTTATAATACACTTAACATAATTTTGACATATTTTTATGTTCTTATATGAAACTGCTGAATTCATGCGGGTTTCAGAAACGGCAAAAATGCTTTTGAAATTCTGAACGGTCGATGGCCGTATAAAAAATATAGATTGACAGGCTTCGGATCTTTTGATCCGCAGCATGAGGATAAAATAGATGGAACAGTATATTATTAAAGGCGGAAAGCGTCTTGAAGGCGAAGTTGTCATCAACGGAGCCAAGAACGCGGCACTTGGTATTATAGCTGCCGCACTTATGACCGATGAACAGGTTACAATAGAGAATATTCCCGATGTTCTGGATATAAATGTTTTGCTCGACGCGCTGACAGAGATCGGTGCGATCGTTGAAAGAAAGGATCGCCACACAGTTAAGATTGTGGGACGTATCCAGACAACAAAAGTTGATAATGAAAGCATGAGAAAAATGAGAGGTTCCTATTATCTTATAGGAGCACTTCTCGGAAAATGCAATAATGCCCAGGTTCCGCTTCCCGGCGGCTGCAATATCGGCAGCAGGCCCATAGAGCAGCATATCAAGGGCTTTAAAGCTCTAGGTGCGGATGTCGATATCAGCTTCGGTATGGTCAATGCGAGTGCGGAGAAGCTGAAGGGCGGACATATCTTCTTCGATATCGTTTCTGTAGGTGCTACGATCAATGTCATGCTTGCCGCTGCTTTGGCCGAGGGACAGACTATCATCGAGAACTGTGCCAAGGAGCCGCATATAGTTGACGTTGCCAACTTCCTGAACAGTATGGGAGCCAATATCAAGGGTGCCGGAACTGATGTTATCAGGATCAAAGGCGTGCAGAAGCTTCACGGTAGCACTTATTCGATAATCCCCGATCAGATAGAAGCCGGTACATTTATGCTTGCCGCAGCTGCGACAGGTGGAAATGTCACGATCAAGAATGTTATTCCCAAGCATCTTGAGGCAATTACCGCCAAACTTGTCGAGATCGGTGTCGAAGTGACCGAAGAAGATGATGCGGTTCGTGTTAATGCGCATAAGAGACTAGGCAATACCCAGATCAAAACACTGGTATATCCCGGATTTCCTACCGATATGCAGCCTCAGATGACAACATCGCTGGCTACCTGTGAGGGAACGAGCATCATTACCGAGAGTATTTTTGAAAATCGTTTCAAATATGTTGATGAGCTTACCAAGATGGGAGCTAATATCAAGGTTGAAGGCAATACCGCTATCATCAACGGTGTTGAGAAACTGACCGGCGCTACAGTTTGCGCTCCGGACCTCCGCGCAGGAGCGGCATTGGTGATCGCGGGTATGGTGGCAGAAGGTTTTACAGTTGTAGAACACGTCGAATACATTGAAAGAGGCTATGAAAGCTTTGAGAAGAAGCTTCAGGGAATCGGCGCGATCATAGACAAATTTGATGAAAGCGACAACCGTGGAATACAGAAATTTAGATTGAAATGCGGTTGATCGATTTTAAATATTCAGCTGACAAAGCACTTTCTTCGTGAAGAAAGTGCTTTCTTTTTTGACATTCAGACGATAAAAGCTTATACTGTATAATGGATCAATATGATGGTGATACGGTTGAAACGGTACGTATCCCGACAAGGAGGAATCGAAATGAACGACATACTGGTAAAACTGGGAAATATAGGTATCGTACCTGTCGTAGCGATCGAGGATGCCGCCGATGCCCTTGAACTTGGGCGTGCGCTTATGAAGGGCGGGATCCCCTGTGCGGAGGTTACTTTCAGGACCGCGGCAGCAGAGGAAGCGATAAGGATACTCACCGAGAATATTCCGGAG
>JAFZNE010000110.1 GCA_017553035.1 Lachnospiraceae bacterium
ACTGTTATAAATCTCCAAACGCCGCTTTGACAACTCTTTCGGCAGCATGACCGTCATCGAGTCCGCAGAACTTCTCCCTGAATGCCTTGTATTTATCGGCATATTCGCGCTCTACGGCACCGATATCCTTCAAGGCACCGAGCACCTCTTCATTGGTAAACAGCAGCGGCCCCGGCACGCCCGATTCCATGTCAAAATAGAATCCGCGGAGTGTGTCACGGTATTTTTCAAAATCATAAACGTAGAACAATATCGGCCTTCCCAGGTTCGCGTAATCGAAGAATACCGATGAATAATCCGTGATAAGCACATCACTGATCAGATACAGCTCGCCGATATCGTTGTAGCGCGAACAATCGGCTACGAACTGCTTTTTCGCGTCATCAAGCTGCAAATGATCCGCTATGAAATAATGTGTCCTCAGAATGAAAAAATATTCATCCTTGAGCTGCTCCATCATGTTCAGATCAAGCGGCAGCTCGAATTTGTACTGTCCCGGTCCGTAATAATCATCATCACGCCAGGTAGGCGCGTACAGAACTACCTTTTTATCCTTGGGAATTCCTAGTTTCTCGCGGATCTTCGCCGCGCGCTCATCCCTGTCACTGCCGTAGAGCAGGTCATTTCTCGGATAGCCGAGTTCCAGGATCTTCTTCCGCGGGAATAAGAATGCGCTCTCAAATGCATCCGTCGAGAATCGGTTGTCCGAAACCAGCCAGTCCCAGATCCTTGACTGCTTGTAAAATGTCATCTTGTATTCGGGACTTGCCGAATGGACATCATCCATGTCAAATACAAGTTTCTTCAGCGGCGTGCCGTGCCAGGTTTCCAGGAACCTTACACCTTCGCGCTTCTCATACCAGGCGGGCTGGCGCATATTGTTGATCCACGCCCCGCATCTGGCCACATAGTAGAAATACCGCAGCGACAGAGGCTTCACCTCTTTATGCCTGCCGGGGATCTGTGCATCTTTATTATCGATTATCCAGACAAACTTACGTTTCTTCGGCTGCTGTTCATTTGCGATCATATATTCGTAAATTGCGCGGCAGGAATCCCCGTAACTCTTGCCCAGGAAGCTTTCGAAGAGGAACAGATCCTTCTTTACCGGCAATTTCCTGAATATTCTCTTGTAAATATTCCATTTCCACTGGGAAGCGCTGCCGAACAGTCCCTTTTTCTTGCGGTTCATGACGTACAGCTTCGCAAGCCGGCGTGCCGCTCCCGTCTTACCTTTCTTAAGGCGAAGCAGCACTTTTCGCGGTGCTCCGTTATATTCCGTTTTGATCAGGGCATCATCAACATATTTGAGGGCCTCAGCTGCATTTTGAAGCGTTTTTTCGTACCATTCAAGGCCTTCCGGATGCTTGCCCTTTGTTAACCTGCCTGATATGTATTCGCAAATATAGTGCTGAAGAGGCTCTTTTGCTCCCTCTGCAAGCCCGCACATCCGTGCAAACTCCGCATATCTGTCTTTATCTTTGATCTGGCTGAGCGCGGGATACCTGATCGCGTCGTTTCTGCTGCGCTTGTAATATACGCAATTGACCGTCTCCCCGGAATCTCCGGCAGCGGTATTTCCGATATCGGTATTTCCGATACTCGTCCTGTCATCCCGTGATCCGTCAAGAACATTTAACCCGCCGGCTCTTGCCAGAAGTGCCGTCATAAAAGGTATGTCACTGTAATATTTCAGACTTTCGTCAAATCTTAATGCATCCTTCCCTTGGACGTACTCCGCAGGTATCAGGATTCCGAGTACGCTCTCGACTCCGCGTTCGTTTCCGGTTTCCTGCTCTTTTCCGGACTTTTCTTCGGCCAGCTCGCCGTCACGCTTATACCGGGTCTTCCTGAAGCTTAGCGCATACAGCTTGCCGGGATCTTGAGAGGCGGCCTGTGCCAGAGCCTTGATCGCATTGTCG
Source organism: Lachnospiraceae bacterium (assembly GCA_017553035.1). GTDB lineage: Bacteria > Bacillota > Clostridia > Lachnospirales > Lachnospiraceae > RUG11977. The sequence goes on from JAFZNE010000110.1 coordinate 1,923, forward strand.
CTGATATAATCATCGCTGTCCAAAAAGAAAACAAAATCGCCCGAAGCCGCTTGTAGCCCCTGATTTCTCATTGCCGCCACGCCCTTCGGGCTGTTTTTGTCATCCTCTTCAATTATGACCTCAAGTTCGATGCCATCAACGGATTGTGCATCTATAGAGGCTTTGCAGTCCTGCAAATATATCTCTCCCGAAAGATTCGGGACGATGATACTGATCTTCATCTTGTCGTAATTTCCCCGTTCCGCGATACTTCAACAATCTTTCTGTGCTTATTTTGCTATCATTTCTTCGTATTGGGCGCAAATCTTCTCAGCCTTGCCCGATGCCACAAGCTGCCCGTGATCGAGGATTATGGCCCTGTTGCAGATCTGCAGCACCTGGTCGCTCGAATGTGAGACCAGAAGCACCGTAACGCCTTTTTTCATCATTGTCTGGAGTTTTTTGGCACTCTTCTTCTTGAACTTGGCGTCACCGACCGAAAGAACCTCATCAAGTATCAGAATATCGGGCTCTACGATCGTGGCTATCGAGAATCCGAGCCTTGCCTTCATTCCCGAAGAATAATTCTTGACCGGAACATTGATGAAATCGCCGAGTTCCGAAAACTTGACTATATCGTCGAACTTTTCCCTGATAAATGCCCTTGAATAGCCCAGCATACTGCCATAGAGGTATATATTCTCCGCTCCGGTATAATCTTTGTCGAATCCGGCTCCGAGCTCGAGGAGCGGAACTATGTTGCCGTTAACGGTTATCGAGCCCTCGTTGGGCTTGAGAACGCCGGCGATACATTTGAGCAGTGTCGATTTGCCCGCGCCGTTGAGGCCGAGTATTCCGACTCTCTCACCTTTCCTGACATGGAAAGTCACATCCCTGAGTGCCCAGAACTCCTTATATCTGAGCTGTTTCTTGACAAGACGGATGAAATATTCCTTGAGGTTGTCCACCTTCTGTTCCGTCATGTTGAAACGGACACCGACCTTGTCGCAGATTATAACTTTTCTGGGCTTCTTGACCGGTTTCTTGGCTTTCTTTTTCTTCTTTACGGGCGCCGGTTGTGCTTCGTCCGTAACTGCTTCCTTCACAACTGCTTCCGGTCCTGCTGCCTTCTGTGATGCTTCTTCCGGCGCAGTTTCCGCAATATTTATATCTTCCTGTGACACTTTGTTCCTCCGAATGATGATCGATCAGCAACTATTCAGAATAGTTACTGCATACATGCGGTCATACGTATAAAATAAATTTATCCTGCTCTTTCCAGAACACCAGCATACCCAGCAGGAACGACACGGCACTGAACGCGAGCGCATAATACAGATGATATGAATCCTCCGCCATGATGGAGCGTCCGAATACCGCATCCCTGAACATCACTATTACCGAATGCAGCGGATTGACCTTGAAGATCCACGCATTTATATTGGTTTTCAGATTCTCGACCTTGTAGAAGATCGCGCTGGTATACATGATCAGCATCAGCACAACGGTCCACAGATACTCGAGATCCCTGAAAAATACGTTGAATGTCGATAACAGGAGTCCCACACCCATTGTCATTACCGCGATGATGAGAAGAGGGATAAATGCCTGGAAAATGTAGAGATTGATCTTCATTTTCTGGAATATCGCCACTCCGACCAGTACGATCAGCGAGATCAAAAATATGATGTAGCTTGAAATGATCGATGCCAGCGGGTACATGTATTTCGGAATGTACACTTTGCTGATCATCGGTCCGTGCTTGCGGATCGATTTGAGAGCTGTTTTGGTACCGTTCGAAAAGAAGCTGTACAGAAGTCTTCCGCATAGGATATATACCGGGAAGTTGTCTCCGCCTTTTCCGAACATTTCCGAAAATACAAGCGTCAGAACGATCATTGTAAGCAGTGGCTCAAGCAGGGTCCAGAGCAGACCCAGCGCCGAGCTTCTGTATTTGAGCTTGATATCTTTTTTGATCAGCTCAAACAGCAAATACTTATATTTATGCAGATTTTTGAAAAAAATCTTCATTTACGATCACCCATTTCCATTCATTCCGTCGGCTCGGAATCCGATACTTTTTTGTGAAGCCTGATGGATACCGATCCCGATACCATGATATCGCTTCCGTAATCGCTTCTGATCTGGCGGGTGAAACTGCCTTCACCGTCTCCCGACATGTCCACGTACAATTTAAGGTTCTGCGCCGTCAGGCCGCTCAGGATACTTTCTGCTCCGCGTATCGTGATACTTATGCCGCTCGACATATTGATCGAATATTCAAGGCCTTCGGCCACATTACGTATCTCTATATCCTGTTCCCTTATGTCAACCGTCTTTTCGATGAAAGGCACCACCGTAACCGCGATCGCGACATATGCCTGGTTGTCAACGGTGAATGCGGTATCTCCGTATTTCTGCGTGATCAGATCATCGAGAAGTATCTGTGCCTCGGTATATTTCGACAGACCGGTTACATCGTATTCGATGGTCAGCTTGTCGATATTCCTGAGAACATCCTCCTCCGCAGCCAGGGTAACATAGCTCGGAGCGTAATCCAGCTTCTCAACATAGTAGCCCGCGATCGGCGTACCGATAGGCGTTACTTCTATATCCACGGTCTTGGTCTTAAATATCTGAACCGTTACTTCAACTGTGTTCGGGTTGAAGTTGAGTTTCATCGAATCGATCTCTTCTCCGTTCATATCGTAAGCAACCAGCTCACAATTTGCCGTAAAGGTCTCGGTTTTATCGGTTAAGTCGACATAAGCGACCACTTCTTTGACAAAGGCTACCTGGGAAGCAGCGCCTGATACCTGTATCAGCGAGGAGCTGAGCGAGGTTCCGTAGCAATAATATCCGTCTCTTACCGCACCGACCTGTTCGATCCTTACGCTGAACGGTTCGGTTTTCTGGTCTTCAAGCTTGATCGCCATGTTTTCGGTACGCTGGCTGAGTACCACTTCATCGGCTGCATAGGCCGAAGTACACTCTACCGTTATTCCGGCCATGTACATTGAATTGAGCGTTGTAAAGTCAGCTTCTGCCTTGAAATCGGACGAGGTCAGCGAATTAACGACCGAACGCTTGCCTTTGCAGATGATATCAACCCTGTCGCCCGACTCGATCGTATACTGGTAACCTCTTGATGTGATCACCTCATCATTGACGACATCTACATGAATTCCCGGAAATGTCTCCGAAACAACAGGATCGGCTATATTCATGATCGCGAACCATATAACTGCGGCAATGACCAGAGAGATGAGCTTCAGGCCGATATTACGAGTTAATAGATTTTTCACCCTTCTTCCTGTCCTTTCTGAAGAATTTCTTCTTTGTCTTACCGTCAAGACCTACGGAGCTGTTCTGGAGTTCCTTCAGTCTGTCATACAGCAGCTCGCGTCCGACTCTTCGCGTCAGTTCACCGTTTTCGGCGATCGATATCGCTCCGGTCTCCTCCGATACAACGATCGTAACGCTGTCCGACACTTCGCTGACTCCGACTGCAGCTCTGTGCCTGGTTCCGAGTTCCTTGCTGAGCGTGTTGTTCTCGGAACGCGGCAGATAACATGTCGCAGCTGCTATTCGATTTCCCCTGATAACGACCGCGCCGTCATGCAGCGGGAAATTCTTCTGGAAAATATTCATGATGAGCTCGCTTGAGATAATTGCATCCAGCACGATACCGGTATTCTCAACCTCATCAAGCCTGACTTTTCTTTCGATAACTATAAGTGCTCCGGTCCTTTCCTTGGCCATCGCGCATACCGCTTCAACGATCTCATCGACGGTATTGTCGGTAAATACATTTTCATCGGCAGAGTCCAGGAATGGCGTAACAATATTTCTCTTACCGAGCTGTTCAAGTCCTTTACGAAGCTCCGGCTGGAACAGTATGATCAAAGCCGTAATGGATATTCCCAGTGCATTCTGGAAGATCCATTTGACCGCATCAAAACCGATTATCGAGGCAAGTATATAGAATGCCAGAAGTACTAGCATACCTTTTAAGAGCACAAGGACATGGTTGTTCATGATCCATTTTACGATGTAATAAACAACCACGGCGATCAGCATGATCTCGAGGGCATTGATCAGCGAAAAATGCATGATCTCAAAGGAATCCCGGATCCCGGATATCCATTCTCTAATATACTGCATAGTCAGACCTCAAATTCGTATTTCCGATGCCGGAATAAACGTTACTGTACCGGCACAGTATCAATTCAATTGCTTTTCAGGTTTTCACGTAAAATCGTCATCTTCATAATCGACGTATTTTACATCTTTGTCATCATCTGTCAGATTGTCAAATTTCGAATCCGCTTCTTCGAGCTCGTCTTCCCCATAATCGGTATAAGTTGCATCTTCGTCATCAAAATCAAAGCCGTCAAACTTCTCATAAGCCGTTTTCTTATCCGATGACTTCGCAAATGAAGGAACGGGCTCCGGTGCGGGCGTCTCTTTCTTCATCGAGAAGCCGGGGAAACGTCTTGAATCGTCTTCAAGCTCGATATCCGAGGTGTCTGTGTCGACATTGTAATCATCCTCGGTGTATTCTTCGTATCTGACATCATCATTGCCGACGATGCTTATATCGGCGTGCTCTTCGTAATCATCGTCTTCCTCGCCCTCATTGTCCACCATGCGGCGTACGTTATGGCGGGGCATTGAGAGGTTGATCTTCGGAACAGCCTTGACATAGTAGTAATAATCGTCATCCTCAAACTGTACACGCTCAATGGCCGTATAATCGAGCACTCTTTTGAAGAATTCGGCTGCGTAAGCGATCAGTCCGCAGACTATGCTCATCAGGATAAGAAGACCGATCCTGACGGTTGACGAATATTTCAGATCCGCAACCAGGAATCCCAGGATATTGGTAACAACGCCGGCTCCGATCGAAATAACGAGCGCGTATTCAAAACTGAACTGCCTGATCACAAATACGACCGTGATAACAAGCGCAAATACAGCCGCAGCGACAAACATCATCTTGTTGTCAAGTATTTTGTCGACTATATCCAGATACAGCTGCATGATATCGTCCAGATTCAGCGCCACCTGCCGGGCCGCGGCCTCTTTGACGATAGGGAACATATAGTAAATGATAAGTCCGCAGGCGCAGGGCAGTGCCGAAAGCGGTGTTGCGATACATCCGAGTACAAGCGGTACGCTGTAATGCAGATTCTTGCCGGCAAGCAGGGGGATGATCACGCTTACGATCGCCTGCTTCGGAGAAAAACGCATCAATGTCGCATATAAAATGACATATACGAGGAACATCAGCGCGGCTACAAACATCGATGCCTTGAATACATGTACCAGCGAAAGTGCCATCGCAAGGAAAACTATCATACCCGACGGAAGCACCGCACAGATCAGGCTCAGACACAGCGTAACGGTCGTTCCCATGAATCTTGTATCAAATCCGATATTGTCGTTGATCCCCTTGAAGACAAGAAGCGCAACGAAAAACCTGATCAGAGGATTAATGATAAATCTGCCCTTTTGGTAAATCTTGAGCAGAAAAGTCCTAATCTCCAGAATCTTTATTATCATTTGTATTCATCCTCCTCTTTGTACATGCTCCTGAGCCTTCCGAGCATCTTGTAGTATCTGCCCAGTTTCTTTCTCGAAAGCGTATAGTAGATCGAATAGCCCACAAGTGAGCCGATAACATAGACCGTGATTATTCCCAGATAAATTCCGAGAACGGTCCACCCCAAAGCCTTGTAATCTATCGTCATCGCATTATCGAGGAGATATTCCAGCTTGTAGATCGCAACAAGTATAAGCCCTACGATATAGGCTATCGTCACCCACAAAATGGTCTTCAGCGCATTGAATCTTGCATAATCCATCTTGTAGTATTTTGCCAGCCTGAAATCGGGCCGCCCCTCTTTTTTCTCATAAATTGCAAGCTGAGTCATGATCCTTACCTTACGGTTGTTCAGCATATTCTTTCCTCCACTTGATCAAAACTGCCATCTAGGCACTATCCTTTATTATACCACATAATTTCACATATTACGAGAGTTTTTTTCTTAAATCCTTTTATATATAATTATATTGGTTTTTTATACATGGTTTTCAGTTAAAGATTATCTATTGGTATTGGATTTCAAAGGAAAAACGGAGGGGTTTATGGTATTCAAAAAACACATTGACAATCTGGGTATTGATACTTCGCTGCTGGGCTTCGGCTGCATGCGTTTTCCGACCAAAGACGGGCACATTGATGAAGAACGTGCGGAAGCCATGCTGGACCGTGCGTATGCCGCAGGTATCAATTATTTTGACACGGCTTACCCTTATCACGGAGGCGAGAGCGAGCCGTTCGTAGGGAAGGTCCTTGACAAATATCCGCGTGACAGCTACTATCTGGCGACCAAGCTGCCTTTATGGGCCGTCAATTCACTCGACGATGCCAAGAGGCTGTTTGCCGAGCAGCTTGAAAGACTTCACAAGGATTACATCGATTTTTATCTTTTCCACGCTTTCAACGCGGAGCGTTTCGGTAAAATGAAGGAATACGGCGTATTCGAATATCTTGAGTCCGAACAGGCCGCAGGCCGTATCAAGTATCTCGGCTTCTCATTCCACGATTCTTTCGATGCTTTCAAGGAGATCATAGAGTATCGTAAATGGGATTTCTGCCAGATCCAGTACAATTACATGGATACAAATGAACAGGCCGGCGATTCGGGAGTTGCGCTCGCCGAATCTCTCGGGGTTCCGCTTATCATAATGGAGCCTGTCAAGGGCGGCTCACTTGCCACTCTTTCCGATGATCTTCTTGATGACCTGCGCAAGGCCCGTCCCGATTCTTCGGCAGCATCCTGGGCACTTCGTTTTGTTGCGTCCAAGAAGAATGTTAAGGTAGTACTGAGCGGTATGACCGCGGAAGACCAGCTTGAAGACAATCTGAAGACCTTTGAGAATTTCGAGCCTCTTTCGGAAAAGGAAGAAGAGCTTGTCAAGGAACTTGCCGAAGCGATCAGAAAGCGTGTATTTATCGGATGTACAGGATGCCGTTACTGCATGCCCTGCCCTGCGGGAGTCAATATTCCCGGTTCGTTCAGGATCTGGAACGATTATGGCATGTACAGCAATGCCGGCGGTACAAAATGGAGATGGGAGCACGAGATCAAGGATGAGGAAAAGCCTTCCAACTGCGTTGAGTGCGGTGCATGCGAAGCAGCCTGTCCTCAGCAGCTCGAGATCCGCGAGAATCTGAAAAAAGTAACAGCAGCGATGGAAGCGCTGTAAGAAAGGAAATATAGTCATGGAACGTCGCGACAAGATCAATTATTATCTGGACCTCGCGGAGGTCGTATCTCACCGCAGCACCTGCATCCGCAGGCATTACGGCGCAGTCATCGTCAAGAATGACGAAGTTATCTCGACAGGTTACGTGGGAGCTCCCCGCGGCCGCAAAAACTGCAGTGACATAGGAACCTGCATCCGCAACGAGCTCAACATTCCACGCGGAGAACGCTACGAGCTGTGCCGCAGCGTTCATGCGGAAGCCAACGCGATCATCAGCGCCGCACGTTCCGATATGATAGGCAGTGACATGTACCTGTGCGGACTTGAGGCTGTTACAGGTGAGTATATCAAGAATTCCTGCAGCTGTTCAATGTGCAAGCGCCAGATCATCAATGCGGGCATCAGCAGGGTGTTCATACGGGATGATCATGATAATTACCGCGTGATCGAGGTCAGCGAGTGGATCGAAAATGATGAGTCGCTGAACGGAACGCTGGGGTATTGAATATAAGAAATCCCTCCCGGATTACCGGGAGGGATTTTTACATTACGAGCCGTGATCAAGTATTATCAGTATGATTTTACGGCGGCGCGTTCGATCTCGAGTGCTTTTACATATTCTTCGAGGAATCTGTTGAAGCCTGCTACGTCCTTGGGATCGGGCTGCATGCTTTCTCCGGTTTCTCCGCCAAATACTTTATTTGCAAGATAGTCTTCAAGCGTCTCGCCTTCGGACTTGTTGACCATATATGCGGCGAGGAGTGCCATTCCCCATGCTCCGCCTTCTCCTGCGGTTGACATTACCGATACGGGCGCATCTATTGCCGCGGCAAGGATTCCCTGGCCGACGCCCTTGGTCTTGAACAGACCACCGTGTCCGTACATGGTATCTACTTTGACGCCTTCGTCCTTGAGCATAACATCAAGTCCGTATTTCAACGTTGCAAGCGATGAATAGATATGTGTCCTCATGAAGTTCGCCAACGTGAACTTCGCATCGGGCTTGCGAACGAACAGAGGGCGTCCTTCATCAAGTTCGGTAACCGATTCACCGGAAAGATAATTGAATGACATCAGTCCGCCGCAATCGGCATCTCCCTCGAGTGCTTTGTTAAAGAGAAGTTCGAACAGTTTGCCTTTATCCTGCTTTGCTCCGATGGCTTCCGCAAATTCATCGAGAAGTCCCGTCCATGCATTGATATCGGATGTGCAGTTATTGCAGTGAACCATTCCGACAAGCTTTCCTGAAGGTGTTGTAACCAGATCGATGATCGGATAAACCTTCGAAAGCTCTTTTTCCATAACGACCATCGCAAATACAGAAGTACCTGCCGAAACATTACCGGTCCTTACCGCAACCGAATTGGTCGCTGCCATGCCTGTGCCCGCGTCTCCTTCCGGAGGACACAGCCTGATGCCTGCCTCGAGTTCTCCGCTCTCATCAAGCAGTTTTGCGCCTTCTGCCGATAAAGTGCCGGCATCATCACCTGCCGTAAGTACTTTCGGAAGAATATCTTCCAGTTTCCAGCCATATCCCTTTCCGGCAACGAGTGTAGCAAATTTATCCAGCATTTCACGATTGTAATTGCCTGTGGATATATCGATAGGGAACATTCCCGAAGCCTCTCCGACGCCTACCACGCGCTTTCCGGTCAGCTTCCAGTGAATATAGCCCGCAAGAGTTGTCAGATAATCAATATCGGGTACATGAGGTTCATTGTTGAGAACTGCCTGATACAGATGAGCAATGCTCCAGCGCTGGGGAATATTGTAATTGAATACCCTGGTCAGCTCCTGTGAAGCCTGTCCTGTTATCGTATTACGCCAGGTCCTGAACGGAACGAGCAGTTCACCGTTCTTGTCGCATGCCACATATCCGTGCATCATGGCACTGAAACCGATAGCTGCCAGTTTGCCGATCCCTGTACCGTATTTTGCTTTCACATCTTTTTTAAGTTCGGCGTAACATACTTTAAGACCTGTCCAGACATCCTCCATATGGTATGTCCAGATCCCGTTCTCAAGCCGGTTCTCCCACTCATAGCCCCCCTGCGCTATAGGATTGTGCTGCTCGTCAATAAGAACAGCTTTGATCCTCGTCGAACCGAATTCAATCCCGAGAACCGCTTTCCCGGCCTCAATACACTCTTTTGCTCCCATAATTACCTCCCTTTTATCATTTATATTTTCAAATAAATATCAATATTCTGTCGTAATCCTCTCCGTTTACATTTCCACCTTATCATGTTTGAAGAAGAAATCGTCTACCGCTTTGATGATCTCTCCGGGCTCCATCGATTTGAGCAGATAGCCTTCGGGTTTGAGCTCAAGAACTTCCATGATCGTCTGTTTATCGTTCTGCCCGGTCAGGAAGATCACGGGTATTGACGCGAAATCAGCTTCCGAACGGATCATTTCGAAAATAGTCTTGCCGCTTACGATCGGCATCTCATAATCAAGAAGGATCAGGTCCGGACGGTCAAGGCTCAGATATTTGATCGCCATCGTTCCGGAATTGGCAAGTGTCACGTCATATTTGTCGCTGAGCCAGCTCTTGGCAAGCGTCAGCATAACTTCAGAGTCGTCAACCACCATGATCTTTTTGGAACCGCGATTCTGCTGTATCTGCATTCTGCGGATGATCAGCGGGCCTATTACCTTGGCATCGAGCGGATGCAGGAATTTCAGGGTAATAAGATCGTCGGGAATAAGGTCTTTTACCATCGCGTACCCATCATCGCCTTCGATCAGTACCAGCATGGCTCTTGTCTCGATGACCTTGTCCTTAATGGCAATAACAGCCTCTGTCCTGGCTGCAAGACTGCTCTCCGCATAAACGATGATACAATCTTTGTCATTAACGCCCAAATCTCTTATATTTTTTGAATTGGGAATTACTTCCTCTAAAGAATAAAACGGTCTGATCTGATCGAGAATGGAATTAATAACGATACTGCCTTTCTGCTTGATCAATACAACACGTGACATCTGCATATCCTCCGAAAACAAAACCTGAACTTCGTGCCGGTCTATTATAACACAGCCGTCGGTAAATTTCCACTATTATTTTAGTATAAAGGGATTTTGTTTTCGCATTTTCGCAAGACAATTCTGAAAAATTCCGTTTTTGTGGTATCTGATGGGTCTGTTCGTATTCAACACCTCTCATTTTCCCGTCTTTTATGCTGTATTTTGACCGGTCTATCCGGTCAAAATACAGCATAATACCTCTTCCCTTTTACCCGGTTTCGGTTTAAAATCTACTCTATGTATGAACGCACGCCAAAAGAAAAATATCTTTCAATCCGTTTTTGTCAATTTATTATTTGTGTATTTTGACTTTAAATAAAATTTTTTCTATTTTAGAACAAAAAAATACAATTTTTCTATTGACAAGCCCAGATCTTTTTTATATACTGCCCAAGGACTTTTGATTAAGTTATTATACGAAATAAACACAGGAGGAATATCATGGACACAACAAAGACTTTTATGCCCAGCGGTCAGAACGTAGAGCGCAAATGGTACGTCGTTGATGCGGAAGGCCAGACACTCGGCCGTCTTGCAACAGCAGTAGCAGCCATCTTAAGAGGCAAGAACAAGCCCAGCTTCACTCCTTTCCTTGACATGGGTGACAATGTGATCATCGTTAATGCTGCCAAGGTTAAGGTTACAGGCAAGAAGATGGATCAGAAGATCTATTACAATCACTCGGATTATCCGGGCGGACTTCGCGAAACAACTCTTAAAGAGATGATGTCGAAGAAACCCGAAGAGGTTATCCGTCTTGCAGTTAAGGGAATGCTTCCCAAGGCTGCGCTCGGTCGTCAGATGATCAGCAAGCTTCACGTATATGCAGGCCCCGATCATGAACAGCAGGCTCAGAAGCCCGAAGTTCTTGTTATCGACACCAAGAAAAAATATTGATTACCGCTGAAAGGAGGAAAACTTAAATGGCTAAAGTAGCAGGAAAATTTTATGGAACAGGCAGAAGAAAAAGCAGCATCGCCAGAGTATTTTTAACTCCCGGCAGCGGCAAGATCACTGTTAACAAGAGAGACATCGACGACTATTTCGGTCTTGAGACCCTCAAGGTTGTTGTTCGCCAGCCTCTCGTTCTTACCAATACAAGCGACAAATTTGACATCGTGATCAACGTTCACGGCGGCGGTTTCACCGGACAGGCAGGCGCCATCCGTCACGGTATCTCCCGTGCACTTCTTCAGGTTGACTCGGATGAGTATCGTCCCCTCTTAAAGAAGGCCGGATACCTCACTCGTGACCCTCGTATGAAGGAAAGAAAGAAGTACGGCCTCAAGGCAGCGAGAAGAGCGCCTCAGTTCTCAAAGAGATGATCTTTCGAGATTCAAAAAGAACTTACAAACCTCAGAAACTCAGTGTTTCTGGGGTTTTTCTTTTATCATTTGTTTGAGGCTTGGAGCGGCCGTTTAGACTATCGGCAAAAGCAAGGGAAATTGCCGAAAGTCTATTGACTAATACTGGTATGCGACGTATACTCTTAATAGACTATCGGCAAATTATCAATAAATTGCCGAAAGTACATGGAGGTGATCATTTTGGAGGCAAATATACAAGATTTTTTGATAGAAAACCCTTCTTTTACGACTGGAGACTTCACTGAAATGTTAAAAATTGAATCTCCGGATATTGGGCGTTCCACCGTTTTCCATTTGTTAAATTACCTATGTGAAATAGGAGCGATAACAAGGACCTGTAAAGGTCATTTTGATGTTACTAACAAAAGAATCTATAACTATGAACTATCAGAAACAGCAAAAAACATCTCAGCATACATTCAGGAACAGTTTCCGCTGGTTGATTTTCAGGTCTGGGAACTGTACCAGATGAACGAATTCGTAAATCATCTGTTGTCCCGAAATACGATTTTTGTTGAGGTAGAAAATATGCTTGATGAAAGCGTATTTAATCTTCTTTTTAATAAATATCCGCATGTTCTTCATAATGCCAGTACGGATGAATACTATAAATATGCCGGCGATGAAACTATTGTGGTACGAAAGCTTATTTCAGAGGCACCCTCCGGTGTTGGGCAGTATAAACAGGCATCTTTGGAAAAGATACTGGTTGATCTTTTCGGGCGGGGACTTTCCGGATCTATAATATCCCGTTCGGAATATCAGGCTATATACGAGGATTCGTTTAGAAAATACGTTATTAATCAGCCTAAAATGTTTCGGTATGCCAGACGTAGGGGCATA
>JAFZNE010000012.1 GCA_017553035.1 Lachnospiraceae bacterium
ACATTTGAAAGTCTGGATAAATCAGAGAGCTCGAAGAAACCACAACGGCGTGAACGTCGCAACGACGTGACCATGAGATATAGAAATGGTCACATTTACAAAATCTATATAAGTGAAATGAATGAAAAAATCCATTATGCACTACCCCTGCGTAATCTCGAGTATGCTGCATCATGGTATAAAAAGCAGTATGAAGATATCCGAAAAAAGCATATTTCAAATGATGATTTCGGAAGCTTTACGGAAAGAATGAGCGGAATTAACAAAAACGACCGGCTGATACCGGTTACGATCATTTGGTTCTATCACGGAGAAGATAAATGGGATGGTCCCCGCAATCTTCGTGACATGATGGATTTTAAAGGGTATGATAAGCAATTAATCTCAGATTTTAGAGATTTTGAACCGATCCTCGTATGTGCCAATGAACTGAAAAAATTTGACAAATTCAAAACAGAATTGAAATTATTAATGCAATCCATTAGGTACAAGTCAAATGAAAAAGATCTGTATCCCCTATTTGAATCTGACATTTACGAAAATGTGGATGAAGACACTCTGGAAGCAATGTCAGTATTGCTTGAAATACCGTCTGTCTGGAAAAGCAGGCATAAATATTTAAACACTGATTTAGATTCAGAAGAAACGGAGGCGAGATATAATATGTGTACGGCTGTTAGAGAACATGAGGCCAGGATCAGACGTGAAACCAGAAAAGAGGTTGAAGAAGAAATGTGTACCGCCGTTAGAGAACACGAAGCTAGGATCAGGCGCGAAACATGGGAAGAAGCTGTTTCAGCCACCGAGATTTCTGACATTTTGAAGCACGCTCAAAATCTTATGAAAAACTTAAAATGTTCCGCTAAACAGGCATTAGATCTTATAGGTATTGAAGAAAATAAACAATCCGATTTTCTTACCGCTATGATCTGAAGAAGTGTTTGTTGTCACAATCTCAAAAATGTGGTAAATTATATGTATAAAATGTTTTTAAGCAGGTGACCGTTGTACGTTTTTGTTGTCTGCTGCAGCTTTCTGATCCACTTTTTTTGGGAGGTCGGCGCATGAACAATACCGGGAAAAGCGTTACAAGAGTTGATGCCTATGACAAAGTCACGGGCAGGACGAAGTATTACGAAGATCTGATGCCGAAGGACGCGCTCTATGTCCGTATCAAGCATTCCGAGATCGCTCATGGGTATGTCAGATCGATCGACACCTCCGCCGCAGAAGCGATAGAGGGCGTTGTTCGCGTGCTTACCTGCTTCGATGTTCCGGATATTCCCTTCGCGACCGCAGGACATCCCTGGTCTATGGACCCGTCACATCAGGATACCGCGGATCGTCATCTGCTCAACAGGCATGTCCGTTATTACGGAGATGATGTCGCTGTCGTTATTGCCGAAAATGAAGTTGCGGCAATGCAGGGCGTAAGGGCACTCAAAGTCGAATATGACGAACTTCCCTTCGTGCTGGACGTTCAGGAGGCCATGAAAGAAGGCGCTCCGCAGATCCAGGAAAATTCCCCCGGCAATCTTCTTAAGCATACTTCCGCAAAAGGCGGTAATTACGAAGAAGCCATCAAGAATCCCGATCTTATCAAGGTCGAGGGCTGGTATGAGACCCCGACCGTACAACATTGTCATATAGAAAATCACGGCTGTTTCGCTTATGAAGAAAACGGCCGCATAGTCTGCGTCGCTTCGACACAGATTCCGCATATCATCCGGCGTGTCTGCGGACAGGCACTCGGCAGGCCGTGGGCCGACATCAGGATCATCAAGCCTTATATCGGCGGCGGATTCGGTAATAAACAGGATGCCCTGTATGAGCCGCTATGCTGCTGGTGTACATCCATGATGGGAGGAAGACCTGTCAGGATCGATTGTGCCCGTGAAGAGACTTTTGTTTCCAACCGTGTTCGTCACGCGATCCGTTTCCATATTGTTACCTGGCTGACAAAGGATGCCACGATCGCGGCCCGCAAGGTTGAAGTATTCTCCAACCAGGGCGCTTACGCATCACACGGTCATTCGATCGCTGCCAAGGCAATGGGTTCATTTGCGCAGCATTACCCCTGTCCTGATTTTGAAAGCGACAGTTACACCGTATATACCAACCGTCCCGCGGCAGGTGCAATGAGAGGATACGGAATGCCGCAGGCTTCATTTGCGGACGAGAGCAATATCGATGACTGTGCGAAAGTACTGGGCATGGATCCGGTTGATTTCCGCATGAAAGTCATAATGCCGAAGGACTACAAGGACAATTTCTCCGGAAATGTCAATTATTTCGATTCGTTCAGGGCATGTCTTGCAAAAGGACGCGAGCTGTTCGATTATGACAGGCTGTATAAAGAATATTCCGGCCAGACCGGTCCGTTACGTCGTGCGGTAGGTGTAGCGACTTTCTGGTACAATACCGCCGTTTATCCCATTTCACTCGAGACTTCATCGAACCGAATGCTGCTCAACCTCGACGGAACGGTTACCACGCAGTGTGGCGAGACCGAGATCGGGCAGGGCGCAGATACTGCATTTGCGCAGATGACGGCTGAAATACTGGGCCTGAAGAGCTACAGGGATGTCCATGTTGTATCATGTCAGGATACCGATATCACACCTACGGGACTCGGCGCATACGCTTCAAGACAGACCTATGTCGCCGGATTTTCGATCAGACAGACCGGAGAGCAGCTGCGCGAGAAGATCTTGAAACACGCCAGTGAGCGTACGGGACAGCCCACCGATGATATCGACATCGAAGAAGGCAATATTGTCAGCCTGCGTGACGGTAATGTTCTGATGAGTCTTGGCGAGCTTGCCAAGATCGTACAGTATGATCCCGTGCACAGTGAACATATCACCGCAGAATCCACATTTACGATACGCAGCAATGCCTATTCCTTTGGCTGTACTTTTGTAGATATCACCGTCGATATCCCGATGTGCAAGATCACGGTCAACAGGGCGTTGAACCTGCATGACTGCGGCAATCTCATCAATCCCGCACTTGCCGAAGCCCAGGTTCACGGCGGAATGTCGATGGGACTGGGGTTCGGATTGTCAGAACAGCTGCTGTTCGATCCGAAGACCGGACGCGTTCTCAACAACAACCTGCTTGATTATAAGCTGTCGACCTTTATGGATCATCCTCGCCTTGAGGCTGAATTCATAGAGAATCCCGAGCCCACTTCACCGTTCGGGACCAAGGCTCTGGGTGAACCGCCCGCATGCTCGATGGCACCCGCGATCAGAAATGCGGTGTTGAATGCGACCGGAGTAGAGGTTGATATGCTCCCTCTCAATCCGCACAATCTGTTCAGAAGGTTCAAAGAAAGCGGACTGATCGGGGAGTGAGCATAAACACCTTCCCAAAACGGGAAAAAGTATAGTATAGGGCGGAGATTTTGACATAGGAGGATTGTCTACATGTACGATATGGGAACATTCTACGAGGCTAAATCCGTTCAGGAAGCTGTCGAATTAAGACTTGCGCACCCCGAAGCCGACATCATAGCCGGCGGCACGGATGTGCTGGTTCAGATGCGTGAGGGCAGACGTGCAGGCAAATCCCTGATCTCGATATACGGTATTGATGAATTAAGAGGCATCCGGCTTGAAGATGACGGAACCATCAGGATAGGCTCGCTTACCAGCTTTTCCCACATTACCCGCGATCCGCTGATCGAGAAGTATCTTCTGTGTCTCGGCGAAGCTGTCGATCAGGTTGGAGGACCTCAGATCAGAAATGCCGGAACCATCGGCGGAAACACCTGCAACGGCGTTACTTCAGCGGATTCTTCATCCACCCTGCATGCGTATGATGCAGTGATCGAGCTTACAGGTAAGAACGGCATCCGAAGACTCCCCATTCAGGAATTTTATATCAAAGCCGGTGTTGTCGATCTTCGTGTCGAAGATGGCGAGATCCAGACCGGGATCCTGATCTCGAAGGATTCTTACGAAAATACCAACGGTTTCTATATTAAATACGCCATGAGAAACGCGATGGATATCGCTACCCTCGGGACCTCGGTCAATGCACGGTTATCCGCGGACAAGAAGACTTTTGAGCGGGTAAGGATCGCTTACGGAGTCGCCGGTCCGGTACCTCTGCGGGCAACAACAGCCGAGCAGTTCATTAACGGAAAAGAAGTTACGCCGGAAAACATCGAAGCATTTTCGAAAGAAGTCCTGAATGATGTCCACGCCCGTGATTCCTGGCGCGCTGCCAAGGATTTCCGCGAGCATATAGCAGTAGAAAGCGCGAAACGAGCGCTGATCGAATCTGTAAGAAGATGCGGTGGCGAAGTTTAAGTTATCGGTTCTGTTTCCGGAGGATCATCTTTCCGTCTATATGATATAAAGTACTCGGAGGTACTCGAAATGGCTCAATATCAGCTTATACATTTTACCCTGAACGGAAAACCCGTAGAGAAATACATAGATGTGCGTGCGTCCCTGACCGATGTGCTGCGCAATGATTTTTCGATGACAAGTGTCAAGAAAGGCTGCGAAGTCGGAGAATGCGGCGCCTGCAATGTCCTGATCGACGGAGAATGCTACAATTCCTGCATTTACCTGGGAGTCTGGGCAGACGGTAAAAATATCCGCACTCTGGAAGGCCTGCTCGGTCCCGACGGCGAACTATCCGACATCCAACAGGCATTTATGGATGAGACCGCTGTTCAGTGCGGTTTCTGCACTCCCGGTTTTATCATGACCGCTGTTGAAATATTGGAAAGCGGCAAAGAATATTCCGAAGAAGAGCTCCGAAAGCTCCTTTCCGGTCATCTATGCCGCTGTACAGGCTATGAAAACATCCTTCGCGCCGTAACCAAAGTCATGAAGCAGCGCCTGAAGAAATCTTAACATAAATACCGATTCCTGTTTCAGACGGGAATCGGTATTTTTATACATTTATTCAATTTTCACGTATCTCATACTCCGGTGAAACCAGTCTGTTGCGGTAATCCTCGCCGGGCATGGGCTTGTCGAAATAGTATCCCTGGATCATATCGCAGCCCTTGTCGCGAAGGAACTCCAATTCCTCGTATTTTTCGACTCCTTCCGCAACAACCTGCATCTCCAGCGCTTTGGCCATCTGAATGACACTTGCGATGATCTCTCTGGTCTTCGGGTCCTTTATACCCGCAGTCAGGAAGCCCCTGTCTATCTTCAGAACGTTGAAATCCATTGTCTGAAGAAGATTCAGTGACGAATATCCCGATCCAAAATCATCTATTGAAGTTGAAATCCCCTTTTCATGAAGATCCCTGATAACCTGTGCAAGTCTTTCACTCTCACCGGCTGCGGTGGTCTCGGTAAACTCGATCTCGATCAATTCATGAGGAATATCATATCTGTCGATCACATCCACGATCTGCCCGACAAGTTCGGGTGCCGAACTCTGAAATACTTTCGGTCCGTCATGTGAAGGATCATTGTCGGCACCGCCGCCAACGCTGCCTGCAGGCCGCTGCGATCTCGTAACGAGATTGGAAATATGGACCTTCGAAAAATTGGTTGAAACTCTTACCGGCTTCAGCCCCGCGTCCAGCCAGGCCCTCAGATCCCGGCATACCTGATCCAGTACAAAGAAATCCACATGAACCACATACCCGTTCTTCTCGAACATCGGGATAAACCGTCCGGGAGAAATAAACTCTCCGTTATGTATCCAACGCACAAGCGCTTCCGCGCCGTGCAGCTTTATTGACCGAAGATCAACCTTCGGCTGGTAATATACAACGAATTCCCTCTTCTTGATAGCATCGCTGAAAGCTTTTGTCAGGAAAGATGCTTCGACCGAACCGTCCTTCATGCTGTCATCGTAGTAAATACAGCACGGGCTCTTGCGTTCCCTTGCGGCCCTGTGGGCAATGGATGCCTTACCGATAATGTCTCCGACGGAGTCTTCTTCTGTCGGCTGGTATACTCCGGCACAGATATTTATTACGAATTCCTCTTCTCTCTGTCCGATGGAAGGATGAACGACTATTTCATTCAGATTGAGCAGAAAATCGTCCATCTTGTTCTTCTCGATTATTGTCAGGAATTCAACATCGCCCTTTCTCGCGATAAGCTCCCTGCCGCTTACCATCGAACCCGCTATCCGGGCGTATTCCTTGATACACTTGTTAACCTCATCATATCCGTATCTTGAATACATAAGGTCATTATCCATCAGTGAAAAGCTTGCGACCGCATATTTTGAAACCTCATGTTTCCGCATCAGCTCGGCAGTTCTGTTGTTGAAACTGTTCAGGTTCGGTATTCCGGTATCCAGATCCGTAAGATACAGACGCTGGTTCTCATATTTCTCAAAATAAACACAGTTTTCACGTCTGTTGATCCCGAGCGCTATGGCCTTGGCCATTTCCCTGCAGCCGCCGTATCCGCATGAATGACAGTTGACATGACGCTCTTCTTCCTTGTATTTGTGCATATAATCAAACACTTCATTGATTATCGCATCGGGAATCTGAGGCTGCTGATAGTAGCGGTCGGAAAAATCTCGCCTGAAATCTGCCGGATTCAGATACGACAGGAACGTGTTCAAAGATTTCTTCAGCTCGTCAAGACGTTTAGCGGGGCTGACACCCGCCCTGTCGACCAGCATTTCATCCGTTCCTTTACGAGCCTTCGCAAGTATGCCCGCACGGCGTTCCCATACACGGATATATTCCATGATATTCTTATCATCCGCAGGTCCCATCAGGCATCCGTGCTCACAATTCAAAATATCGGCAATATAAGGCCCGTTCTCGCTTGTTATGATATTATCACAGAATGAATCGGCATATTTATAGAATCTCTGCCCGCCCATAACGGTCAGTACATGCTTGTCCGGATCGATGAACTGCGCAACCCCATTCTTGGCGTCTCCGCCCGCAAAGAGCATATTGCTCGGATAACTGCAGTCAAGTTCGACCTCCTGCGGCAGATCTTCATACTCCGAAGCATCGATCCTCGACATAAGCCTTTTGTAAGTCACATTGTATGTATAGATGCCTTCAGCTCCGGGGCTTTCGAACTCGTCTTTTCTCGCCGGGCAGTTGCCGAGAAATACCAGTTTCGCCGTATCGTTGAAATGCTTTTTGATATAGATACCCATGCACATTACCGACGAAAATACCGGCGCCAGGTGCTGAATTCCTTTCATGGAAAGCTTTTCAAGATAATTAACAACTACCGGGCATTCCGCTATGGCGAACCCACCCTCGGGGTGATTTTCAAGGAAGTTCACAAGTGCCCATGTCGAAAGTGTTCCGCCGAATCCGCCATCATATATATTAGTGACGCCGCGGTTCTTAAGATAATTCAGGATTTTACCCGATTGTTCGGGGTATCTCAGCAGAAATGAAGGTGCAACCACAACAGAAAGATTCTCGCGGTTATTGAGCGCAGCAAGAAACGCATCGGTATCATCCCGGTAATCGCGCGACCCGTGAGGACATGATGTAATACAGCTGCCACAATGGACGCATCTGTCGGAATCCACGACAAGGTAAGTCCCGCCGTTTACAACAATGGCTTTGTTGGCATCGAAAACGGGACACCCCAGCATACAGCCATTACAGCCTATACATTTTGATTTTGTATAGATGATACCGTCATTGTCTTTCTTCATAGTTCAGCTCCACATTACTCAAACGCTATTCCCATCAGAGTTTTGTTAATGTTGACTCTGTCGAGCTGCTCTCCGTAGCCTGAAATACCGGCAAATGCGGGAGCCAGCGTGCCGAGGCCGGCGGTGAAAATATCCATCCATCCGATGTTCTGGTAATACGTAGTCAAAGAAATACAGTTCACATACAGCATAAACCTCGGGGCGGGGATCTTTTTACGTATCCCGGCGACCATATTACTCAAACACTTATCATATTTTCCGCGTTCAAGAAGACAGAGCTTCATACCTCCGTAAACGGCCGCAAGCATTTCAAGTCCTTTTTCCCTTGTGATCTTCAGTATGTCGGTCGTATATAGGGTTTTGCCGACCTTACGGCCCAGCCCGTAATCATGAAGATGCTCGTTCAGCTCATACAGTTCAAAATGCAGCTGTTTGGCCAGTTCCGCCGCAGCAGGCTTACCATCGAGCTCATAGATGATGTGTTTGCGGATATCCACTGATGTTGCCCGGAATTCAGCCCTCATCGGGACAAACATATCCTGCTTCAGGACCTCGATCCGTCCGTTCCTGTTATGTACGAAGAGGAATATCGACGCGGACGAGAATACCCTGCCATTGTATGAAACAAAAGTTGTTCTTTCCCACTTTTCGTTGCCGCTTGAAGATCCGGCGACATGTATATCGCGGTTGCCGATCACCGAGGCGATAGTGTCGAGCACCAGCTCCTCCGCACCGTAGAAGGCCGTCGTAAATGTAAGGCAGACCGTATTCTCTTCCGGAACCTTATGAAGTGCCTTATCGATCGCAGGCGCAAATTCTACAGGATGCATTTTTATGTCTTCGATCACCCCGCCGCTGCAGTCAAATGAATCCCCGAATCCTATGATGACCGTTCCGGGTCCGTACCCGTTGCCGTTATTACGTCCTTCAAAAAACGAATAGTATGTGGATACGCCGTAGGTCCGGGAATTCGGGAAACGAAGAGAAATCGCCTGGGTTAATTTCTCAAATACCGAAACAGGTGAAAAATACAGGATAGTTCCGGGATCTTCGGTGAAACCGGAAGCCGCCTCACGGACAATAGTCTGCGGATCCTCGGAATAACTGTATCCGGTTAATAAATCCACGCTCATCACCTGCCTTTACGGATTGGATCGATAGACTTGGGACTGCTGTTCAACATAATTATAGTTATATAATTTTACCAAATTTCGTGGATTTTTTCAAGTGAATCTTGTTAAATATTATTACTGTCGGCGTTTTTCAGATTATCCGAAAGAAGTGCAAATTGCTCAAGCGAAAGCGTTTCCCCTCTGACATTCTCGGGCAGACCGGCTTCCCTGATAGCATTTGTGACCTGCTCCTTTGAAAATGAAAGCTCGGAACTGTTACATATCCCGTTGAGCAGGGTCTTTCTGCGCTGATTGAAAGATGCCCTGATTGTCGCAAACATGAGCTTTTCGTCCCTTACCGAAACAGAGGGGTCTTTATACAGTTGCATGCGTATCACGGCCGAATCGACGCCGGGCCTGGGCATGAAGCAATTCACCGGAACATTGGCCGCAATATAAGGTTCGGAATAATACTGAACCGCCAGCGACAGGGCTCCGTAGTCGGGAGTACCGGGTTTGGCCTGCATCCTGGCTGCAACCTCTTTCTGGACCATTACCGTGATATTCTCGATCGGCAGCCGTGCTTCAAGTAACGACATCACTATGGGTGTTGTGATGTAATACGGAAGATTGGCTGCGACTTTTATCGGTTTTCCGCCGTTTTCCGTATCAATAAGCGCCTTCAGGTCAATTTTCATCACATCATCATTGATGATCCTGACATTGTCATATGCCGCAAGAGTATCATTTTCCAAAATGGGGACCAGATTTCTGTCGATCTCGACCGCAATGACCTTACCTGCGCTTTCGCACAGATACTGGGTCAGCGTCCCTATTCCCGGACCGATCTCAAGGACCGTATCCTCCTTGGAAATTCCCGCAGCATTCAGTATCTTCCGGATAACATGCTCGTCGATCAGGAAGTTCTGTCCGTATTTTTTCTGGAAAATGATGTGGTATTTATTCAATATCTCGATCGTATTCTTGGGATCTGCAAGATTTGCCATATTATAAATCTACTCCGTTTTTATATCGAAAAGAATCTGCATGCGTTTTCGAAGGTGATCCGCTCAACTTCTTCCTCGGAAATGCCCTTTATTTCCGATAATTTCGCAACTACCCCTTTGAGATAAGAAGATTCGTTCCTGCTGCCCCTGTGCGGCTCCGGCGCAAGATACGGGCAGTCCGTTTCCAGCAGGATACGTTCTATCGGAACGATCTCGGCGGTCCGCACTGTCTTCTTTGCGTTCTTAAAGGTAAGGACCCCGCCGATCCCGAAATACATATCCATTTTCAGGTATTCGCCGGCAAGCTCCGGACTGTAAGAATAACAGTGCATATCAGCCCTGAAACACCGTCCTGCGGCCTTGAATTCCCGGTATATCTCCTTAACCGTTTCCAGCGTATCCTCCGCGGCATCGCGGCTGTGGATCACGACCGGAAGCCCAAGCTCCCCCGCGATACGCCATTGTTCCATAAATACTTCTTTCTGGCGTTCTCTCGGCCACACATCCCAGTGGTAGTCGAGCCCGATCTCCCCGATGGCCCTGCATTTGGGATGAGCGGCAAGCTGCCTCAGGATCGCGGGATCAAATTCATCAGAATTGTCGGGATGTAAACCGACCGCGGCATATATATTTTCATAACGTTCCGCCAGTTCAAGTGCTGCCCGGGATCCTTTCAGATCCGCCCCGCAGCTGATGATCCGCCCTACGCCTCCGATAAACTGACGGTCCAGTACCGTCTCCCTGTCTTCATCATAAGCGTCATCATCATAATGTGTATGAGTATCGAAGATCATCGGCGCCTCCTCGAGATCGCGATCCCGATAAGTCCAAGCAGTACCACTCCCGCTGCGGCACCTATACCGATCACATAAGGTGCTACGGATTTCATATCGATCACGTCCCCGATGCTCTCAGGTTTGTTATCTTTGGCGGATGATGCCAGTTTCAGCGTGCTCATGTCGACCCCTTCGAAAGCGACTTCAACAGGGATCATAAATGACGGCCATTCGTTCTTGTATTCGGCATCGGTCATTTTTCCCGAAAGCTCGTTGAATACGATATCCGCGGCGCCGACAACCCTGTCTCCCAGCGAATAGGTTATCGCGCCGACAACATTCCGCCCTTTTCCGATCAGGACATCATCATTGTAAACAACGCTCCTTACGGTATCCTGCACCGAAATGTTGTCCGGCAGGATCACTATTCCGCTGTCATCGCTTTCAAGCGCCGGAAGCCGGTTCTCGCTGAACTGGGCAATCTCGCCGAACATCGAAGGAAATGTTGAAGATGCTTTGGACAGCTCGCTCATACGGTAAGTCGTAAATGTATCAAATGCATAGTCCAGCAGCGTCATGGTATCGGCATATACCTTCGCCCAGGTTTCATCATGCATGACTACGCTGATCAGCGTCATTCCGTCTTTACGGGCGTATGTGACGAGTGCGTATCCCGCCTGCGTCGTGGCTCCTGTCTTGCCGCCTATACAGTAATCGTATTTGACGGTCCTGTTAAGGAACCAATGGTGGTTGGTCAGGATCTTCGCGGGATTCTTGTTGGTTTCGGGCATCGCATATGTCGCCGTTCCGGTTATTTTCATAAAATCCGGATTCTGATATGCACAGCGCGCGATCAATGCTTCATCGTAACAGCAGGTATAATGGTCATCATCATGCAGACCGTGTGAATTCGCAAAATGGGAATTCACGCATCCGAGCTGCTGTGCTTTGTAATTCATCATTTTGATAAAATGCGCTATCGATCCGCCGACGTGCTCGCCGACCGCGAATGTGGCTTCATTGCCCGATTCGAGCATGATACCGTACAGGGCCTGCTCCATCGTGACCTGTTCACCTTCGACAAGGCCCATTCGGGAACTGGTCTTCGAAACATAGTTGTCCGCCGCATACGATACCGTAACGATCTCGTTCAGCTCGCTGTTCTCAAGTGCTACGAGAGTTGTAAGGATCTTGGTAGTACTTGCGGGATAGAAAGTATCATAAATGTTCTTGGCATACAGGATACTGCCGGAAGAGGCTTCGATAACGATCGCTCCGTCGGCGGATATCTCCGGGCCCGCAGGCCATGAAGCCTGTGTCTCATCCGCCTGTGCATCGTCGGTTCCGCCGTTCGTTTCTTCCCCATCGGCCATTACCGGCCCGGGAATGATCAAAAGTGAAAACAGCAGCATTGCCAATGCTGCTGAAAATATACGTCGTTTCAAGGGTTTTCTCCAGTTTTTTAGTGGTTCTGAATAGTTACATGTTTTCAGCATTTACAAGGACAGTATATCACAGGAACTCAGTCCGTGTAAAGTTTTCCTTCTCTTCCGGTAAGTATCCCGAGCCCGTGAACAAGAGCCTCCCGAATGATACCGAAGCATTCTTCCACCGCTTTCGGACTGCCCGGGAAATTGATCATCAGGGTACGGTTCCTGATGGCAGAAACCCCGCGGGAGAGCATTGCTTTGGGTGTAAACCGCATGGATCCGGCTCTTATGGCTTCGGCAATTCCGGGAGCGTTCCTTGTAGCAACCGCCAGAGTCGCTTCGGGAGTTACGTCTCTTACCGAAAAACCCGTTCCGCCGGTCGTTATGATCAAGTCCGCATCCCGCCTGTCTGCGAGGCGGATAAGATTCGTTTTGAGCATCTCACCGTCATCGGGCAGAACAAGCTCTTCTATGACTTCAAATCCCTCTTTCCGGAGTAATCCGGCAAGTGCCGGTCCGCTCTTATCGGTATATTCGCCGGCGTAAGCTCTGTCACTCATCGTTATCACCGCGGCTCTGAAAGGACTGTCGGCGCTGTCCGGCTCTATACTGATCTCTTCTCCCGTCCGCAATATTCCGCCCTTTATAACTTCGGCAAATACGCCTTCTCTTGGCATAATGCAGTCTCCGGTCAGCTTACGGATATTGCAGCCACTGTGGCATTCCTTCCCCCTCTGGGTGATCCTTAAAATGACTTCTCCTGCCCTGAGAATCGTCCCGCAGGGAATGTCTTTCAGGCAAATGCCCTCTGTAAGAAGGTTTTCGCCAAATGCTCCGGGGCATATGCCGGATTTTGAAATATCTGCATGCTCCGAAGCGAGCTCACCGGCAAACTTTTCCACCGCTTCCGAAGACAGCAGACTGATCTGCCGGTGCCAGTTTCCCGCATGGGCATCACCTTTGATGCCGAAATTTGGAACAAATTCAGCCTCTCTGACCTGCTCCTTGGCGGTCCCTTTTTCACTGCTCATACAAATTGCCTTAATATATCCCATATTACCCCTTCATTATCCTCCGATCCGGGACATGTATTCCGATTCGGAGATCATTTCCGGCGTTTCAAAACAATGTGCCGCCGGTTTATCAAGGATCGCTTTTCTTATCGTATTTACGAGCTCTTCGCGATCTGCTCCGCTGTTGATAATTTTCTTCAGATCGATCGTTGATGCATAACACAGGCAGGGTTTCAAAATACCTGCTGCCGTCAGCCTTATCCTGTTGCAATGGCTGCAGAACTTGTCGCAGACCGCGCTTATGAATCCTATACATCCCCTGAATCCCGGTAAGCTGTAATACACCGCCGGCCCGTTCCCACGCTTGCCATCCTGCAATTCCATTTTTCCGAAACGCTCTTGTATACGGGCTGCAAGCTCCCGGTTCGAAATACCTTCAAGCCCGGCGCCCGCGCCGATCGGCATTAATTCTATAAACCTTACGTCAATCTCACGGTCACGTGCGAGATCACACAGATCCGCCCACTCATCCCGGTTGATATCCGTAAGTACACAGTTGATCCTGACTGTCAGTCCGTTTCGTAAGGCAGTGTCTATTCCGTCAAGGATCTTCCGGGGATTGTACCGGTCGTAAATACTGCCGGCTTTGCAGGCATTTTCATCTATCCCCGTTATCCGGGCAAACCGCTCTTCATCGAGAGTATCGAGACTTACATTGATATTGCCGGCTCCCGCGGAGGCCAGCCTTTCACTATACTCTTCAAGCAATATCCCGTTTGTCGTAATGCCAACGCTGTCGATACCGCTTATCTTCCTGATACGGCTTACAAGATCGATGATATCCTCTCTGATGAGCGGTTCCCCGCCTGTAAGCCTGATATGCCTGATCCCCGTTTCCGCGGCAGCTTCGGCTATCAGGACGATCTCATCGGATCCTAGGATATCTTCCTGCGAACCGGCCGCGTCACATGCTCCCGGCATGCAGTAGATACACCTCAGATTACATCTGTCCGTTACGGAAATCCGCAGATAATCTATCTCGCGCCCAAACGAATCTTTCATAGGGCCTCACACTCCTTACAAATTAACCGTATCATTAATTGATCATTCTTCCGTAAAATGATACTCTCCCGTTTTTCCGCCGGATTTGCTGTCTAAATGCACATTTTCGATGATCATGCCTCTGTCGACCGCTTTGCACATATCATAAACGGTAAGCAGCGCAACATTAACTCCCGTCAGCGCCTCCATCTCAGCACCGGTCTTTCCTTCGCAGGAAACAGAGCAGACCGCCCTGATCGCGCTTTCATCCTCAAGCCGCTCAAAATCAATACTTACCGACGTCAGGCCGATATTGTGGCACAGAGGGATCAGTTCGCTTGTCTTTTTGGCCCCCATGATCCCGGCAACCCTTGCAACAGCGAGTACATCTCCCTTCTTGTGTCCGCCGTTCTTTACCATATCGAAACATTCGGCCGACATCCGGATCGTTCCCTGTGCCCGCGCTGCCCTTGCCGTCACCTGTTTGCCGGAAATATCCACCATTACGGCATTTCCGTTATTGTCAAAATGTGTCATCTCCATCTTATCGGTCCTCACTATATTCTGTGGGCTCAGACCCCCTTCTCATCCGCCAAAAATTGAAAAGCTCTTATATCATTATACACCAATAATGAGCTTATGCAAATCATACACACGAAGAAGAATTAACAGCACATTTTCCAACAAAATAAATTTAAGCCGCTTCTTGAAATCACGATTCATGTGTGGTATAATAATTTTTTGTAGTTAGCAAATTTTTAAATATAAATTTATGAAATATGCGGAGGTGTTTGTATTTATGAAGCCGGTAAAGCGAAAGTCACTCAAGAGGTCACTGCTCTGCAGGATCATTATTTTTGTGGCGATCATAATAATAGTGATCACACAGATAAGCATCTATCTGGCCTCGAATAATATCCAGTCCCTCATGAACAATATCCTTGCAAGGGAATCGGCTACTTATGCGAGTGAGATCCACAGCTGGTGGAACAATATCGAACAGCGTGTTGAACAGACGGCGGATGTCATAAAGAATATCCCCGAACTGTCCTATGATGATTCACTTAATATGCTTCTTAAACTTACCACTCTTGATCCGGATTCACAGGATATTTATCTTGCATACGGAGATACGGGCAAGTTCCTCGACGGATCGGGCTGGATACCTGACGATACATTTGTATTTACCGACAGACCATGGTATCAGGGCGCGATCAAACAGGGCGGCAAGATCTATTCTTCGGAACCCTATGTTGACGCATCGACCGGAAAGACCTGTCTCGCATGCTCTATAATGCTTCGCGACAACGTTGTTCTTTCAAGTGATATCAATTTTGACAAGGTTGCGGAAAAGGTATCCGGTTTCAC
The DNA here is from genome assembly GCA_017553035.1 of Lachnospiraceae bacterium. Lineage (GTDB taxonomy): Bacteria > Bacillota > Clostridia > Lachnospirales > Lachnospiraceae > RUG11977. The sequence continues at coordinate 15,383 of JAFZNE010000012.1, forward strand.
TTCACTTTCTTCCGATGCAAAATACTACATTATCAATAAAGAGACCAAGGATATACTTATAAGCAACGTCAGCTCGAGTGTCGGCGAAAACCTTGCATCGACGAGCGATCCGATCGCTGCCGGCCTGGCCCCGATCTTCAGCTCGCTCAATATGAGCGCTACCGCCGGAGGCGATAAAGTCATTACCGCCAAGTCCTCTGCAGGATCACAGATGTATACGGCTACAGATATCCAGGATACCTCATGGACCGTTGTAAGTGCCGTTCCTTCGTCCCTGCTCAGCAATTCGATCTGGAAGGTTATGTTCATAACCCTGGGAAGTGCGTTCATCCTGATAGCGATCCTCTCGGTTATTATGTACGTCATTCTCAGCAAGGCGCTCAATCCCGTTTCCACGATCACCGATCGTATTACGGATATCAGCAAGGGTAATTTCACAGTTAAGATCACTCCCGAAGGCAACAACGAGATCACTACCCTGGCTGAAAGCCTGAATGAATACATAGAAAAGATGCGTACCACGCTCAACAGTCTGTCCAATATTGCCGGTCAGATGAACAGCCGTGCCGGTGAATGCTTCGATATTTCGCATGTCCTCTCCGATGCCAACAACAATCAGGGTGAGTCCATTGAGAAACTCAATTCCACTCTTAATGATATGACCGCATCGATAGAGAATGTTGCCGATGCAGCTACAGAACTTGCAACAACATCCAGCCAGCTTGCTCAGAACGCCGAGGATGTTAAGCAATTGTGCAATGAGACCCTCGATGCTTCGACCAAGGGTCGCGATGAGATGAGGAGCATGACCAAGAATGTCGGCACCCTTAACGAAACGATCGGCGAACTCAGCTCTCTTATCAGGGAAACAGCAAAGACCGTTGCGGAGATTACCGGTATTACCGACACCATCAATGCTATTTCGAGCCAGACCAACCTGTTGTCACTCAATGCTTCCATAGAAGCGGCAAGAGCCGGCGAGCTTGGTAAAGGCTTTGCAGTCGTTGCTGCAGAAGTCGGCACACTTGCAAATCAGTCTTCCGAAGCTACCGAGACGATCCGCAGGCTTGTTGACGGCATTACCAAGAATATTTCGGATATCAATCATAAAGCCGAGATCTGCGTAAAAGACATGGATGCATGCATGAGCGCAGTTACCGGTGCAAATGAATCATTTGACAAGATCTACGGTGATGTAGCCAAGGCTACCGACGGTATCGGCGAGATCGCAAACGGTATCGAGCGCATCAACGATGTAGCTTCGAACAATGCGGCAACTACTCAGGAACAGGCTTCCAACATTTCCGAAGTACTGAATCTCAGCAACATTATCGTTTCGGAGAGCAGCAAGCTCCGTACCGAGACCGAGAATATCACCAATATTTCGGAGAATCTGAACCAGTATTCGGATGAGATCAATTCCGATCTGTCGCAGTATACCGTATAATGTGATGAAATACTTTATTATATGAAAATGAAAAGGCGTGACTTTGATCACGCCTTTTTTGCCGGAAATTTTAATTTGCGGTAAGGAGTTGTTTTTAACCTGATGATCGGGCAGTACCCGCTAAAACATTACAGGACGATCTTCTTTACCTTGGAGTATGGTCCATAGGCCTTCTGTCCGTCTTTGGAATTAAATGCCCGTACCCTGATATAGTAGATCACGTCTTCTTTTAATCCGGAAATAGCCTTCTTAACGGTCTTATTCTTGTTTACGGTATATACCTTTGCGTCTGAGAAATCCTTCTTTGTGGCGATCTCAAACTCATAGCCCTTGCAGTTCTTGCTGATCTTCTTGATCTTTACGGTAACCTTGCCGTCGTCGCCGGTCGCACTCTTTATGGTCACTTTTCCAGGAGCCTTGATCGACGGAGCGGAAGCTTTCCATTCATATACAAAGAATGACCTGATAATGCCGGACTCAACATTTCCACTCTGCTGTTCAGCCCTTACTACGTATTTTTCACCAAATTCCTTTCCGCTTCCCATCTCACGCTCTACTATTGCGGAATCCGAAGCTATGTAATCAACTCCTGTCTGTGATTTGAGCCAGTAGTGATCATAATCATCTTTATCCCGGAAATAGAGCGAAGATTCGCCTTCGGTCAGAAAGATGGAGTTATTATATCCCATATTGTCAAGCGTGTTGCCCGAAACCCACGTGGTGACCTCAAATTGCATATTTTGACCGGCCTTTACTGTCGGTGTCAATGCTTTACAGGTTGCATAGAATGTACAGTTAAAAATGCCGTCTGTGTTTTCTAACTGAGCTTCTTTTTCATATTTGGCAGTATATTCCGCACTGTCATATTCTGTATTTCTTATAAAGAATTTACATCCGTAAACATTATTCGGCTCCCTCACCTCGAAATACTGGTCCACCAATACCCAGACCCCTTCATCTGCAGCGCTTGCTTTCGCATTTGCAGGTAACAGGCACAGTATGATCGCCAGTGCTGCCAGAACAGAAACTAATCGTTTTTTCATATAACGGTCTCCTTTCATTATGAGGTGACATCTCATCACCTTGCAGGACTACGGTTACAGATTTTATTCATTATAACACAGTTGATCGAAATTTGCCATTGCGATATGCCGAAATATATATCTTTCCTTTTATTGATCAATCTCCGATGAGTCCAAGATCTCCCGGACCGTTTTTGCCTCCATCACACGAGTATAGTTAATTCAGATAATCCCAAACATTCAGGGTTTCATCGACGCCCCACTCTTCACCATTTTCATCAATCTCCATCACAAGTACATCACCTGAAATCTCATCTACATAGTAGGTATAATATGATCCGGTATATGTTCTTACCCAAATTATAATATCATCACCATCGTAAGTACCGATAGCAGTGTTGTTCTCTCCTGTTTTTAACTTTTCAGCAAGTTCCGGATGTGCATCATTAAGGTAATTCTGAATTGCCTCAATAGCCATATCGGCAGTGAGCGTAAGATCATCAACCTCTTCATTGTTAAAATCCTGGCTCACCCAAACCATCCAGACATCATACTCATCGACATGAACGCTTACATACTGCTTCTGTTGTTCATCATCCCAGTAAAACAGACCTTCGTATACATCACCGCTGACGCTATCAGTCAATAATAACTTGCCGTCGTCGTCTATTTCCCAGTTCACAGTATTGTTGATACCCTTCTCAAGGAAGCAGAAATGAGCTTCATAATGATTTGTTCCGACGGTTTGAGTTGATCCGAGGATTAAGTAAGCTGCGGTAAACTCATCCATTGTTTCGATCGACATCTCATCGCCGTTGTAAGGAAAATAGTATGAATCCGCGGAATTGTCCCGGCTTACGCTACATACACCGCAAAAGGTTGTTTCAAACACATCCATCATGGCCGGATATTCCAATGTAAATTCCGCACCGAATCCTTCTTCGACATCTCCGCCGTAGACATCATCAGGATCAAGCGTAGGCTCGGGATCGGGTTCTGCCGTAGGCTCTGCTGTGGGCTCGGGTGTAACTTCCTTTGTAGGTTCAGGGGTTGCTTCTTTCGTAGGCTCTGTTTCGTTTTTTGCTGCCTGTGTTACCTCATTTCCGGGATTGGAAGGAGTCTCCGTCTTACCGCAAGCCGCAAGTGCCATTACCATTACTAAGATCATCAATACAGAAATTATTTTTTTCATATTCCTCACCATTTTCCTTTTATTTAATACCGGCAATTTTTTTATCACCGTGTTGTATTATACTATCACTCCTATAGTAAAAAAAGTATCTAAAAGTTACCTGTTTATGTCCGTGCAAGTAACATTTGGTGTTTCAAAGCCGCTCACGTCCATACTTCGTTCCATTGAAAAAATAATCTATCACGAGAGATTGTGTATTTATCCCTTTTACTACGGTTGAAGTTGCGAGACGCTCAAGAATACTTTTTTCCAAAAGTGATTCATACTGTATTTCACCATACCCCGACAAATCGACTATACCACTGTATTCACTTTGTGTAGAAATGAGTTGCTAGTTCATATTTGAACAAAACGTTCCTTTATTTTCCTAGAAATATGGTTTAGGATATTCTTAACAAAAGAACAAACACGGAGGTATCAAAACAATGAGTATGATCATACCCACGCGGGGAAATAAAAAAACGAATGAAGATTTTCACCGGATGTCCACCAGGTGTTCCTCATTCGTTTTTCCATTGTAATAATAACACGGGCGTTATAAGAAGTAAAGGTACAATACCTGTCATTCCTGGTAAAGTTTCGGTCAAAACCTGTCAAACCATGTCAAAAGCCGTCAAAACCTGTCACGCCTGAAAAGACTTTTCCGAATACATCTCACAGTCAGCCTTACCCAGGAAGATTTTTCTGCGTTTTTAAAACAATCTATGTTATAATGGAAGTTGCTGTACGGACGTAGCTCAATTGGTAGAGATAGGTCTCTTTTAAGAGTACCGGCCCCTAATTATGTTCGTGTATGCGGGTTCAAATCCCGTCGTCCGGTCTGTACGGGTGTAGCGCAATTAGTAGAGCGGTGTTGAGCTGTATTCCACAGATGCGGGTGCAAGTCCCGTCACCCGTTTTATCTTTAAAAATATCGAAATAGTGAGCGGGAAGATGCAAAGAGAAAGCATACATGAAGAATACTCATACAATAGACTCTACAGATTCATTGTCTGCCGGGAGTCTGATTATTTCGAGGTATGGGTGCAGAAAAAGGTAATTGATGAATACTTGAATCCGGATGAAATATACTATTCAGATATACCGGATATAAAACACACCGCAGACAGTATTGAAAGGGCAATAGAAATAGGACAAGAATGCTTGAACAATTTATCGCCTAAACCACAAAAGGAAACATGCGAAGCCATCGAATTGACGGGAACGCAGGAAGAACGGTGGAAACAGGCCGTTCGCTTTGCATACACAGATGTAACCGATAAAGAACTAAAAAACTTTTACGAAGTATATAAAAAAGCTGGAGTAACTATATTTCCTGCTGCGGAGGA
>JAFZNE010000111.1 GCA_017553035.1 Lachnospiraceae bacterium
AGAATATTAAGTAAATACGGTTACGGTTCAGTCAGTAAGTTTCAGTCGATAAAATAAGTTATATTAGTATTATCAGTATTATCATATATAAAACAGATTAATAATTCGAAAAATGGGGTCTTAAAATCAGCCCGGAGCAGTGTATTTTCGGGTATTTTCTCCTATTTTACCGATATGTATTATTTCGTCAAATCCAGGTTTAGCGAAATAATAGGCCCGATAAAAAACGCATCAGCAGCTCAGCCTGACTACTGCAGCTACTGATGCATCTTTGTTCATTTAACGCTGTCGCTCAATATCTTTTCGAGCTTTATAACTTCATTGGCTTTCAACTTGTTATGCTCCAGATACTCGGTGACAAAACATGTAAATGAACTGTCAAAAAGCTTTTCAAGAAGAAGTCTTGATTCAATTTCCCTAACTTCGGCCTTAGAAATAAGTGCCTTACACATAAATCCCGGATCGATACGTTCAATTGCACCTTTATCGATCAAACGCTTGATAACGGTATAGGTTGTGTTCTTTTCCCAACCGATATATTCCTTAATAATCTTTGCAATGTCCTTAGCGGCCAAAACTTTATTTGACCACAATAATTCCATAACATTAAGTTCGCCTTCATGCAATCTGATATCACTCATACTGTAAACCCATATACTTTAAGATTATCCAATTGATGCCGTACTACGTTTGTAGCAATCGCTTGAACACATATTATACTATCATAATAGAATAAGTTCGTCAATAAAAAATCGTGAAAAAATTCAAAAATCTACAAAAGTAGAACTTACTAAATTAAGCAAAAAACAGCATATTGTGGTATGAGTTTCAGATTACCCATTATATTGAAATCGACATCCCCGACAGCCACAGGGTTATCCTCGGGAAACTGTTCTGAATATATCTGCAGGGACCTTACCTTCTTTTTTGACGCCCCGATATATTTAACCGCTAATCTTCTACTGTTGTCGTCGATAAAAGCGATCTGGTCGATTTCCGAGCTGTTTTCCGAGCACCAGTACTGAAGATCATGCAATCCGGAAGTAATTGAAGCATCAGAAGTTATAGAAGTATCCGAGCTGATCGAAGTATCCGAAGAAATCGAGACAGCTGAAGTCAATTGCTGCGCAAGATAGCTTGTATTGAGGATCCTTTCGAGATCAGTGTCCGAAATACTGTATGACGACAACATATATGCGTTCAAAAGCCCCGTATCAGCCCAGAACAGTCTGAAATGAGCTTCAAATCGCGACCGGCAGATCAATCCGGCATTGACCATTTTATTGACTATATCTGTATAATATGAGCCGGAACTGCCCTTCACCACTCTTCCATACGCAAAATGCCGGTTACAGTTGATATCCTGCTCGATAATACCCTCAAGGATCGCCGTCATTTTACTGCAATCCGAGTGTTCCGCTTCCTGAACGGCCCTGATTATGTTCCTGTACTCTTTAAGCTGCAGGCGTATCAGCTCGTTGATATCTGTGATATTGCAGTCATTGGCTGTATACCAGTTAACAACAGCCGGCATACCACCGACGGTCAGATAATCATCGAAAATATCCTTTATTTCATTATTGATAAGCGAAGGAACAGATCTCATTTTCTCGTAATGGCCGATTATTACTTCCTTATACCATTCTTTGCCCGTATTATCGAGAAATTCGTCAAATGTAAGCGGTCTTAAGATGATCCTTGAAATATCGGCCGGTACAAGTTCATCGGCTGTTACGCCTTCGGAATCGATCAAAATGACCCTGATATTGTCAAAAGCCGATAACGAGGCAAGAATATCCTTTCCGATGCCCGTCATATGGATCTCGTCAAGGATCAGGATCATTCCTGGAGAAAAGACGACCCCCTCACCGGCATATCCGCTGAGGGCTGAAATGATATCATTATTGAAATGTTCTCTGAAATATGTCCGTATACCATTATCCGTCTCAAAATCGATGTAGATATACTTATCGGGCAGCGAATCCGCAAAATGCCTTATAAGGGTCGATTTGCCGGTTCCTCTAAGCCCCGTAACGTATAAATGCTTATCCGGCCGGTTACGATACCAGTCTTCCAGTTTTTTCTCTGCTTTTCTTTTGATAATATTCATGCGCAATGGTTTTATTACAAAGATAATCTGTTTAGAAGCTCTGTAAAATAATCAGGCAACGGAGCTTCAAATTCCATATATTCACCGGTTGCAGGGTGTTTCAGGCCCAGGATCCTGGCATGCAGGCATTGTCCCGTAAGATTGAACCCCGGACGTATGCCTCCGTACAATTCATCTCCAAGCAAAGGATGCCCGATAGACGACATATGGACCCTTATCTGGTGTGTACGACCCGTTTCGAGAACGCAGCTGATGTATGAATATCCCCTAAGCTGTTCAAGGACCTTATAATGCGTTACAGCATCTTTACCGTTACGGGGATTGACAGACATCTTCTTACGGTCTGTCGTGCTTCTTCCGATAGGAGCATCTATCACGCCTTCGGCGTCTTTCAGCGCTCCGATGCAGATCGCCTCATATCTTCTTGTAATGCTGTGACTTTTAAGCTGCTCTGCCACATTCCTGTGTGCGTTATCATTTTTACATACAACGAGCAATCCCGTGGTATCTTTATCGATACGATGTACGATACCGGGGCGCAGGCATCCGTTTATGCCCGAAAGATCGCCACGGCAATGGTACATAAGGGCGTTTACCAGTGTTCCCGAATAATTGCCCGCAGCCGGATGTACGACCATGTTCTTGGGTTTATTTACGATCAGGATGTCCTTATCTTCATACACGATATCCAGTGGTATATCTTCGGGAACAATATCGGGAACGGTCGTTTCCGGGACGGTAAGGCGTATATTGTCGGATTCTTCAACGACATATCCCGCCTTGACACTATGGCCGTTGACAGTTACCAGTCCGTCGCCGATAAGCTTCTGGATGTATGTACGCGACAGATCATCGAGCTGTGAAGCTATAAACCGGTCAATACGGACCGGATCGCAATTTTCATCCACCGTGATCAGGATTTCTTTTTCCATATGCTGCTAAAATCCTCTTCCTTGTAGTAAAAGATCATCAGGAACGCAAGAACAAACATGGATACGGTAATATAACAATCGGCAACGTTGAATACAGGGAAATTGATCAGTTCAAAATATAAAAAGTCGATCACATAATGAAGAAATACCCTGTCGATCAGATTTCCAAGCGCTCCCGCGATGATAAACACACTCAGGAACATTGCGGGACGATGCCTTTTGACATACCAGTCAAGCTTGAAGAACAGGAAAATAAAGCATGCGATCGCGATCACCGAGAGAATGCTCAGAAGGATCGTACCGTCTTTCAAAATTCCCCAGGCCGCGCCGGTATTCTTGACATATACGATCTTGAATACTTTGTCGATAATGGAAATATCCCCAGTCTGCGGAATATTCAGGACAATGAGCTTTTTGGTAAGCTGATCGATACCGGTCAGGAGCGCCACGCATACGAACGCGAACAGACCAACGATCATTTTGTTAGCTTTCAACTTGAAAAAACCTCCGAAATACAGATTCCCGGAATAATATCCAAAGAATCCCTTTTATAATAAATGGCTCACTAAAAAACGTGAGCCTTTTTATATACATAGTTAAAATACCCGGTAAATAGGGTCATTCTCCGTCATTCAGATCTACAAAATCAAATTCTTCCTGACCTTCAAGCTGATAATCTGAGAAATCATACTCGGCATTTTCATCGATAATATCGGAAAGATGTCCGCTTTCCGAATCATCGGAATTGCTGCCGGACTGATAGTTCTTGTTATCCTGGTCTTTCGCCTTGACCGGTTTGAGAGCCTCAGGATCGTTCATAAATGCATCGAGCCTGGTCACATTGATACTGAAAGCCTCGGACTCGATAAGTTCGATCTGTGCCTTGGCAAGATTTCTGAACTGAGCCTTATACTTCTCATACTGCTGGATCAGCTGTATGGTCTGACGATGAAGGGTTTCAAGCTCATTGCGCGCATCGGCGAGCATTATGTTGGCTTTCGTTGTAGCTTCCTTCTCGATCCTCTTGGCATCTTTCATCGCCGCATTGCGGGTCTCTTCAGCCGTCTTCTCTGCAAGGATAAGAGCTTTCTGAAGGGTTTTCTCGATGGATTTGTAATACTGGATACCTTCGTTCAATACCCCTACTTTATCCTTGAGCTCCATATTCTCACGATAAACATCCTCGTAAGAACGCACTATTTCTTTGATATAACCGTCAACATCCCTCTTATCGTAACCCAGACCGCCGGATTTGAAGGATTTGTTCTGAATTTCAACAGGTGTAAGCATAAGCTCCTCCTAGTATTATTACTTCAAGATCGGTACATCAAAACCGGATTGGGCAAGAATGTCATTGTAATCGCCCGAAACATCGACCGAACCCGGAGCGGTTATAAAAATGAGATTCGAGATCTGGAAAAGCTTACCATTGATCGAATATACAGCACCGGAAATAAAGTCCATGATACGCTGGGACAGGGCAAGCTCGTTCTCTTCAAGATTGACGATAGCTACGCAGTTACTGAGCAGTACGTCGCAAATATCCTGTGAATCCTCGAGACTCTTGGGCTTCATAACGCACACTTCAAGACCGCTGCTGGTAGTCCTCAGAGGAACAACCTTGCTTCCTTCGGGTCTTTCCATACGAAGTGTCTTGTTGTTGCTGCTTCCCTCGATATATGTCGAAGTACCGTAATTGCTCTGTGTATGTGTAGCCTTTCTGACGGGGCTGCTACCGATGTTCGATGAAGCAGGTGCGGGAGCTTTTGCGGAAGATGTTCTGGGAGAAGATTTCTCCATTCCCGCAGCCTTCTTTTCGGTACGATGACTCTTTTTCTCGTTCTCGAGCTCATACTCATCAAAAGCGTCATCATCATCGGGCATCTTTAAGGTGTCAAATAATTTCTTGAAAAATTCAGCCATATCAAACCTCTTAAAACTTTCATTTACTGTAATCCCGGGCTCCGAAGATGCCTGTACCGACTCTTACATATGTCGCACCCTCTTCGATCGCCGTTTCGAAATCCTGTGTCATTCCCATGGAAAGAACATCCATAGAAATATTATCAATGTTTTTAGAGCCGATGTCAACACTTAAATTCTTCAAATTTTTAAAATATATCCTGTTGGATACAGGGTTGTCTGAAATCGGCGCAACAGTCATCAGACCCTTGATCCGGACATTTTTAAGCTTTGCGATCTCGGTCACTGCGGCAAGCACTTCATCGGGCTTCAAACCGTATTTAGATTCTTCGCCTGCGATATTGACCTCGAGAAGGATATCGCTTATAACTGCCTTTTTCGCGGATTCCTTATCTATTGCTTCCGCAAGATGAACCGAATCGACGGAATGTATCAGTCTGACTTTGCCGACGACATCCTTGACTTTATTGGTCTGCAAATGGCCTATCAGGTGCCATTCTATCTCCTTGCCGGTCGCTTCGGCTACTTCGGGCTGTTTACCGCACAGCTCCTGCACCTTATTTTCGCCGAATATCAGCTGTCCGCATTCGGAAGCCATGATCACGGCTTCAGCCGGATTCATCTTGCTTACTGCGATCAGCTCGACTTCATCACGAGACCTTCCGGACTTTAGACATGCGTCGGCGATCTGCTTATTTACGATATCGAGATTATGTTGGATTTCCTGCTTTGTAAGCATTGATATTACCTCTAATAGATCAATTCCTGGTCGACCGCATCCGATGCATCGAGCGCAATATGGTCATACTGGCGCAGGCCATCGGGTGTATTGCTCTTGATTATCGCATATTCATTGTTGGATCTGAGCTTCTCGATTCTCATGAATACATAATATCCTTTATTTACGTTGTAAACGCCTTCGAGATAATTGACCAGGCCGACCTTGAGACGCTCGCCGGTTTCTGTATTGCACAGGTAATCACCATCGGCCAGCTGACCGTCCATATCAATATATGCATAATATCCGTCGCTGTAATATTTTTCCGGATAAATGTTCACATAATCGGTAACGCCGGTAGACGCATCATATACTTCCTTGCGGAGTACATAGCCGTTATAGCCTTCGGCGGCAACAAACATCGTAAGCGGAACAAGATAATAACCTTTTTTGTAGATCGCCGAAAGCGGGATCTTAAGTCCCATATCCTCTTTAACGTCGAACTCGACATTGACAAATCTGTCATTGATGAACCTCGTCATGTATCTGTCGAAGGAAATCTCGACGAAATAATCCGAACCTGTCATGAACAGCCTCAGATCGCCTGACAAAGGACTGTTGTCGTTGTTGATATAGACCGTAGCCTGGCGCTTTTCAAGATTATTTACATAGAAAGCCTCGGTGACCTTGACTATTACCGACCAGTTATCATCCGCGCAGATCCGGTAAACAGGTGTACCGGCAGCTACAAGTCCTGCGGTGCGCAGATTATGCATTTCCTTATCGGAAGCATTAAAGGTATCGGCGGTGATATTATCAGCAGTAAAGCCCGTATAATCGTCGGAATAATATGAAATAACGCCTGACTTATCTGAACGGTATGTTACGAATCCGGTCGATGATGAATCCGAATCCCTCATTTCGAGCGCACTTGCAAGAACATTGTCATTGATCATCTCATATACGATCGTATTGATGCTGTTCTCGAAACCGTGAACCCAGCTTAAGTCCGACCCGTTATAATCTCTCATTCTGCTCGCGATTATGTTCTTGACACGCGAGATCTCGTCGGAAGAAAGCTTTGTGTCTTCATAAGACGCCGAAAGGCTGTTGTATATCTTGTCCGAGGAGTCAACACTGTAGACGATGCCGTTTTTGGCAACACGGCAGCCGTTTCCGATGTAGTAATTCAGATATCCCGAAGCTTCAGAATTTACCAGGTTCTCGTTCCTTAAGCAGATGCCGCTGAACTTGGTCGAATAGCCAATGCTCTGTGCCTGAACATCAAATACCGAAACCTGTTTCTTGGAACGGTAGATGAGCACGTTGATAACGAGATATATGAATATCAGGATCAGGATACCGGCGCCGATGACTTCGGGAGTCAGCTTGTAAATAAGGCCACGGTTGGGCTTTTTTACTTCCTTGCCTTCCTTATAACGGCTTCCGTCAATGTTAACCACATTATCATATCTGTCGTCTTGTTGTTTCATGGAGTATAACTTCTTTCCCAAAAACAAGCCCGGCATTTTCAGCCGGGCTGATATATTTATAATGCCGCAATCACTTTATCCTTGAATTCTGCAGGAAGAGCCGAAGCCTCAAGTGAAATGCTGATAACAAAATCAACTTTAAATTTGGCAGAAATATTCTCGATTTTTTTCAGAACATAAGACACATCCTTGTCTGTTCCTTCGATTCCCGTGATCTTGAGGAATCCGTCAAGATAAACCTTCTCCAGATCGTGATCCTGAGAAATGATGCCGCAGATGAAACCTAAGAATCCATCCTCATCGTCGATCATGTAATCTGTTGCGGAGATCAGACGTACCTTATTGTTGAGTTCGTACATGTGCTTGGTATTTTTGTCAATGTAAACCAAGCTTCCTTTGGCAGTAATAACATCGGCATTGACCTTGTCAAGAAGGATCTTGGTCTTGCCTTTTCCCTTACCGCCGGCAATTATCTGTATCATAACTATCGCCCCTTTCGGATTGAATTTGGACCGGAAAAGCCCTGAAAATATTATAAATCAAAAGAGTGTTTTAAGCAAGAGGATATTGTGTTTCATCTTGCATTTTCGCAGATTTTTAATAATTCATTCATCTCATTGTAAAGCAGGTCTTTTGTCTCGGCTTTGAAGATCTCGGTAATGAATCCGTTGCCCTCTTCATCCTCACTGTAGATGACCAGACAGTTGCCTGCGGATGATGTTACGCCTGTTTTGCCGCCATAGACCGTGATCCCTTCGGGAGCGGTATATTTGCCCATGTAATACAGGTTCGTAGGCTCCATATATACCTTTTTCAACTCTCCTGAAACATCGGTGATCTCGGCATAATAATCACTTGTCTTGAAAACCTGCTTCAAAAACGGATCTTTCAGGCATTCGTTGAAAATAAGGTAAATATCGTAAGCCGTCGTATAATGATTGGGATCGTGAAGCCCGTGAGGATTCGTAAAATTCGTATCTATCGCGCCTATCTTCTTGGCTTCGGCGTTCATAAGCTTCATGAAATCTTTGACATTGCCGGAAACTTCGATAGCAAGAGCCTCTGCGGCATCATTTCCCGAATAGATCAGAAGGCAGTACAGCATATCACATACCGTAAGCTTATCTCCTGCTTTGAATCCGCACAATTTGGCTCCTGGAGTGGTTATCCCGCAATTATCTTCCTGTATCGTTATGACAGAATCAAGATCTAGATATTTGATCGCCATCAATGCGGTAAGCAGCTTGGTCGTGCTCGCCGGATATACCTTTTGGAATATATTTTTGGAATAGATTATCTTCTTGGCGGAAATATCGTAACATGCGGCTGATGTACTGGAAAACGGATATTCATCGGCGACGTGGACGTCATCTTTCTCAAAACAGATATCTTCGTATAGAAAATGAATATCGTCATCATACAAAAAACTGCCTGCGCTACTGCCGGTGTATTCCGTAACGGAAGGTTCATACCTGTCGTCAAAATATGAGACGGAATATGAAGCTTCTTTCATACAGGAATAACATGATACGGCAATAAATGCAAGCAGTAAAAAATACGTGAATCTTTTCATTTGTACAGTTCTCTCCAGTCAAGATCTCCGCGCTCAAGAGCATGGATAAGGAGTTCCGCAGTCGCAAGATTGGTAGCGATCGGAATATTGAAAGAGTCACACAGCTGTACGATGTTGGACAGATTCGGTTCATGAGTCTTCGGAGAAAGCGGATCTCTCAGGAAGATCACAAGGTCTATCTCGTTATGCTCGATCAAGGCACCGAATTGCTGCTCTCCGCCCAGATGGCCTGCAAGAAATTTGTGAACGGGCAGATTGGCCGCTTCCTCGATAAGCCGTCCGGTAGTCCCGGTCGCATACAGAGTATGCTTGCTCAATATTCCGCGGTACGCTATGCATAAGCTCTGCATAAGAACTTTTTTAGCGTCATGCGCAATAAACCCAATATTCATACACTATACCCCCGCCAATAACATTATAGTAACTCAAATTCGTCCTTCTCCACAGGAACTTCGTTCTTTTTAGGCTGAAGGCTGATATTTAGTATTATACCTACCATGACCAGATTCATCAGCAGGGCACTCAGTCCCGAACTCATGAAAGGAAGGGCAATTCCGGTATTCGGAAGAAGTGATGTAACAACTCCTATATTAATGAATACCTGGAATGAGATCAAAGCGCCCATTCCGGTTGCGATCATCATTCCGAGATAATCTTTTGCCCTCCGGGCGATCCTGATGATAAGCAATATCAGGATAAAATATAATACAATAACAGCGATCGAACCGATGAAACCAAATTCTTCACCGACAGCGGTGAAAATAAAATCACTTTCCTTTACGGGAACGTGGGTCGTACCCCGAACGCCCGTGTCCCCGGAAAGCAGTTTTCCTATCATACCACCCGAACGTATTGCAGCAAGTGCATTATCCTGCTGAAACCTCAATTCCGGAAATTGTTCCGGATGAATGGCTGCCAGGATTCTCTGCTGCTGATACCATTTAAGCAGAACCTGATCGGGTTGCTGTACATACCAGAACAGACCACCTGCAAGCGGAACGCCGACGATAACAAACGGAAGAATAAATTTTAACGGTATTTCCGAAGCAAACAGCATAACCGCAAATGTTGCGACCAGAACCACGCTGGTTGAGAGATCGGTCTGTGTAAGGATCAGGAAGGTAGGTATTGCCATGAACACTATCGAAAGAAGCATTACCCATATCTTTTTTATCTTCTTGTAGCAAAGGTCGAAAAACTTGGCTGTGAATATGATCATGGCCACCTTGGTAATCTCGGATGGCATAAACTCGAATCCGGGATTATCTTTGCCCAATGATGGATCCCCTCCTATCTTGATCCATCTCCGCGCATCGTAATGTGCCCATCCGTAAATCGGATACGTATTGGAAAATCTGCATATAAGAAGAAGTCCAAGACTTATAAGGTACAAAACGATAAAATATTTACCGATAAAATGATAATCGATAATTGAAACCAACAGGATTACCACAAGTCCTACGGCATATGCCGCGATCTGCTTCTGATACATCCTTTCGTCGGCATCCTGGAGAATACTGATTAGGTAAATTCCGGTAAAACCGAGTACGTAAACTATGGCAAAGAGCATGAAGCTGAAACTCTTGAAATCATACCTCTTTATGCCGATTATCTTGTTAAAGATATTTACAAAAAATGTTTTTATCTTGTTAAGCATATGTTAATCATTCGTGGCGTCTCAATTCTTTGATCGGAATGTTCGCATACAGAGCCGGAACATTACCCTGACCGTTCTCAGACTGGGTCTGGGTGATATTTATATCGAGACCTTCGGTATCGATCTCAACATATTTTGAAAGCACTGTTATAATATCATTCTTGATCTTCTCCATGATCTCAGGAGAACATCCCGTACGATCCGCGACTAAAGCCAGTTGCAATCTGCTTTTGGCGTTATTACCCGAACTGGGTTTCTTTCTGAACAAATCCATCAGTGACATATTGCGTTCCCCCCTCTTTATCTTCCGAACAATCTGCTGAAGAAGCCCTTCTTGGGATTCAGATCAAGGAAAGGTACCTCTTCACCGATGATCCTGCGGCAAATGTTCATATAAGCCTGTCCTGCAAGAGAATTGTCACCAACAAGAGGCTCACCGTTATTGGTAGCGATGACGATATTTTCATCATCGGGAACAACGCCGATCAGGTCGATCGCAAGGATATCAACAACATCGCTGCTGGACATCATGTCACCACGGTTTACCATATCAGAACGAAGACGGTTAACGATCAGGTCTGTTCTGGCCATCTCACTGGCCTCGAGAAGGCCGATGATCCTGTCTGCGTCACGTACAGCCGAAACTTCGGGAGTGGTTACGACAAGAGCCCTGTCGGCACCTGCGATCGCATTCTTGAAGCCCTGCTCGATACCTGCGGGACAATCCATGATAACATAGTCAAATTCTTTCTTGAGCTGCTCGCACAGCTGCTTCATCTGCTCCGGAGTAACTGCGGATTTATCCCTGGTCTGAGCCGAAGGCATCAGATAAAGGTTGGGATAACGCTTGTCCTTGATCAGAGCTTTCTTGATCGTGCAGTTGCCTTCAACAACATCTACAAGATTGTAAACTATACGGTTTTCAAGTCCCATTACCACATCAAGGTTACGCAGACCTATATCGGTGTCGATCAATGCTACTTTCTTATCAAGCTTGGCAAGACCGGTACCGACGTTGGCAGTTGTGGTTGTTTTGCCGACGCCGCCTTTTCCTGACGTTACAACGATTACTTCGCCCATTTTAAACATTCCTCCCTAATAAAAATTCAATATATTACAATATACTGGGTGTCAGTCTTATATTGTTTACTGCTTTCTTGCTGACGGGCTCGATACAGATGTTCTCGCCGTCAAGATATGCTATCATCGGTCCGGATTCGAACATTCCGTCCTTGGTATCGGCCGATCTTGCGATAACATCGGCGATACGGAGCTGAGAAGGCTGCATATCAAGCGCAAATATAAATGCGTTGCGGTTGCCCGAAGCTCCTGCCTGAGCAATGCCTTTCAGCGATCCCAGGATGATGATGTTACCGTCGGAAGAAAGACTTGCGTTCGGATTAACATCGCCGAGCACTATGATGCTCTTGTCCTTGCTGACCACATCGCCGCCCCTGATGATACCCTTATGGAAAACGGCTACATTGCCTGAAACATCCATAAGCTTGGTATCGATCGCGTTGCCGAATGCCTGGCTGGTCTTGTCGTCATCGTTGATAACGCAGACAATGTCCAGATCCGAATTCTTGCCTATGATATCAAGGATCTCGATCTCCTCGGCATCCGTAAGATCCCTTCCCTGGAAAGCGATCGCGGTCTTGTACTCACCGAGGATCCTCGAAGAATCCTTGAACTTGGCTGCGATCTTCTCTTTCAGAAGTTCAAAATCCATCTTACCGTCCAGAATAACGGTAATACCGTTCTTGTTACCTTTGATTACTACAGAATTATCCATCATATGATCCCCGTTCCAATAATGATATATCAGTCTGAAACAGATATGCTTGTAACATTTGTGGTGGTCAGGTCACCGGATAACAGCTCTTCCTTGTTCTCTTCGTTGAAATACAATCCGTACACCTCGCGAGCGAGCTTGGCTGCATTGGCGGAAGCATAACCGTTCGGAAGAACGACCGTGACACTGATCTCAGGATTCGAATAAGGTGCAAACGAAACGAACAGACCGTGGCTGGGGTGTGTCAGGCTGACCTGCGCGGTACCTGTCTTGCCGGCAACCTTGAATCCCAGATCCCCGTACAGACCGTTAAGTCCGTTGGCGGAAGTATTGACCACGTCGTACATTCCCTTCT
Organism: Lachnospiraceae bacterium; assembly: GCA_017553035.1. Lineage (GTDB taxonomy): Bacteria > Bacillota > Clostridia > Lachnospirales > Lachnospiraceae > RUG11977. The sequence continues at coordinate 12,557 of JAFZNE010000111.1, forward strand.
GCACGGCGGTCCATTCCGAATTCGAATACCTATCTATGTTATTATACACCGAAGCTTCATTATCTACAACAACATTTTTTGATTTGTCGAATAATGAATCCACGATGGTCAGATTGAATACAGTGCCTTTATTTGCAATGGCTGTAACATATCTCGATATCTGTACCGGCGAGAAATTGTGGTAATAACCGATAGAAGTTCTTACCGCGTCGATACCTGATATCGCAGGCTGCGATTCAGGCACTTCAACACCCGATTTATCGGCAAGTCCGAACAATGAAGCATATCGCTGGATCTTCGAGATACCGAGCGAGTCACTGTACTCTCCAGTTGAATCGAGTGCCATCTTGTAACCTATCGTGTAGAAGAAATAGTTGCATGAGTGCTGAATAGCCTGCGTACAGTTGATCCATCCGTGATTGCCCGGATATTTCCAGCATTTGGGTGAAGGATCAACCAGTTCGAAAATACCTTCATCCTTGATCTTGGTCTGGGTGGTTATGATCCCCTCTCCGATCCCGGCAAGGGCCATAAGCGGCTTGAATGTGGAACCTGTAGCCGTCATCTGCTGCGTAGCCCTGTTCAGCAGAGGAGTCGCCTGGTTCTCCAGAAGGCTGCTGTAATAATCCCAGTTGATCTTATTGGCAAGCATGTTATTGTCATAGCTCGGATAAGAAACCATTGCGAGCACATCGCCCGTATTGACATCCGTAATAACGATCGAACCGCTGCAAGGCTCGAGCGCGAGCATACCCGGAGTGATATCAAGGCTCTTGAGCTTTTCTATAACAAAGCTGTAAGCACTGATCCTGCCGTTATACAGCTTCTTGTAATCACTGTCGTCATAATCGAGAACATGCTGATCATAAAGGAGCAGACACATCTCACGGCCCGAGATCCTGTAATTAAAGATCATGACCCTGTAGATCATCTTCTCAAAGTCTTCATCCCGGTCAAGCTCATTAAAAATATAGGTCGTAAGCTTCGAATAAACTTCTTCGTTGGTATTGTAATCCGATCCGATACCGACCATCGACATGTCGATCCACTGCATGTCGATCGCGTATTGAAGGAATTCCGAAAGCGAGATCTTATCTTCGGTATATTTTACATAAGTCTGATCTTTCTCATCGATCTTGTCCTTGAGGAGCACCTTTTTTGAGCGGAGCATCGAGTAGACATAATCGACGTAACCTTCATACTCGTCAGACAGCTTATTATTGGCCGTATGTCCGGTATATCCAAGTATTGTAGATAATTTGGAAAATACATCCACTTTCTTCTCGGAAAACTTCGTAAATATGGTCTTTTCAAGTTCGGTCGCATCTTCATCGTCAAAATGCTGGATGTCGATCAGACCGTTATCGATAAATGAGAAATAAACCTCGTAAACCGGCAGTGTTATCTTGCTCGCAGACTTGCCTTTTCCGCCGTAATCCATGGAATTGACGATCTTCGAGATCAGGATCGCTGCGATATTGTTCTCAAGAATATGGTAACATGCGATCTGAAGCTCTCTGTCGATGGTAAGGTAAACATCACTGCCCGCAACAGGTGCCGTAAGCGTTTTTACGGAAACGACCTTGCCTGTCGAGCTTACAGTAAGCTCTTCACTGCCCTTGCTTCCCCTGAGTACCGAATCCATCTCCTTCTCGATACCTGTCTTGCCTATAACGTCGGATGTATTGTATACGGTTTCGTTCAGGGCCTCATTCATAGTGAAAGCCTCATCCTCGTTCATGGTACCCGTATATCCGAGAATATGTGAAAAATAAGGGCTGTCATTGTATACACGCGAAGTAACCTGACGTATCTCCACGCCTTTAAGTTCCGCGGAATTCTCCATGATCGCGGCGATCGTATTTTCATCGACGCCCGTACATATCGTAAATTGTGAATACTGCGGGTATATCGTGAACAATTCATAACGAAGTGCCATGATCTTCAGGGTTTCATCAAGATCATATTCGTCGGAAATACCGAACATAGGCACGATCTTGTCTCCGTAACGAAGGAAATCGAACACTTCCTGCGCGGTAGCTTCACGCTGTTCCTCGGAAAGCTTGCTTACGGAAGTAAGTCCGTAGGCATTTTTCTTAAATCTCAGCAGCGAATTGCCTGAAAGGCTGAATTCAAGCTCTCCGTTTTCATTTTTGACGATCGCAAAATCGATCTCTACTTCATGACCGCCTCTTTCAAGGATCTCGATCAGGTGATGAAGCATCGAATTCTTCTCGGCATTGGTTTTTAACAGTGCCGAATTGCCGAGAACAACATTGTAGCTCAGGATATTGTAAGCCAGCAGATTACCGTTACGATCGTAAATGTTGCCGCGCGTTGCGTTACTGTAGCGGGTCTGGGCGGATTTATAACTTCCTCCGGATGTGACCTCTTCGCTCGCACCGATCTTCAGTATCTGCAGATTATACATCCGGACCGCCAGGATCATAAACAGGATAAATGTCGCGACAGTCAGATATACCAATCTGTTTTTGAAAAAATTCTTTATTTTCCTTAAAACAACATATATCATTATTGTCTGTCAAACCTCTTAAAAAATATGTTCTCAAGGTTAAAAAGCCTGTACAGCAAAAGCGAGATGAGAACCGTATAAATGACCTTCGGGATCATGAATCTGTACAGATAAAAACCGAAATTCAGCTTTCCGTTCAAAAAATAGAAAAAGATGTAATACATCAGGTTATAAAGGAACTCGGAAATGCTGATCAGGATGACGGGCAGCGTATAGTCGTTCTCATCATATATCTTGTTGGCATAACCGGTAAGAAAGCCGATGACAAGATACATGAGCGCAAACAGGCCCAGGAACGAGCTGTAGGTAAAATCGATAAGAAGACCGCTGATAAAGCCGGTCATCATACCCTTGTTCGGGCCTCTTGTAAAGGCAACGGCAACAACCGGTATCATCAGCAGATCGGGAACGACGCCCGCAAGTGCAAATGAGGTAAACACGCTGGTCTGCAGAAGATACAGCGCGATTACCTGAATAATTACGGCTATTCCTCTAATTATCATGTGAAATGACCTCGTCCAGATTATCAAGCTGATCTCTCAAACGCGTAATGACGAGCACTGCTTCGAGATGCTGGAAATCAACAACAGGAGTAAGATATGCCTCCTTGGACATCTGACCCGCGTCAATGCCTATATTGCTGACATAACCGATCAGAATGCCGGGAAGATATTTATCGCTGATATATGAGGTAACGACCTCATAATTATCATAAACTTCTGCTTTGAGATTGATCATGGATACATTGATATAACCTTTATCAAGCAATTCAAGATTGCCCGAAACGATACATGTATCCGATGTTTTCAGGAACATTCCGCTGATACTCGTATCATCGTCAATGACCGAACGGACTTTGGCCCAGTTCTTGCCTACATCCGTTACGATACCTACAAGCCCGCTTCCTGCGATAACGTTCATATCCTTGGCAATACCGTTGTCGGTACCCTTGTCGATAATGAAGACATTGCAATAGCTGTTGGGTTCCCTGCTGATGATGGTTGCCGCGACTTTCGGGTATTCCGAATACTTCGCGTCAAGATCGTACAGTTCACGATACCAGTTAAGCTCATATTTTTCCTGGGTGAGGATCATGTTCTCATTTTTGAGTTCATCGATCTGAGCTTTCAGTTTGTCATTTTCTTTCTGTAATTCCTTAATATCCGAAAAGATCCTGAATTTGTCGGAAATGTATTTGCCGACGGTCTTGATGCCGCTCTGCATCGGGGTGATCGTATTGTTAACGAATTGCCGTGCCGGCGTGAACATTTCTTTATACCGATAACTGACAAATATCAGGACAACACAGATCAGGAAAAGAGTTCCGAGTATAAACCGGGGGTTAAACTCTTTCTTTTCCTTGAATCTGTTTCGTCTTCTGCTTCTGTGTCCCATTTAAAACGAATTTCCTTTAATCTTTATAAGTAGCCTGTTTCAAAACATATGCAAGTGAATCATACTCGGGATTCTCGATTATCTTGCCGAGTCCCAATGCTACGGTATTGGCTGAATCTTCGCAAATATTGATGTCGAGCTCGGTCTCGGTTGACAATAATTCCTTTAGGTTGTGGATCTTGGCCGATCCGCCGGTAACGTAAATACCGGAATCAATGATATCCGAAGCGATTTCGGGCGGAGTATGCTCGAGGATCATCTTGACCGAATCAACGATATTGTGGAGATGTTCGCGTATAGCTTCGTAAACAAATGAAGAATCGATCTCCTTTTCGGTCGGAAGTCCGCTTACCACGTCACGTCCGAACACTTTGATCGTCTGGATCGCACCTTCTTCGGGCGCTACGGCCGTTGCAAGGTTAACCTTGATAACTTCTGCGGTCTTGTTGCCTATGAAGAGATTATATTTCTTCTTGACATTACTGATGATATCCTCGTCAAACTTGTTGCCGCCGATAGGGATCATTTTCGATAATACGATACCGCCGAGGGAAAGAACCGAGATCTCGGTAGTATCGGCACCGATATCAACAACCATAACGCCTGCGGCATCGGTAACATGGAGTCCCGCACCGAGAGCATCGGCGATGGGTCTCTCAGCGATCCTTACTTTCTTGGGCTTGATATTGGTATTGGCAACCAGATCGATAAATGCTTTCTTTTCAACCTCTGTAATATCGGTGGGAGCCGTTACGATGAATTCGGAACCGTTCAGCTTGCCGTGTGTTTTCTCAAGTTCGTCAAATACAAGGTTCAGAAGACTCTGCATATTCTTGATATCCGCTATAACACCGAATTTAACGGGATAAGTTACTTCGATGTTGGAAGGTGCTTTGCCGAACATCTCAAATGCCTCGTCACCTATGGCAATTATCCTGTTTGCATCGGCGATCGCGAGAATATTCTTGGCGTCATATATCACGCCCTCGTTCTTCTTGTATATTTTGAGCGCTCTTGTACCGAGATCGATTCCGAAAATTTTTGACATGATTCCTCCTAAATTAACCCCTCTTCTTTCATGCTTACGCATCCGTCATAGCCGATGATCACATGGTCATACAGCTTGATCCCCATGATCTTTCCGCACTCGTCGATCCTTTTGGTCGCACTGATGTCCGCATCGCTCGGCGTTGCATTTCCGGAAGGATGATTATGAGCAAGTATCAAATATGCAGCGTTACATCTCAGCGCGTTCGAAAATATCTCTCTCGGCTCAAACACACTCTTGTTCAGAGTCCCTTTGTAAATGCATTCCGACGAGATCAGCCGCATCTTCATATCGAGATAAGCAGCATGGACTTCTTCATGTTCAAGATGCCTCATCCGGTCCGAAAAATAAGCAATCGCGGCCGAAGGATCATCGAAAACAAGTTTCTGCGCATTTTCTTCCTGGTTCATCCTTCTGGCCAGTTCTGCGCAGCAGATGAGCTGGATGGCTTTGATACGCCCTATTCCGTTGATGCCCGTCAGCTCGTTCATCCCCATATGGAACAGACAGTTGACTCCGGTGTACGCGGTATGGAGCTTGAGGATCTTGTAGGCAAGTTCGGTGGATCTGAACTGCCGGGATCCTGTCCTTATCACGACAGCCAGAAGCTCTGCATCGGACAATACCGCCGGTCCGTATTTTTCACATTTTTCGTACGGACGTTCTTCTTCGGGCATGTCCCGGATCTTCATATGATCTTCGAAAACAGCGCGCGGATCATGGTTTTCAGGGTTTTTCTTTTCATTTTTCATTGTGCCTCTTTTCTCTCTCCGTAAAGAAAAAACAGACATAGTTATTATACTATATCTGTTTGAAATGTCCAATATTATTTCGGGTTTTTATATACTGACTTTATATACTGACTTAGTTACGTCAAGACGGAG
>JAFZNE010000112.1 GCA_017553035.1 Lachnospiraceae bacterium
AAACACAGGAATAATCATCATTTCTATGATGGTCGCATAAGCTCGTGGCATCAGGTCGGAAATCGGGAGGCGTATTATGAAGCGGAAGGTTCTGATAGCAGTCATCAGTTGTATGGTGATCATGCTTGTGACTGCTGTATGGCAGGGAACGAAAGAAAAGGTCTTTGCGGGAGAGACGGTTCAGGCAGTGCAGGCCGGCGATACATTCAAAGATGAAAATGGGTTCATAACCTATACGATCACCTCCGCGGGCGGGGAGAAAACCTGCGCCGTAACAGACTTCATTGATGTTATTTATGATGGGGAGGCATATTCGTATGCAACCAGGTTCATAATTCCCGAGCAGGTTACCTGGAACGGTGAAATTTATACTGTAACAGCGATCGAATCAAAATACAGGAGTCTGGATACCGAATATGTCATGGAATTTGAGATTCCTGCAACCATACAGAGTATCAATACATCATATTTTGAATTTGACATGCCGCGTGAGGAAGCAGAAGGAATAAGGATCACACTGAAATGCGCTCCGTCCGCCTTCAAACACCTGAAGATGTTCAATGTCAATTCGTCTGCCATAGAAAGCATTATCTATGTTCCCCGGGAATATTTGGAGGAATATAAGGAACTGCTCACAGGCAAGACCGGATGCACATTTTACGACAATGATATTGAAGCCCGTACATACACCGAGCTTCCGGTTGCTGCGATCGGGGATGAAAATGTGCTTCCTTCCGGCTTTTACTATAGTGGTTCGTATTACAGGATATTGGATCCCGGGAAGAAAACGGTCTCGCTGATAACAAAGACAGGGAGCCGCGGAATGGGCACGACCTATGAGCAGCCGGCATACGTGTATTATCGCGATGAGAAATACACCGTTACCAGGATAGAGTATTATGCGTACTGCAATGTGTTCTATGACAATTTCTTTGAGCTCAGGCTACCTTCAACGATTACGGAAATAGAGCCGAAGAGTATTGGATGGACGGTTACGAAGCTTGACCTTAGCAAGACACAGATCAGGACCATACCGTCCAATCTGGTCAATTCGGGTTATGATGAATATGACGAGCCTGCGGTTCTGCGTGAGGTAATCCTTCCTGAAACCTGTAAGAAAATAAAGAAGTATGCATTCTACAATTGCAGCAAACTGAAGAGCATCTCAATTCCGGCAGGTGTCAGGAAAATAGGGTACCACGCGCTGAACAAAACCTGCAAAAAGATATATATTGAGGGTAGTCTGCCCAAAGGTATTACAAGACAGCGCATGAAGAAAACATCGATATATGTTGAAAGTGATGTATATCAGCAGGCGCTGGAAACGCTTATTAAGAATATTTCACTCGGAAAATGCAGTATTGCGGTCAGATCGTCCGATCCGCAATCGGAGGCAGAGGATAAACCCGAAGAAGACAATGAAACAAAACCACGGGATGAGGAACCGGAAAAGTCCGATCGGGGAGAAGACGGGCAGTATAATACAGAAACAGAGGAAACAGAATATAACGACGCGTATTTCATGGAAACAGCGCCGGCGCAGGCAGACTTGTTCGGATTGTCGGATGAATACGCGCTGATCGGTTACGGTGAGGACGCTCCGGAATTGTGGTACTGCTGGAAAACATCGGACGGCATGAAAGGTCTGGAATTAATATGCGACATGGATGGCGAACCGGAGCAGATGTCGTTCTATGACTATTCGCAGGAGAATACAGAGGATCCGGCGAATGACGGCAATGACAGTTACGGTACCGGTGAGGGGAATGAGGAGACGATCTGGAAAGTCGTAAACGATTTGGCCGAAGCGAGAAAAGCATACGCCGAAAAAGCCATGAATGCCGCCGAGACCATATTTGCGAAAGCGAAAGGCAAGCTTCGCGAGGCGGATACCGCGGATATCTCCGATTCTCCGGACGGTATCAGGTATCATTTTGTAAGGGTAGAGAATGAAACAGATATGCCGCTCAATTATGTGAATATCAGCGTCGATCCCAAGACCGGCAGGGTAATCCGGTTTGATCGCAGCTGGGATGATAACATTGAATTTCCGGTTCCGGAGAAGCTGATATCCGCTGATGAGGCAATGAAAAAGTATGAGAATGAACTCAGCCTGAGACCGACATATAAAAGGTATTACGAGACTGTATTTGACGAAGAAGAATATGAAAATGTCACAAATGAGATCGTCAGGCTTGAGTACGCGCCGGCCAATCAGGGAGTCAGGATCGATGCGTTTACGGGAGAAGCTTATGTAAGAACCCCGGAAACAGATACGGACAGTATCCTGCACAGAGTATATGATCAGGAGCTTCTTGAAGTGTTTGAAAAGCCGGTAAAAAAGAAAAACAGGAGCAGGTTTATAAGGCAGAATGGGCTGATTTCCGAAGATGCGGCAGTTTCGGTGCTTATCGGGAATAACAGATTGAATACAGAAGGCATCACAGGTGTAGACGCTGGTCTTTTCACAGGTATCGGCGATACACCATACTGGAAGATTAGTTATGAAAATGGCAGCAGCTGCGCGATTATAGACGCAAAAACGGGCAGGCTGATCTTATTTGACGGCAGGCTCCTGCAGAATGACTATCAGGGCATCTATACGAAATCAGAATGTAAACAGATAGCAAAGCGATTCGTGAAGGAAATGAGCGCTGAAATGTATTCGCAGATGAAGATCGTTTCTTCTGCAGCTGAGTATGAAAGTGCCGGAGAAACGGGCGGTTCAAAAAAGACCCTCTCCACGTGTAAATTCCTTTTCAGAAGACAGAATAGCCGTTTGGAATATGCGGACAATGATATCGAGGTTACAGTGGATGCCCGGAGCGGGAAAATAGTTCATTTTCGATTCATAATGCCGGATAAGCTTCAAAAGGAATATTCTGATGTAAGTGTTACGCCGCATGAAGCTTTTACCGGGTTGATGGAGCTGAGCAGAATGAAGCTCGAATATGAGCTTCAGAGTGAGCCGACAGAAGGTGCTGACGGGAAAATAAAGAAAATTGTGAAGCTTGTTTACATACCGGTGCTTGAGTAAAAGGATGATTATGTTGCTGAATAAAAGCCGTACGGCAGGGTATTACAACAGAAGGCGGGCATTGGTGCGGCAGAAGGAGGCTGTATATGTATAAGGCTAATCTAAGGAAGGCTGATAAGTCTCCGATTTCCGGGAAGCCATCGGAAGGATTTGCGAAAATAGTGATGATATGTGCGGCAGTCATACTTACCGCCGTGCTGGGCATTTGCAATATCAACGTGAGCGTCAGGGCAGCGGATACCTCGAATGTCCGGGCAAAATTTGATGAGGAGTCAGGTACTCTCACCATCAGCGGCAAGGGGGATATGCCAGAAGATATGACCTTCAGGAATGATAAGAGCATCAGGAAGGTTATTATCAGGAAAGGAATTACTTCCGTGTCCGATTGGGCATTCTTTGGCTGCACAAGCTTAAAAAGTGCTGTGCTTCCGGACGGGCTTTTGAAAATAGGTGTGGACAGCTTTGGTAATACGAATATCAAAAATATGGTTGTTCCCGCGTCGGTACGGGAGATCGGGCAGTGCGCGTTCTGGGGCTGTAAGAGCCTTGAAACGATCACTATGCCCGGGGACTTTAAATTCCGATATAATGAAAGTGACCCCGATGAGTGGGAATTCAGGATTGTCTCGACCTATGGATGGAGCGGCTTCGCGCCGGAGAAGATTACATTTACGACGCCACTTAACATAGACAACATCTCGGCACTTTCGGCGACAGACTATGTGGTAAGTGACGACGATCCGCTGTATTCAAGCATTGACGGGGCGATTTACAGCAAGGACGGTACTGCACTTGTCAGGATACCGTCGGAGAGAACGACCTTCCGTGTGCCTGATGGCGTGACTACAGTATATATCAATTCATTCCATTACTCATTTTACATGGAGGATGATGAATTCTGCTGCAGGCTTGAAAGGCTGTATCTTCCGAAGGGCAAGTGCAGGATTGCCGAAAAGATGACTGAGGAAGAGGATTATAATATAGAAAGCGAGTATCTGCAGATCATTGCGGACGGTACGGAGCTTGACGGACGTGATATAGAGCTGTTGGAGCAATATGCCGGACGAATATATGATGTGGCTGAAAGCTCAAAAGAGTGGTATCTGGACGGTTTTGGCGGGCTTGTAACCTTACGCGGGGACGGGTGTCTTGTCAGCAATGACGGGATCGTTCTGAAATATTTCGGTGAAGGCGGCAAAGTAAAGCTCGGAAAAGATATTAAGGGTATTGCACGGGAAGCATTTGTTAATTCGGGCATAACCGGAATTAATATTCCCGATTCGGTCGTATATATCGGGGAAAGCGCATTTGGAAACACGGAGAGTCTCAAAAGCGTCAAGATTCCCAATTCCGTGAAGGAATGGGGAGGAGACAGATGGCAGAACAGTTATGCCTTTAGCGGCTCCGGTCTGAAGAAAATAGTTTTTGAAGAAGGTATAGAAGAAATTCCGAATTCCATCTGCAGTGGGTGTGATAAATTAAAAACCGTCGTATTTCCCGAATCGCTGAAGAAGATCGGCGCATATGCGTTCAGATATTGTATTTTACTCAATATCGACAAGTTCAGCGGTTTCAAGGAGCTTCCGAACCTGACAACCATCGGAGGCGGAGCATTCGAGAACTGTAAAATGAAAAAATTCGTGATACCTGAGCAGATTACGGAAATAGGATACCATGCGTTCAATGTGGATTATAGCAAGGCCAGGAAAGCCAGGCTCATTGTTAAGGGAGATACTTCAGGCTACGATGACTGTTTCTGGGGAGGGAAGGTCGTTCCCACCTTCAAAAAAGGCTTGAGCCAGGCAAGATGCGGCATCAGAGCACAAAGCTGGTCAAGCTGGCCGGACGAAAAGGGCATGCTGGGGATCAGCTGCGAGTGGAACAGCCTGAAGGGAGTTGACGGATATGAGTTTGAAATCTCCGTTCATGAGGATTTCAGTATTTCCGAGAAGAAGGAGACTACGGAAACGAATGCCCGCTTGTCCATAATATCCGATAAGGCCGAACCGGAAGCTATCTACGTTAGAGTAAGGGCTTTTAAAAATACCGGTGAAAAGGGAACACGCGAATATTCCGGCTGGAGCAGTACTTCTGCGAAGCTTTATAATTACTGAGCAAATAAGTATTCAACATTGGTTTAAATTTTGGTATTGACAGGTACAGTCTAACGTGTTAGACTGTACCTGTCAAATTCGTTAGACAAACGAACAACTAACTCCGTCTCTTAGGGTAAGACAAGAATGTGCTTCAGAAACAGGAGAAAAGCTATGGGAAGTTTATTCATCAAACTCGTGAATCTGTCGATCACGGCAAGCTGGCTTGTATTGGCTGTGATAATTGCAAGACTGGTTTTCAGAAAAGCTCCGAAATGGGTGTTCTGCATCCTCTGGGGGCTTGTTGCAGTGCGCCTGTTGCTGCCTGTTTCGCTTGAGAGCAGACTGAGCCTGATCCCGAGCAGCGAACCGCTGAGGATAAGCAATCTGCTTGGAAATGCAGATACTGTTCAAGATTCGGGGAGCGGAGCAGACGATACCGGTTTCGGTTACGAAGAGAGCTTGCCCGGCGAATATGCCGGAAATATAGAAGCCGGGGATACCGGAAGTATAGGGAATCCCGGAAACACCGGGGATACCGGTTCGCTTGGGAACAATGGGTTGTTACTTGATGTACCGGATGATGCAATTGATAGTCATACTTACATAAATGCGGGCGAAGAGCCGGAAAAAGCCGGTATTTTTACACGTTCAATGATATCGATATTATCTTGGCTGTGGCTGGCAGGAACGGCGGGAATGCTGACCTACGCGCTGATCAGTTATATCAGGTTAAGGCGCAGGGTCATGACCGCAACAAGGCTCAGGGACAATATTTATCAGAGTGAATTTGTTACGATGCCTTTCCTGCTGGGATTGATCAGGCCGCGGATATATCTTCCTTATGAAGATGCGCTTTCAACCGATACATCGGAAACTGCCGTAATTTTTGAAAATAAAATACAAGAAAATTCACATATAGATGAGTACGTGATCGCCCACGAGAAAGCCCATATCGCCCGCAGGGATCACTGGTGGAAGCCTTTGGGATTTATCCTGCTTGCGGTATACTGGTTCAATCCGCTGATGTGGATCGCGTATATTCTCTTGTGCCGGGACATAGAATCAGCCTGTGACGAGAAAGTTGTAGCGGGCATGGAAACAGAGGAACGAAAGTTTTATTCAACTGCGCTCCTGAATGTAAGCATGGGCATCAAGCATAGATATATCGCCGCCTGCCCGCTGGCCTTCGGAGAGGTCGGAGTAAAGAGCCGTATCAAAAATGTTATGAATTATAAGAAGCCTGTATTTTGGATAATTGTGGCAGCTCTTGCCGGATGTGTCGTTTTGGCCGTATGCTTCCTTACTGATCCGGTGAGCGATAAGGCAAATGGTGCGGATATGCAGAACGGAAACGGGAATGATAATGTTAATGTTACGGCAGGCCGGCCGGAGCCTTCTTATATCGAGATCAACTATATCGGTGATGACACCGGTATAGGAAGGGACGAGCTTGTATTTTCGGATGAAATGTTTGATGCCGTTCAAGAGGACTGGGACAAGTGGGATCAGATGGACAATTTTTCGAAGATAGCTTCCAGCCACAGTCCCGGATATTGCTCCGGACGTTTTGAAACCTGGGAAGAAGCTGTGAAATTCATAGGCGGGGATATCTGGAATCCGCTTGAAGATGCCGAATGGCTGACGAAGATGAACTACAGCGGGACAGACTATAAGGAATTCGATATTCTGCCGCATAGTTCGCTGGAATGGTCCGGAACCCAAAAGAACAAGCTGACATTCGTCTCATTAATGACCGGATATGCGGTTGACGGCATCAGAGTCACCCTGCATATCGTTTTGTTCAACAACAACGAGGCCAATACCGGAAATATCCCCGGGATCCTGCTCGAAGACCGTAAAGGGGAATTGTATACCGCAAAAGACGCCAGCTTTATGCACGAGGGGCTGAAAGGAAAAGTTTCTCAATATACCCTGAGCATTACTTCCGGGGAAACCGGTGATAGTGTACGGCCCAAGCTGGATGAGCTCATGAACCGCCTGCTGGATTATCTTGGATTAGGAGGGATTCCGACGACAACTGTGGATGAGATGGGGCCTAAGGCAACTCCGCTTCCGGCCGGGGATGATACTATTCCCGGAACCGATACGGATGCAAATTCCGAGACGGACTATTTTGTAATGTCGCCGGACGATGCTGTTGAACAGGTGGTGATCAAATGGAAGGATCGTGACGATATCGACCGGCGTATTCAAATCGTGACCTGGCAGATGGCAGCAAATACGTATCAATGTATCCTTTTGGGGATAAATGAGCCTGTTACGCTTGCATCGATATCGGGGCCCGGCATGCAGTGGTTTAGTCCGCAGACGATAATGGAAGTACTTTCACAGCTGGATGTTCCGGATGAGGATATAGTGGTATCGTTTGTAAATAACCCGCTTTCCAGCTATTTAGATCCTGCGACGGGTACCGACGAATACCTTGAAAAAATCGCGGAATTATTTGATAACCGTTTCGAGGTCCGGCGTGGAGAAATGGATATCAGGTAGTTTCATAGGAAAGGTACTGTTGGACTCTTGTTTTTCGCAAGGAGCGATAATTGATCAGTGCTTCCCTTATATATAACATGATAGTATGGAGGATGATATGCCTACACCGAAGATATTTGAGAGTGAATACAGGTTCTGCCTGATATTGTGGAAGAACGAGCCCATTGCGAGCGCGCAGCTTGCAAAGCTGTGCAAAGAAGAACTCGGATGGAGCAGAACCACGACATATACGGTTATCAAGCGCCTGAGCGACCGCGGCGTGGTGAAGAATGAAGACAGCGTTGTAACTTCGCTCATAAGCAAGGAAGAGGCCCAGATCTCGCAGATGGATGAAATGCTCGAGAAGACCTTCGAGGGCTCTGTTCCGGCGTTTATAGCCGCATTTGCGAAGCGCGAGAAATTGTCGAAGAAGGACATTGAGGAGATCCGGAAGATCATAGGTGCTTA
>JAFZNE010000113.1 GCA_017553035.1 Lachnospiraceae bacterium
ACATGGGGTCTATTTCATCGGCATATTCAAACTTGAGCTTCCAGTCGGAATACTCATCCTTCAGATCAGCAAAATACTCCTGAACCCTTTCTCTATTAGATTCAATCGGGTCTTCCGATCCCAGCAGGGCATAAAAACTCTGGTAAAGCTTCTTAAGTTCACTCGGATAAGAAACGTCGTAGAGACTCAATTAATCAGCACTCTCGGCTTTGTTGATCTCTTTTACCAGGTTTTCGATAGGAGCTTTGTATCCTCCGCCCGAACCGCCCAATGTGAAAATGAGCAGCAGTACGATGCCTGCAACCAGCACGCCTCCGCCGATGCAGATAAACAGCAGATATTTCTTGACAAAGCCCATAAATCCACCCGACGAAGCCTGTGTCGGAACTCCTGCCTGTCCCGCATAGTTCTGCATATTTCCTGCGGTCTGCAGCGCATAGTTCTGAGCATAATCCGTAGTCTGGGAAGCATAGCTATGGACATTGTCTGCCGCCTGCGATGCATAGTTTTGTGCATTATCGGTCGCCTGAGCCGCATAGTTCTGAACGCCTTCAGTCGCCTGTGATGCGTAATTCTGAGCATTATCAGCCGTCTGAGCTGCCCCGGCCGCGATCTCCCGTGCGGAACTCTGAGCCTCTGCAGCTGCCGCCCTGACCGCATCCGGACATGTACAAACCTCATTGTCGGCAAGCTTTCTTCCGCAATACTTACAAAAAGCCATTTTCTTATCCCCCTTGAATTAAATTTTATTGTAACTCTGTTTAACAAAAAACTTGTTCAGATTCGCCAGCAGCTGGAATTTGTTGATATCCTTGAGCATATAGCCTGCCGGTTTGAGTTCCATAACTTTCATGATGCTTTCCCTGTCGCTCTTTCCGGTCAGGAACATTACCGGAATATCCTTGGCGTACTGTTCGTTCTTGAACATCTCGAGCACCTGCAGGCCGGACAATACCGGCATCTCGTAATCAAGCAGGATCAGGTCGACATTGTTGCGCGCCAGCCACGTGATCGCCTGCATTCCGGAATTGGCCATACCCACACGGTAGTCATCCTTCAGCCATTCATAAAGCAGGTGGATATATCCCGGGTCGTCATCTACCAGAAGGATGCTTTTCTTACGCTGTTCAAGCTCTTCATCGTTCATCACTTCATTGATGCGCTCGATAAAAGCGTTCATATCAAGCGGTCTCCTGATAATGTCGGCGAACAGATGCGGCGGTATCAGAGCCGTTACTTCATCGATCTCGTCTTTGACTCCGACGAGCAGCATGAGCTTGCCCTTTTCGACACACAGATCCCGCAGGAATACCAGAGTGTTCTGTTTGGCTCCTATCTCCTCATCTGTATACAGGATCAGGATATCCGAGCTGTCGACATACGCACTGATATTACTTACATCCATGTTGGATTCGCGCACGTTGTAGTTCGCCTTCTTGAGATTAATGACAAGTGCGTTTACCATAAATGTCATTTTTTCCCTGATGATAGTTACAGAATAATCTGCCATTCGGTATTACTCCTTTAATTACATTTCTGACAGGATCTGCTCGATCCTCTCTACTACCTTTTCCCATTTGAGACCGTCTACGAGATTCCGCAGCTCGCCGGCCTGTTTTTTGCATATATCAGGCAAATTGTATTCCCTGAGCGAGCTAAGTACCATGGCTGCGTTATCGTAATCCATGAGCTGTGCAAATTCCCTTATGGTCTCGAGTGCATCTTTCCATGCATCCTTACTGATCATGTCTTCGAACATTTCCGCTGTCTCAGCGCGATTTGTTCCGCCACCGGCCTCAGCACCGCCCGGACCGCTGTCAAATCCCGTCACGGCGTCTTTCAGCTTGCCGAACATTTCAAGAAGCGGCTCGGTATCTGCATTGATCCTGTCCATATCCGAGCGTTCTCCGGCATTTTCAAGCTCTTCCGCAAGTTTGGAGACCTCCATGGCGCCTATCGTCCTTGCCGAGCTCTTCAATGCATGAACTTCAACCGTATATCTCTTGATATCATCATTCTTCAAAGACTGCCTGATCGCATCGGTCTTGTTCTCAATATCATCAACAAATATCTGTAAAATGCTTCTGTAAATCTCTTCAGAACCACAGTTGGCGATCCCCAGACTATAATCGATCCCAAGGTTTTCATCGTAACCGCGTTGGCCGGATCCGCCGTCCACACCTGAAGGCCCACCGTCCCCGGTTTTGTCTGAAATGCCTTCTTCCCGTGCCGCCTCTCCTGTCTGCCCCGTGCTCTTCTCGTCGGAAATATCGTCCATATCGGGCGCCGCGTTCAATTTGATCTTGTCAGCCGGAAGATATACCATCAGCATCTTTTCAAGACGCATACCGTCAACCGGCTTGGTAATATAATCATCGAATCCTTCCGCGAGGAACCGCTCCCTGGCTCCGGCGATCGCATTGGCCGTCAGTGCGATGACCGGTATCCTCTGGTTCGGGTTATCGTCAAGCTCCTTGATCTTCTTCAGGACCTCGATACCGTCCATCTCGGGCATTCTGTAGTCCAGCAGGATCAGGTCGTATGCTTTTTTATTAAGTTTCTCCAGACACTCGGCTCCGCCCGAAGCATCGTCGGTCTTAACTCTGATCCTTCGCAGAAGCGCCTTGACCACCGCGATATTCATCGGGGTATCATCTACGATAAGGATCTCTGCGTCCGGAGCATGATATCGTTCAACATCTGTCATTCTGTCATCCTGCGGTTTGACCGGATTCTCCTTGAAATCTCCGACGCCGGTCCTGCTGAGTACCTTCTGGGGAATTATTACGTAGAATGTTGTCCCCTTCCCGTACTCGCTTTCAACATCGATCGCACCTTTCATGTTGTTGATCAGCTGACTGGTTATCGCAAGTCCCAGGCCGCTGCCTTCGACTGATTTGTTCTTTTCCGTATCAAGTCTTCTGAACTTGTCGAACAATTTGTCTTTATCTTCGGGCTTTATGCCTGTACCGGTATCCTTTATGGAGAACATCAGCTTGATCATATCCTTACCGGCCTTCTCATAACTTGTTTTGAGGAAAACGCTGCCTTCATCGGTATATTTGACTGCGTTGTTCATAAGGTTCAGAAGGATCTGCCTGATCCTCGTCTCATCGCCGAACAGCTTCTCGGGAACCGACGGATCGACTTCGCATTTTAATTCGAGACCCTTGTCCTCGGCCTTGAACCTGATCATGTTCAGTACATCGGAGATCAGCGTCGAAAGCTCGTAGGAACTCTCGGTGATCTCAAGTTCGCCCGCCTCGAGCTTCGACAGGTCAAGGATATCGTTGATCAGTGACAGCAGGGTCCGTCCCGCACCCTCGATGCTCCTTGCATATTCCAGGATCCGGTTATCATCGCATTCCCTGAGTATCATCTCGTCCATTCCGAGGACGGCATTGATGGGAGTCCTGATCTCATGCGACATACTTGTCAGAAAATTGCTCATCGCCTCACTTGCCGCCAGAGCTTTCTGCTCCTCGAAACGTGCAAGCTGGGTAGCTTTCAGGATACTGATAAACTCGTTCTGCGAAAGAGGATTCGAAAAATAGTATCCCTGAAGGTATCCGACACCCAGTTCCTGAGCGATCGCTATCTGTGCTTCGGATTCAACTCCCGTCAGCATTATTTCCTTACCGAGACGTCTTATCATATCAAGCGTGCTTTCAAGGATTATCTTGCCGTTCTGCGATTTCTCGGCATCCCATAACAGGGATTTGTCGATCTTGACCAGAACTATGTCAAGCGAGAAAGTCGTTGAGATATTGGAATACCCGATCCCGTAATTGTCCACACTGAACCGGAATCCATAATTTCTCATTTCGGCAATGAACTTCTTCAGCAGCTCGAAATCGGTTACCGCTGCGGCTTCTTTGATCTCAAATACGATCTTCTGGGGATCTATGTTATATTTTGAGGTGATCCCCATGATCCTTTCTGCATAAGCGGGCTGCATACATTGTGAAACGGACAGGTTCACGCCTATCGCGGTAACACCCATTTCGGTGGGGATCCCGCTGCTTAGGAAACTGCAGACTTCATTGATGACATAATCGCCTATTTCAAAAATGATCCCGCTCTTCTCCGCATACGGCAGAAATTCTTCGGGGTAAATATCGCCGAAATCATCATCATGTAATCTGGTCAGAGCTTCGCACCCGCATACGCTCAGGTCCTTAGTTCTGTAGACCGGCTGATAATAAACCTCGAATCTGCGGTTATCGAGACCGCTCATGATCGCGGTGTCCATCCGGCTGCGTCTGACAATATGTTTCAGCATGTCGCCGTACATTACATCCGTGCTCTGCGCCGAATTGGGCGGCATGGGACTGTTGATCAGGAGCAGCAGATCCTCGACCGAATCAAAATCCTTCGGTACCTCGGCACACATGACAGCCGCGCCGTATTTAATATCACGTTCCATATAGTGCCAGCTGTGGTTAAACCTTTCCTTGATCGTACGGGCAAGGCTCATGTTATATTCCTTTTCCGTATTGTCGCTGATCACTACGAATGTTCCTATACTTGCGATATAAACGAATTTCTTAGGTACCAGGCTGCAGACATATTCCGCGTTCAGCTGTGATACCGCACCGACGCCGGTCGTTACGCCAAAGCGCAGGAGCGACATCGGGTTCTGTATTTTAACTATGATCAGGCAGAATGAATGCTTGATCTTTTTGAAAACATTAAGATCGTAATTCAGCGCCACATGATTATAGATGTGCAGCCGCTGGTCCATAACATCTTCTTCGTTGCCGATCGTCACCATGACTCCGACCAGACCGACGGCTTCGGTAAAAAGTTCCGTATGTAAGGGTCTGAGGAGCAGCTGCAACACAACTCCCGTAGTGACCATCAGAAAGAAAAAGACCAAAACTATCTTTCTGCGGCGGGTCATAAGATACCAGAAACTGAAGACAACAACAATCGCACCGATATAGTACACAACGCCTATGAGATAAGGCACGATCATGCCCGGGCTCCTGTGGAAAACCCTGTTCTCATCGAAATAGAAGATCCATTTTGAAACCGGGTTAAATACCACCATCAGGATCATGCCGACAACGGGCAGGTTAAGGAGCATATATTTACGCCAGTCGAGGCTGTGATTCGATCCGGTAATGTGTATCATATATATGCAAAATGACGGTGCAAGCGTTAAATGAAGCAGAAAATACACATATTCAACGGCAACCATCACCGCATAGGAAACCTCGGACTCAGCCGCACTTTCTTTGGTGAAGGCAGTCACAAGGCTGCAGACGGCCGAAAAAAGGACATTGACAAGAAGCCAGAGAAGAATCTTGCTCTGAACCTTCTCCGGTTTAGAACGCATGAGCATATAGAAAATGCCCGTGATGCACAATATTATTGTTGCCGCCTGAAAACCCGCGCCGTCAAGCAGTATCGCAAATGAAGTATCACCCATACATAACCCCATGCAACAAAAGAAATGAACCTTCTGACCACACTCTCCGAAAGGTAACAATAGTTCAATTAATTATAGCAAGTTTTCGGATTTTTTTCAATAAATTATTTTTTATACTTTTTTACTTTTTTTTGAGCAAAAAAACGGGTATAATGGTCATCGGAGGTTATTTGCAGATGAGCTTTGTTGAATTTGAACATGTCAAGAAAACCTATCATATGGGCGAGGTTGACATCAATGCACTTATAGATGTGAGTTTCAAGGTTGAAAAAGGTGAATTCGCCGTGATCGTCGGAGCGAGCGGAGCCGGAAAAACTACCATCCTGAATATTCTCGGAGGAATGGATACCGCCACGTCCGGGCGTGTAATGCTCGACGGCGAAGAAGTATCTTCGTTTGGTACGCACAGGCTTACGACTTTTCGCCGCCACGACATAGGCTTTGTTTTCCAGTTCTACAATCTGGTCCAGAATCTTACCGCGCTTGAAAATGTCGAACTTGCTTCCCAGATATGCAAAGATCCGCTTGATGCGATGACGGTCCTCGAAAATGTAGGGCTGAAAGACCGCGCAAACAATTTCCCGGCGCAGCTCTCAGGCGGAGAGCAGCAGCGTGTCGCGATCGCCAGGGCACTTGCCAAGAATCCCAAACTGCTCCTGTGTGATGAGCCTACAGGCGCTCTTGACTACAATACAGGCAAACTTGTACTCGGATTACTCCAGGACACATGCCGCAAGAACGGCATGACTGTCATAGTCATTACTCACAACCAGGCACTTACCGCCATGGCCGACCGCGTCATTACGGTAAAGAGCGGTACGGTAACCGACATGCGGTTAAATGAAGAGATCGTGCCTGTAGAAGATATTGACTGGTAATTGATATTGACCTTGAAAGACAGCTGATATACAGGCTTCCCCTTGAGGGGAAGCTGTCAACCGCAATGCATTATGCGGCTGACTGATGAGGTGATAATCCCTATGAATAAATCCATGTGGAAAACCACGCTTCGCGAGATCCGCTCGAGCTTCGGCCGGTACATCGCGATATTTGCGATAATCGCTCTCGGCGTGGGCTTTTTTTCCGGTCTGAAAGTCACCAGACAGGTCATGGTAGAAGCAACCGACAGATTTGTTTCCGAACACGGAATGTTTGACTACCGGCTTATCTCGACGCTGGGCCTGACCGATACGGATGTTGAAGCAATACGTGCCCTTCCCGAAGTCGATGACGCTTACGGTGCATATCAGGCGGATGCGATCGTTGACGACGGATCAAATGAATTTGTCGTACGCTTTCATTCGTTTAACACCACGATCAATGTCCCTTCTCTTAAAGCGGGCCGGCTTCCCTCGGCTCCCGGAGAGGCAGTGGCTGACGCCCGCTTCTATCCCGAATTTGCTCTGGGTAAAACGGTACGGCTTGCTGCCGACAATACTTCCGAAACCTTTGACAACTTTACCCGCACCGAATTTACGATCGTAGGACTTGCCTACTCCCCTCTGTATATGAATTATGAGCGTGGAACTTCTTCGATCGGAAACGGCGTGATCTCCTATTTTTTCATAGTACCTCCCGAAGATTTCAACATTGAAGCATATACGGATATCTATCTCAGGTTAAAAGACAATGCTTTCATTTACTCAGACGAATACAACGATCTTATCGATGAACATAAATCCGGACTGGAAACCGCTCTCGAAGAAAGAGCCCTGATCCGCTACAACGGTCTCTACGCCGATGCCCGTGCCGAGCTCGATGATGCAAGGGCCGAACTCGACGATGCGAGAATTAAGCTCGACGATGCCCATAAAGAGCTTGAAGACGGCAGGAACGAGATCACAGACAAAGAAAAAGAACTTGAAGACGCCCGGATCGAAATAGCGGACAAAGAGCAGGAAATTGCCGACGGTGAACGCGAGATAGCCGATAATGAAAAGAAACTCGAGGATGCCGAGCGCGAGATAGCCGACAATGAAAAGAAACTGGCTGACGGTGAGCGTGAGATCGCCGACAACAGACAAAAGCTCGAGGATGCCGAAGCTACGATAAACGATAATAAAAATAAACTGCAGGATGCCAGGCGGACGATAGACGAAAACAAGCGTGCGCTTGAAGAAGGTGAGCGTGCACTTGCCGAAAATGAGACAAAGCTTACCGAAACCGCCGCAATGATCGCGGAGAACGAAGCCAGGCTTGAATCCGCAAACACCGAGATCACCGAAAAAGAGCAGATGCTCTTGGCTGCAAAAGAAGAACTCGCACAAAAAGAAGCCGAATTCAGCGTTGCGGCTCAGCTTTTGCCCGAAGGTGATCCCACACTCGAAGCCGCACGGCAGGCCATCGCCGCAGCCGGGCTGCAGTTCGAGCAGGGTGAGGCCGCTCTGGCCGAAGGAAAAGCCGAGTACGAACAAGGTCTTGCAATGCTTACCGCAGCCAAAACCGCATATGAGTCCGGAAAAGCGGAATTCGACAGCGCACGTGAAGAACTCGAAAAAGGAAAACTCGAACTGGCCGGTGCCGAAAAAGAGCTTGAAAGCGGCGAACAGGAACTGATCAATGCCGAGAAAGAGCTCGAGGACGGCAAGCTCAAACTCGAAGATGCCGAAAAAGAACTTGAAGACGGCAGGCGTCAGTTAAAAGACGCAAAAAAAGAGGTCTCTGACGGCCGGAAGGAACTTAACGATGCCAAAAAAGAGCTAGAAGAAGGAAAACAAAAACTGGCCGATGCCAAAGAAGAAATCGCGGACGGCGAGGTCAAACTGAGTGATGCCCGCAACGAGCTGGCCGACGGTGAATCCGAACTTGCAGAAAAGGAAACCGAATTCGACGATGCAACAGTCAAGGTATCCGACGCCGAGCAGGAACTTGCTGATTTCAAAGAACCCACGACCTATACTCTTACCCGTAATGAAAATGTCGGCTACACCTGCTTCGAGAATGATTCCATGATCGTTGACGGAATCGCCGATGTATTTCCAGTATTCTTCTTCCTTGTGGCTGCTCTGGTCTGCGTCACGACCATGAGCCGCATGATCGAGGAACAGCGCACGCAGATCGGTATCTTAAAAGCCCTCGGCTACAGTGAAACAACGATCATCGCAAAATACCTGATCTATTCGGGAAGCGCCGCTCTCACAGGATGCGTCGGCGGATTCTTCCTCGGATGCTACGCATTTCCGAAGATCATCTGGATCGTTTACGGATTATTATACGGATTTACCGATATTGAATATGTTTTCAATGTCAAGCTGTTTATCATCTCCATTGTCGTATCATTGATATGTTCGGCCGGAACTACATATATCTCCTGCAAGCGCGACCTGCATATGATGGCTGCGGAGCTCATCCGCCCGAAGGCGCCCAAGAACGGAAAGCGTATCCTGCTTGAACGCATTACTTTCATCTGGCGGAAGATCAAGTTTCTACACAAGGTATCGATCAGAAACGTATTCCGTTATAAAGGACGCTTTGTTATGATGATGCTCGGCATCGGAGGCTGCGCAGGTCTTATCATTACTGGCTTCGGGATCAGGGATTCGATCACGGAGATCGCCGACGAACAATACACCCAGATTCTTGTGTATGACGAACTGGTCAATTTTTCCGAGGTCATGAGCCCCGAAGACATGAATGATTTTGAGCAGGAATTTGCCGATACCATAAGCGCGTTCATGCCTGTGTGCCAGGTTTCCGCAGATCCTGTGGACACCGATTCGGTCCGTTCGGTCCAGATGGTCTTCCTCGCACACGAGTCAGGCTGGAAAGATGTGCTTCTGCTGCATGACAAATCCGGTACCCAGCTTCCCTACCCCAAAAAAGGTGAAGTCATCCTGACGCATAACGTCGCCGAGGCCAACGGTCTGAATGTCGGCGATACTGTCACTTTCCGCGATTCGGATTTTAATGAATTCAAAGTCACGGTTTCCGGTATTTGCGATAATTATTTTAATTCCTATGCTTATCTTGATGCCTCTTCATATACGGCATCGGACATACCGCCCTACAAATCGGTGTTCGTAAATATCCGTGAGGGCAGCGATCTGCATGAAGCCGCAGCCGCATTCATGAACCATGATAAAGTCGCTACGGTCAATGTCAACGCCGATACGCTTGAACTGTTTTCGAAAATGATGCAGACAATGAACTACATCGTTGTTCTAATCATCACATGTGCAGCGGCCCTGGCGTTTATCGTGCTCTACAACCTTACCAACATCAACATTACCGAGCGTATCAGGGAGATCGCAACGATCAAGGTCCTCGGCTTCTATCCGATCGAAACGGCGTCCTATGTGTTCCGTGAGAACCTTGCGCTGACAGGTATCGGTTATCTGGTCGGTATCCCTATCGGCCTGTGGCTGCACAATTTTGTAATGACTAAGATCGACATCGACATGGTAAGCTTCGATATCCACATCAACGGTATCAGCTATATTTATTCGCTGCTGTTCACATTTGCATTTGCCATATTTGTCGATTTCGTAATGTATTTCAAGCTCGCGCGGATCAATATGGCAGAGTCGCTGAAATCGATCGAATAACCTGTAAGCAGCGGAAGGTACATTATTGTTGCTTTTCACGGTCTTTCACTCTATAATGGTGATATATGGAGCTAATAAACATGGAGGGCATTTATGAAGTATGACGATATTCTGAACAACAGATTCGCGGAACCGGCTGCCATTATCTCTTACCGGAACGGCGAAGTAAAAACGCTAGGGATCAACAGCAAGTTCATACCCGAACTGTGGATGAACATCGCCGACCGTGATTATCTTGAAGCGGATCTGCGGGAAAGCTTTGATGATGACAATTTTGCGATATACACCAAAGCTGTCGGGAAGTGTATTTCAACCGGTGAAGAACAAACCTGCGAAACCTGGCGTTTCCTTGTCTCCGACTGTTGCGGATTCGGTCGCATCTGCTTAAAAAGCAGACTGATCCTGCTCGAAAATGATGCCGACGGAGCTGTCCTGTTTGAATCCGTCCGTAATCTGACAAATGAGAAAAGGACTCAGGATACTCTCGCCGATATCGAGCACAGATACAAATCCGCGAGTGAACAGATCAATATCTACAACTGGGAATATACCATCGCTACCAAGGAAATGAGACCCTGCTACCGTTGTATGCGGGATCTCGGACTTCCGGCCGTCGTAACTAACTATCCCGAACCTACTATCGATATGGGTATCTTCCCTCCCGATTATGCGGACATGTACCGTGAGATGATGCGCAAGATCGATAACGGAGCCAAAGAACTCGAAGCAGACATTCCGCTCACGGTGGGACGCATCCCTTTCCGTGTAAAATATACAACCGAATTCGACGCAGACGGTAACCCCGTCAAAGCGTTCGGTTCTGCAACACTGATCTCGGAAGCCGAGCTCGGTCATATCCGGCTTGACAATCAGATCATCGCGAGCCTTGCCGAGGAATACCAGAGCATCTATCTTGTCGATTTCATCGGCGATACGGTAAAAACCGTCAAGGAAAGCAGCATTTTCCCCATAGAAAATAATGCGGGATGCCGTGAACTCGCACTGCAGATCGTTTCCAAACTTACCGATACAAAGATCGAACAGG
>JAFZNE010000013.1 GCA_017553035.1 Lachnospiraceae bacterium
AAGATAGGATCGATATGTGAATAGTAGCCTCCTCTTTCCTTATCATGGAAATGCTCGAACAGATCGACAGTCATCTTGATATCGCGGTAGATCGAAGGATTACCGGTAATACGATATGTCTGGGTCATGCCCGCAAGAGCATAGATCTGCTCGTACATGGGGATCGCATCATAATCGTCACCGAATTCGGACGCGAATACCTTGTGTTCCCTGCCATCCTTAACATCTATGCCGTGATACCAGTATACGATGTTCTCGTCGGTATCGTAGAATTTGAGATGATCCTGCATATACTTGCAGCCCTTCTCGGCAGCTTCGAGGAATCTTTCCTCACCGGTAAGCATATAAGCCGATGCCATACCGTAGATCATTCTGGAAATGGTATCGGTTTCCTGCCTGTAAGTACGGTCGTTTCTCTCGCCCGTCAGCATAAGAGAAGTACGGTAATTGTCATAATTGATATCGCCGTCGGGGAACTGTGAATGAAGGAAGAAATCACAGATCTCCCTGGACTGCTTAACCCACCAGTCCACTTCTTCAAACCTGAAATCATCTTTGTTCTTTCCGGGGAAATCAAGACATTTGGCTTCAAAAACATAGTCGTCCTTGTTCTCACCGTTAGGGTAAAATACACCATATGCAAATACCATCTGGCCGGGTTTCAAAAGATTGCCGATCATGGAAGTTGCATCCGAATAAGGCTCTCCGAGGTTGCGCAACAGTCTTGCATAGATATTGCTGCCCAGGATAGCCTCATAATCCCTGCCGTCACTTGTTGTGATGACAAATTTGTCTTTCCCGTTATATTCCTTGACATAACCGGAAATCAGGTCTGAGAACTCAAGATTGTTGATCTTCATGTTTCTTCTCCTTTGCTGGTTTTTTCCTCATTGTGAGGATATTTTGTTTAGTTGTATCATCATACCTGTAACTAACTTCATCCATAATATTTTTGACCATAAAAATACCATATCCGCCGATAGTCATCCCATAAGGATCTCCGGTAACGGGATCATCTTTGGCGAGCGGGTCATAAGGGATGCCGTGATCCATAAAAACGATGGTGGCAATACCGTCTTTGGCAGTACATTCAATGGCGGTATCCTTTTCTCCACCATCCGGATAGGCATAAGAAGCGATATTTACGAATATTTCCTCGACGACTATATCGATCTGCCCACAAAAATGTTCATCAAATCCGTTCTTCGAAAAGAACTCCCTGACATGTTCGGACAATTCGGGAAGCCGGTCTAGTTCGGCTTCGGCACGTAAAAGAATTCTGTTATTATCTTCCATAGGATTATCCTTGAATAAAAATTCTATATAAGTGAAATAACTATTCAGATTTTAACACATTTTTGACAAAAATACAAGAAAAAGATACATTCTTATGGCCATAAAATGTATGTAACAGGTCAAAATGTAACCTGCATAGTCGGTTGATAGGTTAAATGTGTCATGATTAGAAACCGCTTATAAACAAAAAGACTTGCGAATTTTAAAAGATATGATATAATTTACTAGTTTTAGTTTTAATTGTATTTGATCAGAAAAAGGAAATGTAATATGAAACGCGAAGATATCAGAAATATTGCGATCATTGCCCATGTAGACCATGGCAAGACCACCCTCGTGGACTGTCTGCTGCGACAGAGCGGCATTTTCCGTGCCAACCAGGTTGTTGAAGAAAGAGTCATGGACTCCAACGACCTCGAACGAGAGCGCGGTATAACCATACTTTCAAAGAATACGGCGATCAACTATAACGGCGTCAAGATCAACATTATCGACACCCCCGGCCATGCCGATTTCGGCGGCGAGGTTGAACGTGTCCTGAAAATGGTCAACGGCGTTATCCTTGTCGTAGACGCTTTCGAAGGACCCATGCCCCAGACCAAATTCGTTCTCCGCAAAGCCCTCGAGCTTGCGCTTCCGGTCATCGTCTGCATCAACAAGATAGACCGTCCCGAGGCTGATCCCGAAAGAGTTATAGATGAAGTACTTGAGCTCCTGATAGAGCTCGATGCAAGCGAAGAACAGCTCGACTGTCCGTTCGTATATGCTTCTGCCAAGGCAGGCACGGCGATCCTGGAACTGTCGGATTCCCCGCAGAACATGAAGCCCCTGCTCGATACCATCCTGGAATACATCCCCGCACCCGAAGGTGATGAAAATGCCGGCACACAGGTACTGATCAGTACCATCGATTATAACGAATATGTCGGAAGGATCGGTGTCGGCAAGGTTGATAACGGTGTGATCAAGGTAGGTCAGGATGCGGTCATCGTCAATTACCACAACCCCGATCAGACCAAGAAGGTCAAGATCAGCAAGCTGTACGAATTCGACGGTCTTAAACGAAACGAAGTAACAAGCGCGACCGTAGGCTCGATCGTTGCGATCTCGGGTATCGACGACCTCCATATCGGCGACACGATCTGCTCACCCGATTCTCCGAAGGCTATCCCGTTCCAGAAGATCTCGGAGCCCACTCTTTCGATGAATTTTGTCGTAAATGATTCTCCTCTCGCGGGACGTGAAGGCAAATGGGTCACCTCAAGGCATTTACGTGAGAGACTGTTCAGGGAGCTCAATACCGATGTTTCCCTGCGCGTTGAGGAAACCGATACCACCGAAGCCTTCAAGGTTTCCGGACGTGGCGAGCTCCACCTTTCGATCCTTATCGAGACCATGCGCCGCGAAGGTTACGAATTTGCGGTAAGCAAGGCGCAGGTAATATACAAGACCGGTGAACACGGCGAGAAGCTTGAACCAATGGAAAGAGCCATCGTTGATGTGCCCGAAGAATTTGCGGGAACCGTTATCGAGAAGCTCTCCGGAAGGAAGGGCGAATTGCTTGGAATGTCAACGGCAGCCGGTGGATATACAAGACTTGAATTTTCGATCCCCGCCAGAGGCCTCATAGGCTACCGCGGTGAATTCATGACCGATACCAAAGGTAACGGAATACTTAATACGATATTTGATGATTATGCACCTTACAAGGGCGACATAGCGTTCCGTAAGCAGGGAAGCCTGATCGCCTTCGAAGCCGGAGAAAGCGTTGCATACGGCCTTCATATCGCGCAGGACCGCGGCACACTCTTCATCGGGCCCGGCGAGCAGGTTTACGCAGGTATGGTAGTCGGACAGTCCGGCAAGGGTGAAGATATCGAGCTCAACGTCTGTAAGCGCAAGCAGCTTACCAACACACGTTCTTCGGCAGCCGACGAAGCCTTAAGACTTACGCCGCCCAAGATCCTTTCACTTGAGCAGGCACTTGAATTCATCGACAATGACGAGCTGCTCGAAGTAACGCCCAAGTCTCTCAGGATCCGCAAGAAGATCCTCGACAGCACGCTTCGCAAGAGAGCCAACCGCTGAAAATGCGAAAGAATACTTTTCCCGTTTCGAATGTATAATTATGGCTCAATCGAGTAGGCTGACTCCTACTCGATTCGACGGGCCATCTCGAAAGCAGAGCTTTCGAGATGACCGTTTGCTCAGCCCTCAATCAGCAAGCAAGCTTGCACTGAGGGCATTCGCTTATCACACAAAAAAAGGTCGGATCATATCGGACTGACGCCCGGTGATCCGGCCTTTTTATGCCACCGGAGATCATATCCCCGCATTTTCGATCTGCTTAGCGAGTTCCTTTCTGATAAATACCATACGCTTGTGCAGATATCCTTCAAAGTCCTTGAGCTTCTTAACTTTTGCCTGTTCAAAAACCTCGCTGTAGCACCGTTTCAGGATCTCTGCCGAAGCAATGCGGCGCTTTCTCGCGCCTTTCGGGCCGCACAATCTGAAATGTTCTGCCTCTGCCAGTGCATTAAGTGATTTCTTCCCGTACCAGGCGAATGCATCGGCGACAGTCATGATTATCTCTTTTTCCTGCAATGTGGGTGTATACATATTATTGTCGGGATAGAGCTTTCCCGGCCTGATGCAGTTATATCTGACCAGCCTTTCCTCGATCGATCTGAAGGGGAATCCCGAATGACCGGGCTGGTAGTCTTCTTCAAACAACGGTTTGTCAAATAGACTGATCGACAACACCTGGGACCAGAACAAAATGCTCTCAAGCCTGAGCAAAGAAACTCCGTCACCGACAGAATTGTAGCCGTAGTCGTTCCGGACCGGAGTTCCCAGATTTTCTCCGAGATAATTCGCAGCAAACAATGCGGCTTCGCTTACCGCATTAAGCGGAAAATACCCGCATACCGCCTCATAGCTCTTCTTGAACGCGACATTGCTGATCGCGCCCCCGTTCTCCAGCAGCACTTCGGCGTATTCCGCGGGGTTGTTGAACAATTCTTTCAGTCTAACGGTATATTCATTCCCGGGAAAGCCGTCTTTCGCGTACAGGATTATGGTAGTCTCACCCCAGCCTAACAGTTTTGCCAGAGGTTTTTTACCGATCTTGTATACCTTGAGCATTATCTCAAGTTCTTCCGCATTTATCCCGTTTGTCGGTGTATTCTTATTATCAGCCGGCATATTGTTCCTTTCAGTATTTCAAAATATCAGCTTGTGGCAGAAGTTATGATCCAGGGTATCAGATAAGTGATAGTGCACATGATCACGGTCGCAAGCAGCAGCCCGATCAGGATTGCGGGGAATGCTTTTCTGATCTTGATATTCAGCAATGACGCGATAAGTGCGCCGGTCCATGCTCCCGTTCCGGGGATCGGAATACCAACAAACAGTACAAGCCCCCAGAACTCATATTTCTGGATCTTATCAGACTTTCCCATTGATTTGTTCTCTAATTTCTCGACCAGCGGTTTGAACAGTTTTGTTCCTTTCATCCAGGTGAAAATGGGTGTGATGAACCACAGAATGAACGGTATCGGGATGATATTGCCCGCAAGACAGATGGGAACGGCTTTCCAGACAGGAATGCCGACCTGGGGCAGAGCTGCTATTATCAGTCCGCCTCGAAGCTCGATCAGCGGCAGCATCGAAACAAAAAAAACGATCAATTCCTTCGGAATTGCCGAAAAAGTATTTACAAACCATGTTCCTATCTGTTCCGCCATCGTTCTGACCTCATGAGAAAAATATTAGTAAGATGATACACCATTTTTATCGAAAAAGCAATAAAAGAGCATCGAACGATTATATCCGATGCTCTGTAACGTGTGTGACACGATTCGAACGCGCGATCTTCTGGTCCGTAGCCAGACGCTCTATCCAGCTGAGCTACACACACGGATCAGGTCTTTAAAGACCATTGATTATATTATCACGGACATTTAAGTTTGTCAACACAAATCTTCCTGTCACGATCCCATGTTATTTTTCTCAAGGAATTTCAGGAATTCGCCTTTTGGAATAGGCTTCGAGAAATAGAAACCCTGGATATAGTTAACACCGAGATTACACATCGCAGCCAGCTGCTCCGTTGTTTCAACACCTTCTGAAACGATCGCCAGGCCGAGCTTGTGCATTATGTTAACAACACTTTCCATGACATATTTAGCCTTGTTGCTCTTGAAATAGCCCTGTGTAAAGCTGTAATCAAACTTGATTATCTCGACGGGCATATCTACGAAATAGTCGAGGTTGGAGCGCCCGGTACCGAAATCATCTAGTGAGAACTTGACTCCGCTCTCGATCAGTTTGTTCATATTCTTCAGAACTACCTGTTTTCCGCTGTTGGATGCTGTCTCGGTGATCTCAAGATTGATCCACTTCGGCTCGACCTTGAATTCTTCGATCACGCTTTTAACGAATGCGGCGGGGTTCTCATTATCGAACTGTGCTACCGAAAGGTTGATCTCAATGTATTCCACTCCGAGTTTCTGCGGTGCTCCGGAATACAGGAATTCGCAGACTTGCCTGAACACTTCCATCCCGAGCGGTACGATCAGTCCGTTCTGTTCGGCGATCGGGATGAACTTGGCGGGCGGGATGATCGTTCCGTCCTTGTCCCTGATCCTTACCAGAGCTTCGGCGGCGGTAAATCTTCTTCTCGCAACATTATAGATAGGCTGGTAATAAACCTCCACACGTCCGTCATCAAGTGCCGAACGGATCATATCCCTGACTTCCGAATATCTGTGTACTTCATCAACTATCGATCTGTTGGCGATGATACACTCCCTGTCTTCGGATGCCGAATCAAGATAGTGATGGAAATGGAAATATTCATCCGCTGAATTGAGAAGCCGGCTATTGGGCATCAGGACATATCTTAATTCTACCGGGATCCCTATGATCTTGTCGCTTTTCATTGCCAGACGGTCATAATCCTCATTCATATGCTCCGGAGACTTGTATACGATAACGAATTCATTATCGGACTGCCTGAAAACATAGGCGTCACGTCTCTTGTTCAGGAATTTGGAAATGCGGAGCATGACGGTCTTTTCGGTATCCATATCGACGTTCTGGGTCCTGTATTCCACCCTGATATGCATCGATGAGAAATTGATAAATCTTGCATAACGGTCGCGGATATAGGCCATCAGAGCGTTGGCGGTATACTGTCCGGTCATCCTGTCGATACCCTCATGCGGATTCTCGAGTTCAGCATAGATCATAAGCATTCCGAAAGCGGCTGCAAAGCCCACCAGCAGAAGTTTCGGAAAGATAAACTGCAGCGCCGCGGCCAGCAGCCAGATTCCCTGCCACAGCAGGATGGCTCTGCGCCTGCGTGAAGAAGAATGACTTGTTCTTAAGAATGCCATCACTATCGTTGAAATGATCAGCACGATGACAGTAATATAAGTCGCGATAGTCGAGGGTCCGGATGAATAAACGACCCTGTCGTCCATAAAATAATTTATCGGAAGAACAGCGGTAAGCGCACATCCCAGAATAGTCCATCCTGCGAAAGCGATCTTGAGATTCCTGTGAGTATTGACCGCAAAGAACTCGCCGGCAGCATACAGGAAGCCCTGATAACTCTGAGCTATGAGAGAGATGATATATAATTTGCATACCGCCTGGGTAGCAAATGAAGGGAACGAGCCGTAAACAGCCCCGTAAATGGCAATGATAGAAAGAATATCGAGACTTATGCAGATTATGCACGAAATTAACGCACGAAAAAAGAGTCTCCTGCTGAAAATATCAAGATTCTTTTCCCGCACGTACAACAGCAATAACACTATAAGCATTGCCAGCCCACAGCATTGAAGTTCAATATTCAACATGTCTGCAATCCGTCCGATCGTTAAAATACCAATTCCCCAAAATCGGTCTGTAAATAAACATATATTTCCGTATGCATTGTATCAAAATATCATAGTAAAGTCAAATACAACGTTAAAAACGTAACCATTTATTATATTTTCAGTTACTGTCCGCAACTTATTTTCCGGCCGTAATATAGTCGAGTTTTGATACGGTCCTGAACCCCAGCTTTTCATACAGCGCAGCCGCAGCGGTATTATCAGACCTGACCTGGAGTCTTACCGTATCGTGTCCGTTCTCAAATATCCTCGCAACCGCCGCGCCAACCAGCATTTTTCCGAGTCCTCTTCCCCTCAGGTCTTCCCTGATCTCAACATGTGATATGAAAGCGGTATTTTCGAATAAAGAAACCAGAACATGTCCTATCTCTTTTTTATCCGGAACATTTTCAAGTATTGCCTCGAAGCCTTCCTCACCGTCATCAAAACGGACTGTGTATCCTTCCTCACCGTCATCAAAACGGACTGTGTATCCTTCTTCACCGCCGGCAGGACGGCCCGCGACGTCTTCTTCCCCGCCGGCAGATTGCCCGCTGCCGGACTGAACAAGCCCGTCTCCGGTCTTCTCTGCGGAAAGTTCCATCATCATTTCGGAATATCCGCATTCGGCTCCCATATGCTCCCTGACCTCGTTTGCCGCCGCACAGTCCGGCTCGGCAACAAAATATATTTCCTCAATACCGTATTTATCAAGCTCCTCTTTTGCCGCTGCCACCAGTCTGGTAAATATTCCGTTCCTCCTCCTGTATGGGTCTACTATTACGGTTATCTCCGCATGCGAACGGTCGGGGAGAAAAATAAACAGCTCGCCCGCAAGCCTTTTACCCTCACAGTAGAGAAAAAAGCTCCTGAAATGCCTGTCTGGCCGGTATCCGGCTTCAAGTTCGACTGTAGAAAAAGTGTTGTCATACTCCCTGCAGATATGCCCCAGCGTCATCAGCTCGAACCGTTTTTTAGGCACAAGTCTGGTAAGTGCATCGATCCTGGTATTTT
The DNA here is from genome assembly GCA_017553035.1 of Lachnospiraceae bacterium. Taxonomy (GTDB): domain Bacteria; phylum Bacillota; class Clostridia; order Lachnospirales; family Lachnospiraceae; genus RUG11977. Next base: position 8,196 of record JAFZNE010000013.1, read on the forward strand.
TATCTTCACTCTGCCAAATGATCATACATCCACCTCGCAATCGTCCCGCCGATCTTCAATAAATCGCTGACCGGTCCCTTGTTTTAGCGTACTATATCACCCGGTAAAAGTCAAACAATTGACTACTTCACGCGGTTTTGATAGAATAGCATTTGATAAAAAGGTAACAAACGAACTCCCATAAGGGACCTATCACGGAGAAATTACCATGGTTCTGTCATGCAATAATATTACGAAAGCCTTCGGTACCGACGTGATCCTCGATAATGTAAGCTTTCATCTGAATGAAAATGAAAAATGCGCTATCGTCGGGATCAACGGCGCCGGAAAATCAACCCTGCTGAAGATCATAGCAGGTGAAATGTCTGCCGATTCCGGGCAGGTCATAATGTCAAAGGAAACTACCCTGGGATATCTGGCCCAGCAGCAGGATCTCGATCCTTCCAATACGATCTATGACGAAGTAATGTCCGTCAAAGCCGGTGTTCTCGCTCTGGAGACGAATCTGAGGCGGACGGAGAGCATGATGAAGGATGCCTCGGGCGACGAGCTCGAGAACCTGTACAAGCAGTATGACCGTCTGAACCACCAGTTTGAGTCTGAAAACGGTTATGCGATAAGAAGTGAAGTAACCGGAGTTATCAAGGGTCTGGGCTTTGGTGAAAATGATTTCCACCTGCCTGTCGCCACTCTCTCCGGCGGCCAGAAAACAAGAGTATCACTTGCCAAGCTGCTTCTTTCGCATCCGGATATCATAATGCTCGACGAGCCGACCAACCATCTTGACATGAGCTCGATCGCCTGGCTTGAAGGATATCTGGGCTCATACAAGGGTTCGGTTATCCTCGTGGCCCATGACCGTTATTTTCTCGATAAGATAGTCGGCAAGGTCGTTGAACTCGAGAATGCGAAAGCCGAGACCTTTACCGGCAATTACACCGCATATTCCGAAAAGAAACATCAGGAACGTGCCGCGAAGCTTAAAGCATACCTGAACCAGCAGCAGGAGATCAAGCATCAGGAAAAAGTCATCGAAACACTGCGTTCGTATAACCGCGAAAAATCCATCAAACGCGCCAATTCACGCCAGAAGATGCTGGATAAGATCGAGCGCATAGAGAAGCCCGCCGAACTAAACGACCGCATGAATATCGTCCTTGAACCCAATATCCTGAGCGGCAATGATGTTCTGACGGTCAAGGCGCTCTCCAAGTCATTCGGCGATCTCAAGCTGTTCGATAATATCAGCTTCGAAATAAAGCGCGGTGACCGCGTTGCCATAATAGGCGACAACGGCACGGGCAAGACCACATTGCTGAAGATCCTCAACGGGCTTATCACGGGCGATTCCGGCGAATTCAAGCTCGGAGCCAAAGTATATCCCGGTTATTACGATCAGGAACACCATGTCCTTACGGATTCCAAAACCGTATTTGACGAGATCCAGGATACCTATCCCAATGCCGACAATACGAAGGTCCGGAACCTTCTTGCCGCGTTCCTGTTCACCGGTGATGATTGTTTCAAGCTGATAAAGAGTCTCTCGGGCGGTGAGAAAGCCAGAGTTTCGCTTGCCAAGCTCATGATGTCGGATGCCAATTTCCTGATCCTCGACGAGCCGACCAACCATCTCGACATAACTTCAAAAGAAATACTTGAAGAAGCGATATCGGGATACACGGGTACAGTTCTTTATGTATCTCACGACCGATATTTTATCAACAAGACGGCCACAAGGGTTTTCGAGCTTACCTCCAAACAGCTCTATCAGTACAACGGAAATTATGATTACTACCTTGATAAGCGTGACGCGGTCATGAATGCCGCTTATGCCAATCCTTCTTCCGGAAAGACCGAAGACCGGAACACCCGGGCCAAAGCCGATCCTTCCGCTTCCGCAAATATTGCGGCAGGTACGGCCGCCGACTGGGAGATGCAGAAGCAGCTTGCAGCCGCAAAGCGCAAGCTGACCAACGAATTCAACCGCTGTGAAGAAGAGATCAAGAAGCTTGAAGACCGCAATTCCGAAATAGACGAACAGTTCCTCGATCCGGAGACCGCAACCAATTCGGTGCTGCTCAGCGAACTGACCAGAGAACGTTCCGAGAATGAACAAATGCTTAATTCCCTGATGGAAAAATGGGAGGACTTATATGAGAAACTTAATGACGATAGTGGTTCCCTGTTACAATGAAGAGGAAGTCCTTCCCCTCTTCATGGAGGCGATCGCACCGGTACGTGCCACGCTTGCCGGATCGGACGGCAGCCCGGCCGCGGGCAACATGCCCCTGTGTGATACCGAGATCATTTTCATAGACGACGGTTCGACCGATAACACTCTCGGGCTGCTCCGCAGGTACAATACAGAAGATCCGTCGGTTCATTACATTTCATTTTCGAGAAATTTCGGAAAAGAAGCCGGGATCTACGCGGGTCTCGAACGATCCAAAGGCGATTATGTTGTATTGCTTGACGCCGATCTCCAGCATCCGGTCGAATACATCGTCAAAATGTATGAAATACTCTCAGACAGTACTTCACCCGATCAATATGATTCGGTGGCGATGTACCGTGCCGACCGCAAGGGAGAAGGGATATTCCGTTCTTTCTTTGCTAAACGCTTCTATCGCATGATCAACCGCATTTCCAAGATCGATCTTGTTGACGGCGCTACCGACTACAGGATGATGACACGCAAGATGGTTGATGCCGTTGTCAGCATGGAAGAATATAACCGCTTTACAAAAGGCATTTTCAACTGGGTAGGCTTTAATACTCATTGGATGCCCTATCATAACGTAGAAAGAAAAGCCGGAAAATCGAAATGGTCCTTCGGTTCGCTTATCAAGTATTCCTTTGAAGGGATGTTTGCTTTTTCCACTACCCCGCTGACTTTTTCCTTCACTCTCGGACTGATATTCTGTCTGCTTTCGCTGATTTTTGCGGTTGTCGTAGTAATACGCACTCTGATATGGGGCGACCCGGTTGCCGGATTTCCGACATTGTTCTGCATGATAATGTTCTTTGGCGGGGTCCAGCTCCTGTTCCTTGGTATTTTCGGACAGTACCTGTCAAAAATGTATCTTGAAGTCAAGAAACGTCCAAAGTACATCATCAGGGAGAAAGACGACGAAAAAGCTGCCGTTGATAAAAACATTTGACATTATAAGGGCCAGATGTTATCATAATCAAGTGGCGTGAAAAAGGTGCATGTAGATCAAGCTTCCTTCACGTTTCACCAATTGTTGCCGCAATGGCGGAATGGCAGACGCAACGGACTCAAAATCCGTCGCCCTCAAAAGCGTGTGGGTTCAAGTCCCACTTGCGGCAGGCTCTAGACCCGCTATTTTACCGGGTTCTTACACTTTAGTGTCGCAAAGTGAACACGCATTTTGCGACACTTTTTTTCGTACTATCTTCCGGATTATCATTTCATTTTACAAACATCTATTTTATTATATCAGCAGGCAACCTTCCCGAAAGTTTATTATTTTAATATAATCTTAATACGTTGGCTGATATCTTTATACTGAATTAATCCGAAATGAAGTTTAATATATGTATGGATAATAAAAGATTAAAGATAAAACTGACAACGTTTCAAATCATCATTTACGCTTTTGCACTTACTATTCTTCTGGGCGCTGTGCTGTTAAGCCTTCCCATTTCAACAAATGACGGATCCGGGGCCTCTTTTTTTGATGCCCTGTTCACATCAACGTCCGCTGTCTGCGTTACAG
>JAFZNE010000114.1 GCA_017553035.1 Lachnospiraceae bacterium
CGGCTTTTGTTTTGGTATGATCAACAACCTCATACCCATAGCGTTCCCAGGTACCATCCTCTTTCTGGCGCATGAGCTTCACTTCCTGACGTTCCACGTGAAGGTATAAGCCATCAATATCAGTTTCTTTAAGGCTACAAGTTCTCCCCCTCTGACTCCAGTCATGATGCAAAGCAGACAGGTCGCCATACTGATTGCAAGGCGCCTGCCCACGAAAGGGTAAAGAAAACAATAACGGTATTTATCCCTGATTGCGAGTACCGGCAAAGAAATCATTCAGTTTTTTCAGAAGCGTTTCCTTGTCGATCGTCTTCAGCAGGTAATCCACAGGGCTCAAGCCAACTACGGAAAGTACGCTGTCCTTATCGCCGCGCCCGGTCAGGAACATGACCGGAATCCGGTCGGTCTCGGAATCATTTTTCAACATGGAAAGCACCTGAGGTCCGTTTGCAACGGGCATCTCATAGTCAAGCAGAACCAGGTCCGCCTTGTGTCTCGCAAGATAGCTGATGGCCTGTACGCCGTTGGGAGCCATCCCGACATGATAGCTGCCCTTCAGCCACTCATATACGGTACGCATATAGGTGATATCGTCATCCACGATCAGCACGGTCTTCCTGCGCTTTTCACCTGTATTATTATCAAGATACGAGCCTATGCTTTTCATCAGCTTATCAATATCCAGAGGTCTCTTGAAATATTCGGTAATAAGCTGCGAAGGGATCGTTTTCTTCACAAAATCGTATTGCTGTTCCTCGCCGATCAGGATCAGACCGCGTTCCTTTTCCTGCAGAGTATCCTTCAGAAATACAAGTGTTTCGGGCATTTCCTCAAGTTCTTCACTCATGAACAGGATCGCAAGTTCCATCTCTTCGGTATGTTTTTCAAGTTCTTTAATATCCGCATGGGAAAAGTCTGCCTTGATGCCGATCCTCTCAAGCTTTGTGATAAGGCTCTTTGCCAGGAAGCCGTCAGATGTGCTTATAATAACGACCTTGCCGATGTCTGTCTGTGATTCCATTTTGGTCTGTCCTCCTTAAGTATCCGCTGTCTTTACCAAGCCCAGGATCCCGTCCCAGTCCAGCTCAATCAGCATTTTTCCCACTTCGTCAATGATCCTGCGGTCTTTTTCAGGCAGTTCATATTCGTTAAGGCTCTTCAGCATATCCTCCATCATGCCGTAGTCCATGCTTTCAGCAATCTCGGCAATGGTCTGATAAGCCTCCTTCAATTCCTTTGTTTCTATTTTAGGCAGCGCTCCCGGGCGATCATCACAATCAGAGACCTTATTATCAAAATGAGAGAGCTTATTACCATAATAAGAAATCTTATTGTCAAAATGAGAGAGCTTCTCTCCGAGTTCCCCATACATTTTAAGCAATCTTTCCGTATTTTCGCAAATAAATACGGTATTGCCATTTTTACCCGCATTTTCCAGCTGTTCGGCGAGCATCGACAATTCAGAAGCTCCGATGATCCTGGCCGAGCTCTTCAATGCGTGGACCTTCACCGTATAGCCCGCAATATCCCTCGCCCTGTAATATCTCTCTATATCGTCAGCTTTTCTTTTGGCAGTCCGGTAAAATACCGTAAGTACCGAAATGTAGCTTGCTGTTCCACCACAGTTTTTCCGGCCGCTTAAGCTATCAAGCTCAGCGATATTCCCGATCCATTCCGGGAGATCTTCTTCATCCGACGTTACAGAAAGTACCGTTTTTTCCGGAGCGTTGCCGGTAGCTGAGCCTACCGTTTTCTCCGGGGCGTTACCGATAGCTGAATAAACAGTATTCCTCGAACCATTACTGATAGCTGAGTATACACTATTTCCCGGATCATCGCTGTTATCAGGGCTTACAGTTTTCCCGGGCTCATTATCGACACCCATATCCCCGCTGCCCTGCGCCATGCGAATTTCCGCACCGAAACCTGCCCCATTCGCATCATACGGAACGCTCATATCGCCCCACAGTCTGTCATATTCTTTCCAAACATCGCCGCCGTCCGCATTTTCATTCATGCGGTATTCGCTGTCCTCATCGATCATCCCCAGCATTACATCGGTGATCTTCGGATCGAACCAGGTCCCGCGGCAGCGCAATATCTCGGCGCGTACATCCTCCTGTTTGCGTGGTGTAGAATAAGTCCTTGTAGAGGTCATCGCATCATAACAATCCGCTATGCAGGCAATCCGAGCCTCCTCCGGGATTGCTTCTCCCGCAAGGCCGTCAGGATAGCCGCTTCCGTTGTATTTCTCATGATGGTGATGAGCACCCTCGCACAGCTTGGGCATATCCGTGATCTCCTTCAGGATCTGGTATCCCTTGACTGTATGAGCCTTTACGATCGCAAATTCATCATCGGTCAGGCGTGTATTCTTGCGTATAATATCATCATGAATACCGATCTTGCCGATATCGTGCAGCAGCCCAACCTCATAGAGCTTGATCTGATCCAACTGGGTCTTCCCGAGCCTGCGTCCGATCTCTGCACAAATCGCCGCCACCCGGCGCGAATGACCGTCGGTATAATGGTCCTTTGTATCGACCGTCTTTGAAAGCGCAAGCATCATCTCCCTGGTCAGACGCCTGCTCAGCTCAGTCTGGCGTTTTACTTCATCCTCGATAGATTTCTGATAATGATGCAGATCAATGATCCTCTTCGCCCTGACCCTCAGAACATCCGGGGCAAAAGGCTTACGGACATAATCCGACGCGCCCCTTTTGAAACCGTTCTCCTCCGTGACCGTATCATTGTCACCGGTCAGCAAAAGCACCGGAATATCGGCAACTTTTTCGGATTTTTTCAGCTCATCCATGATCGCAAATCCGTCAGCGTCGGAAAGATGGATGTCAAGCAGTATCAGGTCCGGTATGAACTCCGTCGCACGACGTACCGCATCTTTGCCCGAAAGCGTGACCCCTATCTCGTAAACAGGTTCCATCAGGCTCCTGACCAGCTCGCATATAGTTTCATCATCATCAACCACAAGTACTCTGTCTTTTCTCATTTTATCCTCAAACAGCAAATATCGATAATTATTGGCCACATATGCAATAATATCCGAAGTCTTGCATTCTTTTGATCACTTCGCGGGTTTCTTCCGTCATTTCAGACCCACCCTCCGGCGAAGTCTTAATACATATATTTCCCGCTTTCAGTTTATACCGTATTGCCATAGTCTGCAAGAAGGAAATAAACCTTTTATCGCATAATGTTGCATCCGTAACATTTACGTACATCGTAAAATTCTCACCGCAGTTCTGTCTGAAACCGGCAGATCTGCGGATGGCTTTTTCCAGGATATATGTCTCAAGCCCGTAAAGATCCCCGCTTTCGCCGGCGAGACACATCACGATGGTCGTTTCCACATCTCCGTACAATGCATGTTTCCACTTAAGACATGCCTCCGCCCCTATACAGTTTCCTTCTTCGTCAAACTGTTGAGGATATTCGATAATAAGCGGATTTTCGGTCTTTTCCGTATCATGCTCCGGCGAGGACTCCGACAGTGACACTCCGAGGTCCGTCGCAAGAAGCCTCGCAAATCTTCCGGTATTGCCCTCACAGTCTGTCAGAACCGGCTTTTTCCCGGACTCTTCGCTTTTCTTATAAATCCCGACCAGCTCTCCCATGGCGGAGGAAAACTCCTTCAGCGACCGTTTTTCGTACATGATCAGAAACGGAGCATAGCAAGCGGCAGAGATCACAATATTGATGAGCTGTACGATTATGCCCCTGACCGATTCTGTCGCGATATAACCACCCATCAGCGGCGGAGTGGTCCATTCGACGGATGTTGTGACAAAGGGCAGAAATCCGGCCGAAGTCAGTATAAATGCGTTTGTGTAGCACAATGCCGGGGCCAGCACAAACGGCAACGCCAATGACGGATTGTAGATCACCGGAAAGCCGAATACAAGCAGCTCGGAAATATTAAAAACGCAGGGCAGGAACGCGATCTTTGAAAGCTTCTTTGTGGAACTGCGCCTGCCGAAGATTATCATTGCGAGCAAAAGTCCTATCAGGCATCCGGTTCCGCCCATTATGACAAAGGTGTCCATGAAGCTCTTTGATACTATCTGCCCCGGGATTATTTCGGCGAACATTTCCGTTTCAACCTGATTCAGAACCTTATTTCCGTGGATGCCGAACCACCACATAACGCCGACCAGTACCGTATACAAAAGGCCGCTTCCGTAGGAACCCCGGTCCATCCCGCTGAAGATCGCGTTCACAACCTTCGTAAACAACTCCCGGACGCTCTCAACCGAGAAGCATACGGTAATAAGATAATTTGCCGCGGCAATGCACAGGATCGCCGCCGTAAAAGGCAGAATAACATGGAGCGCAGCATTGAAGATCGAATCAGCCCCGTCCACAAATACATTTTTCCTAATCTCAAACAGAACCTCGAATTTTCGATAGAGAGCCGAGCCGATCAGCCCCGCCAGCAGCGCGCAGAAAACGCCCTGACCTCCCAGCAGGTTAAAATCGGGATTGGCCGGGGTAAACCCGACAAGTATGAAAAACCCCGCAAGACAGGTCATGAGGCTGCCAAACCTGAAAACAAGCCTTTCGTTATTATCGATCCTGTTGGTGTAACTTAAGTTCAGCGCAACCGTCAGGTACACGGCCAGAACGCCCACTGTGGTCACCTGGACTATCTGAAGGATGTTCCGTAATGCCCCTCCCATAAAGGAATCCAAAAAAACCTGATACCCCATGATCGGAAAGCTGTTCAGAAGGACCGTAATGCTGCCTGTGAACAGGATCGGAATCACCATTGACAGGCTTTCCTTGATCATACGGGTTATAGCCTGTATTTTTCTCGATAATAAAGCTTTCATCCTAAATTTGCGGTTTATAACCGTTCTCCTTTATACTGCTCATTCGCCAACTGATCGCAATTATCTGTTCAGTCATGTGTTTTAATGACCTGCGACTTTTGCTATACCGTCCCAGTCCAGCTCCGTCAGCATTTTTTCGATCTCGGCCAGCTTTTTGCGATCGGCTTCGGGCAAACTGTATCCGTGCAGTTCTTTAATGATATCATCCATCATTTCATAGTCCATGCTTCCGGCGATCTCAACAATCGTCCTATATGCCTCTTCAAGAGCTTCTGCTTCGATGGCCGGTAATTCATCATCCGTCTTGTCGAGCCAGGACAGTTCCTTATCAAGTGAACGGTACATCTCAAGAAGCCTGCCGGTATTTTGGCTGATATACTCCTCATCGCCGCTCTTGCCGGCTTCCTCGAGACTCTTCGCAAATTCGAAAAGCCGGGACGCTCCGATAATGCGTGCAGAGCTCTTCAATGCGTGGACCTTTACGGTATAGTTCGCTATATCCCGGCTCTCCCACAGCTTCTCTATCTCGTCCGCTTTATCCCGGGCAGTCTGATGAAATACCGACAGAACCGAAATATAGCCTTCCTGTGAGCCGCAGTTCTTAAGCCCCGCCTGCACGTCTATTTCATCCTGCTCTGTAAAACGGGCGGGGAATGCAACTGTTCCTGAATTACTGCCAATATTCTCGTCTTCGAATCTGTTTCCCTGTGCCAAATCGCTTGACACCTTTTCCCGCTCTTCCCCGGACATTCTATCAGAGGACATGCTTTCCGGCTTTTTACCAAGCGCTCTGTCAGCTGACGCACTTTCCGCCGTTTCTCCGGACATCATGCCGGATGTCACCCTCTCAACCTTCTCCTTGGGCAGCATCCCGCAGAGCATTCTTTCGAGTTTTTCACCGTCAACAGGCTTGGACAGATAATCTGTAAATCCGGCTCCAAGGTACATCTCGCGGGCACCAGAAACCGCATTGGCCGTAAGTGCCACCGCAGGCGCATCCTTGCTCGTTCCCGATGTACGTATGTGTTTCAGGGTTTCGATGCCGTCCATATCGGGCATCATATGGTCTATGAAAATGGCATCATACAGATTTTCCGAAGCAAGATGCAGGGCCTCCCTGCCTGACAACGCCGTATCTATCTTAATTCGTGTCTTTTTGAGCAGGCTCTGCATGACGGTAAGGTTCATTTCCGTATCGTCCACGACGAGGATCCGCGCTTCGGGCGCATGGAACAGCTCATGATACTCGTAACCCCGGTCGGATAATTCGCCGAACCTTGCGGCTACGTCTCCGATCTCCTCCCATTTTACGACCTCCTGGTCTATCGCAAATGAGAATTCCGAGCCTTTTCCGTATTCACTCTTAACTTTCAGCGCGCTTCCCATCAGTTCAAGCAGTTGCCGGGTAATGCTCATGCCGAGGCCGGTTCCCTCGATGGTACGGTTTCTCTTCTCCTCGATACGTTTGTACGGCGAGAAGAGTTTTTCCATATCTTCGGCCTTCATACCGATTCCGGTGTCTTCTACCTTAAAGTCCAGAAGGATATGTCCGGATGTTGTATTTTCCCCGGTTGTGAAGGATATTGTCAGTGTCACTTCGCCTGTTTCGGTGTATTTTACCGCATTGGTCAGAAGATTCATCACGCACTGTCTGATCCTGATCTCATCTCCGGTCAGAAGCCTCGGAATATGCCTGTCCACATTGATATTGAATTTCAGCCCCTTCTTTATGGCTCTGTCACGGGTCATGTTAACAAGATCGTTGATCAGTGAAGACAGGTCATACTGCACCGGAATGATCTCCATCTTGCCTTCCTCGACCTTTGACAGGTCCAGGATGTCGTTTATCAGCGAAAGTAATGTCTTTCCGGCTGACATGATATTTGCGGCATAGGTCCGTATGGGTGTTTCCGTGGATTCGCGCAGGATCATCTCATCCATGCCGAGCACGGCGTTTATGGGCGTTCTGATCTCGTGGGACATGCTTGCCAGGAAACGGCTCTTTGCCTCGTTTGCGCTGTCCGCGATATTCCTCTGCTTTTGCAGTTCCTCCATGTACTGGTAATGCTCTGTGTCATCCACCAATGCATACAGTTTTCCGTAGCTCTCGCCCTTGTAAACAAGATCGTTTTCTTCCGGTGTATAAATGCGGTCGTTGATCCTCAGCGTTTCGCCTTTCTCTACGGTGGCGATGATGGAAGAAATGATATCGTACGGAGTGCGGATGAGCTTTTTCTCATTTCCCCTGTCTGCCGGTTCAACCGTTTCCGTACTGACCGTATCTCCTCTCAGTTTCCCCATATTCACCGAAAAGAAAGCATCAAACTCCGGATAAAGCTTTGTTACCGGTTCGTTAAAGTACTGTATGCGCCCTTCATTGTCGACGGCTATGATCCCCTCGGATATCCTGTCAATTACGAAATCCTTCGCGATTTCTTTTGTTCCGAGCAGATCGAATCCGAATATTCCGATCAGCGTGAATATATTTCCGAACAATGCTCCGGGCATGGAAAGGTCGTAACTCTCGGAAATACTGAAAATATGTGTGATATGAAGGATAAAAGAAGATGCCTGGATTCCGAATGCTATTATCAGCATAAGAAGTCTGAGCTTGGCGTTCCTGTTTTTTTCCCTGCGATACGCCAGGATGACCCATACCATCGCAAAAACGATAAGCACTGCATTTATTCCCATAAGGAAGTCATGTACGTTCCCGTTGGTATGGTAAAACTTTGGAAACACAGGATCCGGAATAAACCGGTATTCCTTGTAAAACAGGCCGCTTCTTTCCATGTTCAGCACTGTAATGTAAATACCGACGAGCACAAGCCCAAGCACTCTTTTCAGCCATTTTGGGATCCTTATCCCACACATTTTGGCAGCGAACATCCAAAATGCAAAAGCGATCCAAACCCGTCCGGAATATGACAGTTTCAATGCGGTGAGATACGCTTCCTCCGAAGCCGCTTTCATTTCAAGGAGATATCCCAGGTTGCTGATAAACGATGAAATGCACGTAAACAGCAGATAAGAGTGGATGGAATTTTTCCCTCCGGAAAAAACGATCCAAATCTCGATAAACAAAACGCTGATTGTTATATACTGTATGATCAGCAGAACATCGTGTGTATTCACTTTTTTTCTCCTCTCTCATACTCAGCTTCCGGTCGATCAATAATACTTCTCTCAATCTCAGCTTCCGGTCGATCTGTAATACTTCATCGCCTTGCCGAACACCGCCCGCATGATAACAAAGAACAGAGCTCCAGACAGCGGGCTTATGAATGCGGCCCACTCAGGCCATCCAAACAGCGGTTTTCCGAGTATCACGGCTCCGGGTACATGAAGAGTCATCGCAAATGGTGCAATGACCGAAAACAGCACACGCAGCGGCCCCGGAAATGTGTCGATCGGGTACTGGCAGGCACTGCGTCCGCCGTAAGTCAGCGCATTTACGAGCTCGATGGATTTCACGCTGTGTATGCAGAATCACCAGGTTTAACTATGTCAAGCAGCTTTTGCAGTTCGGCTCGGTCATCCTTCGTGCCAGATTCATACTCCCAGAATATGTTTTTATCATCCTTAACGCCGAGTTTTTTCAGCTCCCGCTTCTGTCGGTCGATGTCCTGCCGCATTTCATTGGTCGAGCAACGAGCATACCCATATACCATAATAAGCCTCCAAACTGTCGAGAAAGGGTATCTCGACTTTCTTATACAATTTTCGCCTATATTAAAGATGATTTCAAGTCTGTTTATAATGTATACGATAGGAACTGTTTTCATGTACATCCATCATCACATCTGAATCTTCATCTTATGGTTACGTTATTTTACCGTTTCCTTATCTCCGTTGTCTTTACATCTCCCCCGGCAGCTATCCTGTAAA
>JAFZNE010000115.1 GCA_017553035.1 Lachnospiraceae bacterium
GACTGGAATGCTTATTCAAAATATGCCGCAGGCTGGATCAATCCCAAGGTCGTAACCGGGCTTAAACCGGGAGAATCGGTTGAGTTCGAGATCGGTGCTCTGGCTGAAAAAGGCGATGCGATCGTGATACCGGCGGCTTCGGATACACTCAAACCGCCATTCTCAGAGTATATGCTGGTTGACCTGTATACTTCATCCGGTGTGAACAAGTACGATTCTGTTAAATATGGCATCAATGACTTTACCGGCGTGCGTATTTATCACGTTGATGCACGAATGGAAAAGCGTGATTTTAAGAATGTTGAATTCCATGATATGGAGCCTTGTACGATCGGAACGATACATATTGCGAATAATTATAAAGAGAGCGAACAGTTCAATATCGAGTTGATCCAGGCCGGTGCCAAGAATACATTTACGAATCATGATCTTGTTGAAAAATACGCTTTGAGATCATATATCATGAAGGAAGATTTCTTCCAGACAGGCGATGTATTTACCATGGAGAAGTATTCGGAATTCTTTAAAGACGGTTTGATGGATACCGGAGCCGAATTCGGTTACAAGATCGAGATCGTCAGTGTCGGCGGTATCGGAGCAAATGCAAAGGCAGTTATACGTATTACGAGGAAATGAGCGACATGTATGACACAATTATCAGACTGCTCAAAACTTAAGCTTGCTTAATACAGGAAGCTGACATATAATAAACACTATATTTTAAATGAAAGGGCAGCCGGGGGAAAATAATGGCGCAAATGCAGGAATATCGCGCATCGTCATTGATCTGTACGGAACGGACCCGGCAAGGAGGAATTATGGAAAAGACAATGGAAAAGATCGTGGCATTGGCAAAAGCCAGAGGATTTGTATATCCCGGATCGGAGATCTACGGCGGTCTCGCAAACACCTGGGATTACGGTAATCTGGGAGTTGAGCTTAAGAACAATGTCAAGAAGGCATGGTGGAAGAAGTTTATTCAGGAAAACCCCTACAATGTAGGTGTTGACTGCGCTATACTTATGAATCCCCAGACATGGGTGGCTTCGGGCCATCTTGGCGGATTCTCGGATCCTCTTATGGACTGTAAAGAGTGTAAGGAACGTTTCAGAGCCGATAAGCTTATTGAAGATTACGCGGCAGAGAAGGGCATCACACTTGAGAGCCCGATCGACGGCTGGACACAGCAGCAGATGAAGGACTTCATCGAAGACAATAATGTTCCCTGTCCTTCATGCGGTAAGCATAATTTTACCGACATCAGACAGTTCAATCTGATGTTCAAGACTTTCCAGGGTGTTACCGAGGATGCGAAGAATGTGGTTTATCTGCGTCCCGAGACCGCGCAGGGTATATTTGTCAATTTCAAAAATGTTCAGCGTACCTCTCGTAAGAAAGTGCCTTTCGGTATCGGTCAGATCGGTAAGTCTTTCCGTAATGAGATCACACCCGGTAACTTCACTTTCAGGACACGTGAGTTCGAGCAGATGGAGCTTGAGTTCTTCTGCAAGCCCGGTACCGACCTTGAATGGTTCCAGTACTGGAGAGCATTCTGCCGCGACTGGCTTCTTTCATTGGGCATCAAGGAAGATGAGATGCGCTTGAGAGACCACAGCCCCGAAGAGCTGTGCTTCTACAGCAAAGGAACTACAGATATCGAGTTCCTGTTCCCGTTCGGATGGGGCGAGCTGTGGGGTATCGCTGATCGTACCGATTACGATCTTACCCAGCATCAGAACGTATCGAAGGAGGATATGAGCTACTTCGATGACGAGACCAACGAGAAGTATATTCCTTATGTTGTTGAGCCTTCGCTTGGAGCAGACCGTGTTACACTTGCGTTCCTGTGCGCGGCTTATGATGAGGAAGAGCTTGAAGGCGGCGATATGAGAACGGTTCTTCGTTTCCATCCCGCTCTTGCGCCTGTTAAGGTAGGCATCCTTCCGCTTTCCAAAAAGCTGAACGAGGGTGCCGAGAAGATCTATGCGGAGCTTTCAAAATACTGGAATTGCGAATTCGATGACAGAGGTAATATCGGCAAGCGTTACCGCCGTCAGGACGAGATCGGAACACCTTACTGCGTAACTTACGATTTTGATTCGGAAAACGATAACTGTGTTACCGTACGTGAGCGTGATTCGATGGAGCAGGAGAGGATCCCGGTTAGTGAGCTGAAGGCTTATCTTGAGAAGAAACTTGAATTTTGAAGTACTTACTTGAAGTATAAAAGATGTTCCACAATTTAAGGGAACAGTTTAAAATGCCGGAAAAGATGGATGAATCGGCAGAATAAAGGAAGAGCAAAGACACTGAGTATGGATAAAAAGACCGCTGACATGGAAATACCGAAAAATGAGACAAAGTATTCCGTTACTCATCGCAGACCATCTATGATAATTTATGTTCTGATTGTGGTACTTTGTGTTATTACTGCGTTCAACATTTCGAATGTTGCGCGTTCCCAGGAAGTGATACCGGTATTCGGGACCATGCTCCCAATTTCGGCGCTGACAGGCGTAATGTCATCTTTCGGCAATCTCTGTGTTATTTTCATAGTGGTATTTTATGATAAACTCGGGTTTTATACCGGCCTGATCCTGCTTATTTCCCAATTTCCGGTAATGGTCATACAGTTTATCAAGCAGCATAGTTCACAAAGCATACCGGGAATGTTTACCACTATCCTGACGATCGTTGCGATCATTTTGATATACCGGAGAAATGCCAGGATCAACGAGCTTCAGGAAACTGAAATGGAAGCCTTAAGAAGCCGGCAGAAACTGTCGCAAAGGCTGTTCGAACAAACTGCGACAGCGCTTGTAAACGCAATAGATGCAAATGATACATATTCGCACGGACATTCTCTCCGCGTGGCCGAGTATTCGGAGAAGATCGCGAGAATGGCCGGCAAAAGTGAGGAGGAGTGCTATAAGATCTATTACATAGCACTTCTTCATGATGTAGGTAAGCTTGGTATCCCGAATGAGATCATAAATAAAAACGGACGTCTGACCGACGAAGAGTACGAGATCATCAAGCAGCACCCGGTAATGGGTGAGCAGATACTCTCGAGCATCAGTGAATACCCGTATCTGAGCATAGGAGCACATTTCCATCATGAACGTTATGACGGAAGAGGATATCCCGACAGACTTAAGGGAGAGGATATTCCCGAGATCGCCAGGATCATTTCGGTAGCGGATGCATATGATGCAATGTCTTCGAACAGAAGTTACAGGGATGCGATCCCGCAGCAGCTTGTCAGGGAAGAGATCGTAAAGGGAGCCGGAACGCAGTTTGATCCTGAATTTGCGATGGTAATGCAGCATCTGATCGATATAGATGTCGAATATAAGATGAAAGAGCGCAAAGCCGTAGGAGAACTGGCCGGTAAAGATGAGCTTGACTGCGATGAATACAGAAGTGAAATATCCGACGGTATACTTATCAATCGGAATATTACACGTATCCATATGAAGAGTGAAAATATCGGGGAGAACGGTAATTATGGCCGGGGTCCTGCGATCATATTGTTCGATTCGCTTGACGGACGCGTCCATGATGATGAAAGAACCATCAAGGATCTGATCTATTTTGAGTAGTGCGAGATATGGATGAATGGCAATACGGTCAAAAAAGGCGTAAGGGATATTCTTACCGAGATCGATGTGATCAGCGAGGATAATGACAGACAGGCGGAAAACGGCGAAGTTTCGTATGATATCGAGGCTTCGAAATATAAAGATCACGTTCTGATAAAGATCAACGACGGAAAGAAGCTTGTTAAGATTACCGCAGCTCTTCCTGACAGTTCAAGATTCGCGTATATCGGACTTACGGGAGAATACTGCCATATTTCGGATGTACGGATCGATAAGGATACTGAGACGATCCCCGAAGATTATATTACAAGGATTGCCGAGGAAGTATCATATATCAATGGACCTCAGGGCGATATTCCCAATGTCCAGATCGATGGGATGAGGAGCGCGGCAACCGACGGGATCGTGCTGACCGGAAATATGAGTATCCGTTTCCACAGCATGAGCCTTCCTACAGCCAGACTGATATGGCATTGTCCGTATGCTGTCATCTTTTATTCGAAAAACGGCAAGGTCAACGGTCCGGATTATAAAGAGTATGCGCTCATCAGACTGGATGGTGAGGATGCCGAGAATGACAAGAATGCGACAAACAAGGTAATAATCAATAAAATGGACTATTTCGAAGGCTGGGATGCCTGGAAAAAGAAGAACAAAGAAGGCATTGACTGTGTTATTTCCTTTGTGAAGGAAGGAAAAGTCATTACCACAACTACTGAAAACTTCGGATTGTCAGTCAGGAATATTACGACCATCAACGGCCAGAGCGATAAGGTATTTATCGCACTTACCGGTGATCAGTGTGCTTTGACCGATATCAGGATCACAAAATGAACGCATACCGGTAATCTGTTGGAGCAGGGGTGATTATTTGAAACGCAGAAGGAAAAAAGCAAAATTCAAAGGCTTCTTTAAATCGTATTTGAGCGGTTTTTTCAGGGCTGCACTCGTAGCTGTGCTTGTGCTTGTTCAGTTTCTGTTTGTCTTTTCTTTGGCTATATGGCTGAGAACAGCCGGAATTTACGTGTATTTCGGAATTCAGGTTGTTGCGTTTGTGATCATCATCTGCCTGCTGAACAGGCATACGAATTATCTGTTTAAGATAAGCTGGCTCTCAATGATATCGCTGATCCCTATCGCGGGACTGCTGATGTATTTCCTGTGGGGTCAGGAGAGGACTCTGCATAAGATCAAAAAGACGGGAGAGCTGCTTCTGCATTACGGTGACCGATTCGAGATATTCGATGAGGAGATCGAGAACGAGTTTGTATCGAAGTTTCCTGGCGAACGTGAACAGATGCTGTACTTGAAGAACCAGGGATGCCCGATCTACAAGGATAATACGTTTGAGTATTTCCCGAGCGGCGAAGAGGCCTTCGAGGCAGTGATCGAGGATATCGAAAATGCAAAAAGCTTCATTTTCATGAGCTTTTTTATTGTGGCCGACGGAGGACTCTGGCGCAGGATCAAGCCGATACTTGTTGAAAAAGCAGAGCAGGGCATTGAGATCAGGCTGATATACGATGATTTCGGATCGATGTTCAGGACCGATAAGGAGATCTGGAGAGAGATAGAAGAAGCCGGCGTACAGGTAGGATGCTTTAACCCGATCCATAAATATATAGCAAAATTGTACCTTAACTACCGCAACCATCAGAAGATTATCGTGATCGACGGCAATATCGGTTATACGGGAGGTTTCAACCTGGCGGACGAATATGTGAATGCGATCACGAGATTCGGTTACTGGAAGGACGGAGGCGTCCGTATCACAGGGCCCGGAGTGTTCGGGATGACCAGAACATTCCTTGACATGTGGGGTACCGTCAAACACGGCAATAACGAAGATTATAACAAATACCGTCCGAATGATCATTTTGAAAAGAATGAGCGATTCTGCCAGTCGATAAGTGACGGGCCGCTCGATTCGGAAGCCAAGATAGAATCTGCGATCATACAGATGATATACAAGGCGAAAGACTTAATGTATATTTCGACTCCATACCTTATCATGGAGGATTCACTGAGCGACGCACTGTGTACCGCAGCGCGTTCCGGAGTTGATGTAAGGATCGTTCTGCCGGGAATACCAGATAAAAAGTCCGTTTATGAATTGTCGAAATACAATTGCGGGAAACTTCTCGGAAACGGCGTGAAGGTGTTTGTCTTTACTCCGGGGTTTGTCCACAATAAGTGCTATATTACAAGGGACTGCGCACTTGTCGGTTCGGTCAATGTCGATTACAGGAGCTTCTACCTGCATTTTGAATGCGGGACGTTCATGTGGGACCACGAGCTGGTTGATGATATAAAGTCCGATTTCATGGAGCTTTTCGGACAGTGTCACGAGATGACCTACGAGGAATGGAAGAACAGACCGCTCGGCGAAAAAATGAAGCAATGGTTCATCAATATTTTTGCCGCTCTTATGTAGTAAGCGGAGGAACTTAATGTGAATAATAAGTTTTCGAAGCATGGAGATCAATCATGGTTGTAAATGTTTGTAAGCACTGTCAGAGGCAGTATATCGCCAATACAAAGGGATTTTGCTGCAGCAGATGCAAGGATATCGATTCCATGCGTTTCGAACAGATCAAGGCATATCTGAAGCATTATCCGAACAGCAGCGCATTTCAGCTGGCGGATGCATTGAATATGACGGCATATACTGTTTTGAAATATGTCGAGGAAGGGAGCCTGGTGTTCGGAAAAGGGACATTTGAGAGGTTGTAGGAGATTTTATTATGATTTCATACATAAGAGGCGAGGTTCTCTATTGTACCGATTCATCCGTTGTGGTAGATGTCGGCTCTGTGGGCATGGAAGTCAATGTTACGGCACAGACGCTCGCAGCAATGGAAAGGGCAACGGGAACGGTAGAGTTTTTTACATATCTGCATGTCAAAGAGGATGCGCTTACACTGTACGGGTTTAATTCACGTAATGAGCTGAAGCTGTTCAAAATGCTGATAACCGTAAGCGGGATCGGACCCAAGAGCGCACTCGGGATTTTGTCCCAGATATCTGTTGAAAACCTGATAGCCGCGATCCTTTCGGAGGATTCGGCAACAATAGCCAAAACACCGGGAGTCGGAGCCAAGTCCGCGGGTAAGATAGTGCTTGAGTTAAAAGATAAGCTTACATTTGAAGATATGCTGAAGGTAGGCAATACCGACGGGATACTTCACGGAGTAACGGATGACGGTAACAATGATATTTCCGATGCCGGTACCGGTACGGAGACGGGCAAAAGAAGCAGAGCCCAGGGAAGAAAGAGTGCAGGCGGCGCAGGAAAGACAGCTGCAGGGAATACCGGAGGCAATGAATCTTTAGCGGATGATATGGTCAGCCTTCAGGAAAATAAAAATGAAGCGATACAGGCACTGACAGCGCTCGGATATTCCATTTCCGACGCGATGAAGGCGGTACGCAGTATTGAGATCGAACCGGGTATGACTACCGAAGAGATCTTGAAGCTGAGTTTGAAATATCTGTAAAATAAACCGAAACAACCCCAAAAGGGAGAGCAAGTATGCCCAAGAGAATGATCACCACGGAGTTTACCGTGGAAGATAAAGCGATTGAGGGAACCTTAAGACCGCAGATGCTCGAAGACTACATCGGACAGCAGAAGGTCAAGGAGAACCTGAAAATATATATAGAGGCTGCAAAAGCACGTGGCGAACAGCTGGATCATGTTCTGCTGTTCGGACCTCCGGGCCTCGGTAAAACAACACTTGCCGGAATTATCGCCAATGAAATGGGAGTGGGGATAAAAACCGCCGCCGGTCCTTCAATAGAGAAACCGGGGGATATCGTTTCACTGCTCAGTAATCTGGCGCCGAATGATGTACTGTTTATCGATGAGATCCACAGGCTGAACAGGCAGGTGGAGGAAATGCTGTATTCGGCCATGGAGGATTTTTATGTTGACATCCTGATAGGCCGGGGTGCAACAGCTAAGTCAATAAGACTTGATCTTCCTCCGTTTACACTGGTCGGGGCGACTACGAGAGCCGGAATGCTGACCGCACCGCTGCGGGATCGTTTCGGCGTCGTAAGCAGACTTGAGTTCTACACCATTTCCGAACTGGAGACTATAATCAACCGCTCGGCAGGTGTTCTCGGAGTTGAGATCGACAAGGAAGGAACCCTGGAGCTCGCACGCAGGTCAAGAGGGACACCGAGACTTGCCAACCGCCTGCTGAAACGTATCAGGGATTTTGCCCAGATCAAATATGACGGAAGGATAACGCTTGAAGTTGCCAACTATGCACTTGATCTGATGGAGGTCGACAGTTTCGGACTCGATAATATCGACCGGGCCGTGATCCGCACCATGATCGACAAGTTCGACGGAGGACCGGTCGGGATCGAGGCGGTGGCAACAACGATCGGCGAGGATGCCGGAACGATCGGTGAAGTATATGAACCGTATCTGGTACAGACAGGATTGATCGCGAGGACCCCGAGAGGAAGGATCGTTACAAGCGAAGGATACAAACATTTCGGACTGGAGAAACCGGTGAAACCATAAATGACTGGCCTGCCCGTATTGCTTAAGAGGGAAGATGCCGCCGACAGGCGACGGAAGTGGTAAAGAAAGAAATCCGAAAGGATATATATACAAGAAAAAGGAGAGTTAACATGTACGAGATCATCAACAAACAAAGCCTGAATCCGACAGTAACGCTGATGGAGATCATGGCACCGCTCGTTGCGGCCAAGGCTGAGCCCGGACAGTTCATCATTTTGAGAGTGGACGAGAACGGCGAAAGGATCCCGCTCACAATTGCGGACTATGACAGGGAAAAGGGCACAATTACGATCATTTTCCAGATCGTCGGAGCTACGACGGAAAAACTCAATCACCTTGAAGTCGGTGATCACCTGCAGGATTTTGCGGGGCCTTTGGGCAAGCCCACCGAGACAGAAGGACTGAAGAAGGTTGCTGTAGTCGGCGGAGGCGTAGGATGCGCGATCGCATATCCCGTTGCCAAGAAACTCCATGAACTCGGATGTGAGGTTCATTCGGTCGTAGGATTCAGAAATAAAGATCTGGTCATTCTTGAAGATGAATTCAAGGGCGTGAGCGATAAGCTGTGCATGATGACCGACGACGGAAGTTACGGTGAGAAAGGTCTTGTTACCAATGCATTGAAGAGCCTGATCGATGCCGGCAACCTGTATGACGAAGTTATCGCGATCGGTCCTGTTATCATGATGAAGTTTGTCTGTCAGCTCACCAAGGAATACGGTATCAAGACTGTTGTCAGCATGAACCCGATCATGATCGACGGAACCGGAATGTGTGGCGGATGCAGACTTACGGTTGGCGGCGAGACAAAATTCGCATGTGTTGACGGTCCCGATTTTGACGGACATCTGGTAGATTTTGATGAGGCGATGAGCAGAGGCGCAATGTACAGAGATTTTGAGAGACATGCGTATGAGGAAACCTGCAACCTCTTTAAGAAAGGAGAATGAGAAATGCCAAACATGTCATTAACAAAGAATCCCATGCCTTCTCAGGCTCCGGATGTCAGAAATAAAAACTTTCAGGAAGTAGCTCTCGGATATACCGAAGAGATCGCGCTCGATGAAGCCGCAAGATGCCTGAACTGCAAGAATTCACCGTGTGTATCGGGATGCCCCGTCAATGTTCATATTCCCGATTTTATAAAAAAGATCGTAGAAAAAGACTATGAAGGCGCTTATCAGGTGATCGCGGAATCCAGTACGCTTCCCGCTGTATGCGGACGTGTATGTCCTCAGGAAACCCAGTGTGAGTCAAAATGCGTAAGAGGCATCAAGGGCGATCCGGTCGGAATAGGACGACTTGAGAGATTTGTTGCGGATCGTCATAATGAGCTTGCTAATGCCGAGGTAAAGATTCCGGCATCGAACGGTCACAGGGTAGCAATAGTAGGTTCAGGTCCTTCCGGACTTACCTGTGCGGGCGACCTTGCAAGACTCGGATATAAGGTAACGGTATTCGAAGCTCTTCATACGGCCGGCGGCGTGCTTGTTTACGGTATCCCGGAGTTCCGTCTTCCGAAGGCTATCGTAGCGCGTGAAGTTGAATTACTGAAGAAAATGGGTGTTGATATCGAGACCAATATCATTATCGGTAAAACACTTACGATAGACGAACTGTTCGAGAAAGGCTTCGAAGCTGTATTTATCGGTTCGGGTGCAGGACTTCCGAACTTCATGAATATACCCGGTGAATCTTTAAAGGGTGTATACTCCGCAAACGAGTACCTTACCAGAAGCAATCTTATGAAGGCATTCAGGGATGATCCCGATACGCCTATCATGAAGGGCGGCAAGGTAGCTGTCGTAGGCGGCGGAAACGTAGCTATGGACGCTGCAAGGACCGCATTGAGACTTGGAGCCGACAAGGTATATATCGTTTACAGACGTTCAATGGAAGAGCTTCCCGCAAGAAAAGAAGAGGTTGAGCATGCGATAGAAGAAGGAATCGATTTCCAGCTTCTGCGCAACCCTGTAGAGATACTCGGTTATAAGAACCCCGATGATCCGAGAGATCCGAAGAACGGGTTCGTTACCGGTATGAGAGTACAGAAGATGGAGCTCGGAGAGCCTGATGCCAAGGGCAGAAGAAGACCTGTTCCGATCGAAGGCTCCGAGTATGAACTTGAAGTGGATGCTGTGGTCATGGCAATCGGAACCTCGCCCAATCCGCTTATCAAGAATACCACAGAAGGTCTTGAGGTTAATCCCCGCGGAGGCATCATTGTCAACGAAGATGGCCTGAGCTCGCGTGAAAATGTATATGCCGGTGGTGACGCGGTTACAGGCGCTGCCACAGTCATTTCAGCGATGGGAGCGGGCAAGACCGCTGCGGCAGCGATAGACAAGGCGTTGAAAGGGTAAGTATATTAACTTATAATCTTGATATCGTTATATCATTTTGATAAGCTTCCCCCAAGCAGGATGATGAAATATAAAACCTGCTTGGGGGTATTGTTTTATTATTTTTAATTTCAGGACACTCAGGACATTAAGAGATTTTATACGGAAAAATCAACATTTTTATTTAAATAACCGATTTCAGCATATTATAAGCGTTGAGTATTTCCGGTGAACAAGTTATTGTAAAAAACATATTTTCAGAATTGTATATCTACTGCAAACTATTACAGTTACAGTGCAATATCATGTAGTTTCATTTTGCAACTTTTTTCATTAAACTAATTATAGGGATTCTTTATAAAATAATGAAACTGAGAGGATCTGTATATCATGAAAATGGAAAACGTTGCGGCGAATATAAAAAGATTGATTTCAATGCACGGATTAACAATAAAGCAATTTATCATAAAATGTTCCGGACTACGCAACAGCGTGTCCGAAAGAACTCTTTACAGTACACTGAGTGGAAATTATAATACCTCCTTTGAAACCCTTAACAAGATCGCTGAGGCACTTGAAGTCCCACTTAGCGCCTTGTTTGAAGAGGATGGTTCACAAGTCAAATATGTTCTTTCCGACGGTGAAAAGAAATTGATAGATCTGCATCGACAGCTGAATGACAATACACGTGAGCGTCTTATAGGATACGCTGAAGCACTGCGATTAGAGAATAAATAGTCCGATACCCAGAACCGGTGGTATCGGACACTTTGTTTTATCAGGTATTCTGCAGGATCATCTTTATAGTATTAGAACAGATTACTGCAATATGTTACAGATATTGTGCAAAATCTTACAGAGTACCTTTTGATCTCCTGATTACATTACACAATAGGGCAGGAAATAAAACCGGTTGCCTGGAGAAAGGCAGGTATAAATGTATACCGGGATTTCAAGCAATAATAGTAACACCAACGATGAGGTATTGATGCTAAAATTTCATTCCTGGTATTATCGTGTAATGAAAAATGAGTTCAGAAATGAACTGAAAAAGCTGATAAACCATAAACGCCATTATGATACAGTAAGCATTGAAGAACTCGAAAATATTATGTCCTTCATACAGCCCAAGGACATTGATGTAGAGACTGTGCTGGTTGGCAGCACATTGGTTATAATTACTGACCACAGACTGGCTATAGTTTTAAAACGCTTGAGTGACCGTATCAAAAGAGTTATCGAAGGAACTGTGATCCTGCAGCTGCCGGTTAAGACCATTGCCGAGGAAATGAAAATTTCCGAACAGGCCGTAAAAAACTACAAACATGACGGTCTGCAGCGGCTGAAGCGATGGCTGGAGGCTTACCATGACTGATAATAAATACCGGGATGGATCATTAGATAAGCTGGAGGCCGAGGTTATCAGGAATGCCGTGAACAATGATGAAAGATCGATCAACATTATGCTTATGGCATTGCGCAAAGAGACTATATCTCTTTGCAGGGTAACAGCTTATGAATACGGCGTAAGATTGAGCAAGGATGAGGTGGATGAAATGGTTCAGATAGCTACCATCAATTTGGCCATCAGGCATTTGCCGAATTTCAAGATAATAGATTAATTTACCAGAATCCGGTTTTATTTCCTGCCTATGAAATATCCTTTATCTGCATATATTTCAAGACAGAGAATAATACTGCCCTTCATGCCGGACTTCCCGCCGGCATATCACATCAAAAGACGGCAGCCGTGGCCGATACAATTGTTTATTCTTAACATTCTCCGGTCTGTATGCATCTTTATGCATCGACTGCCGTTCATTTCCTTTTTTACTCATCAATTCTTCAAAGATAGGCGCGATCGTGTTATCTTTCTTGTAATCCAGAAGCAAAAACTTTTTGTGAATTGACATTATTATATAATTATAATATATTTATTAAGGTGATATATGGATATTATCTGTTATTGTCATTAATAAGGAGTTTATTATGCGAGAAGAATATGATTTTTCAAACGGGAGAAAAAATCCCTATGCCAAAAAGCTAAAGAAACAGATAACGATAAATATAGACATTGATACTATTGATTACTTCAAATCACAATCAGCTGATACGGGAATACCTTATCAGACATTAATAAATCTATATTTGACAGACTGTGCCATCAACAAAAAGCAATTAACGTTGTCATGGCATTCGGCGTAACCAATTTCTCATTGAAATTTTCAGAAAAACATGATAAAATACGTTCCAAGAAGCAAGGCATTTCTATCAATTCTATAAGTGTTACCTATGAAGATCTTTATCTTCGAAATATTCCGGTAACAGAAAATCCCTGCTTTAAACTAAATATGTACAGGCAGGGAGGAAAAGGACTGCTTTTATTGCTCATACTCGTGGGTCAGTTTATGATCTTGGCTGAATAAAGCTTCTTTCCTGCCGGAAAGGAGTATGCTTATTGAGCAATAAGAAGAACAAAGACCCGGGAAAGGATCAACGAA
>JAFZNE010000116.1 GCA_017553035.1 Lachnospiraceae bacterium
AACATAACCGTTTATGGAACGGCGGAAACGGACGAGGAACGGTCGAACTGTATCATGAGGGAGAACTCGTCGACAGGATACGTGTTGAAAATGCCGGCTGTGAATACGGAGAATATGACGAAACAGAGGAAGAGAAAAAAGCCTCATATTTTAATCTGGTCAGAGAAATAAATGTGCAGGAAATCACAAATTCAGTCCGGAATATGTGCATAGAGGCTAATCTCAGACTCGCGCCCGATATGATCGAAGCACTTGATAAAGCATCCGGAAACGAAACTTCCGAGCTCGGTAAAAAAATACTCGGACAGCTCGAAAAAAACCTGGAAATTGCCGGTACAGACGAGATCCCGATATGTCAGGATACGGGGATGGCGGTTGTATTTTTAAAGATCGGCCAGGATGTTCACTTCATCGGAGGATCATTAAAAGACGCAGTTAACGAAGGAGTAAGACAGGGATATACCGATGGATATCTTCGTAAATCCGTAGTTTCCGATCCACTGCTACGTGAGAATACAGATGATAATACACCCGCGATAATCCATACGGAAATCGTTCCCGGAGACCGGGTTGAGATCACGATCGCACCGAAAGGATTCGGAAGTGAAAACATGAGCAGAGTATTTATGCTCAAACCCGCGGACGGGATCGAAGGAGTAAAGGAAGCCGTGATCACCGCGGTAAGGGATGCGGGAGCCAACGCTTGTCCGCCGATGGTCGTCGGCGTCGGGATCGGAGCCGATTTTGAAAAGTGCGCGGTGCTTGCCAAGAAAGCTCTGACCAATGAATTAAATTCCGTTCATTCATATTATGGGGAAACTGAAAATCCCGAATTTGCGGCAACTTCCGGGGCAAAAACCGGAAGAAAGCAACCCGATGTTTCTTATCTGAAGAAGCTTCAAAGTGATCTGTTTGAAAGCCTTAACGATCTCGATATCGGCCCGGGAGGAATGGGTGGAAAAAACACTGTTCTCGGTGTAAATATCGAAACATATCCTACGCACATAGCCGGAATGCCGGTAGCTGTCAATATCTGCTGCCATGTGAACCGACATGTGACGGAAGTAATTTAAACGTAAAAATCTGAACACAAGAAATCGCATAAACAAGCTAATTTCCGGAGAAAAATATGGATTATAAGATCACGCTTCCATTTACGGAAGAAGATATGCAAAAGATAAAACCGATGGATGTATTGTATCTGACAGGTACGATCTATACTGCAAGAGACGCAGCTCATAAGAGAATGTACGAATACATTTTGAATGAACTCGGGCAAAAGGAGCCGGCCGGAACAGACGGGCCGGCATCATCGGCGATCATTTCCGAAGCTGAAAAGAACAGGATACTTGACCTGCTTCCGTTTGATCTCAGGGGTGCCGTTATATACTATCTGGGCCCGACTCCGGCCAAACCCGGTCAGGTGATAGGTTCCGCCGGACCTACCACTTCCGGCAGGATGGACAGATATACGCCGCTGCTTCTTGATTTCGGACTCAGGGGCATGATCGGTAAAGGAAGACGCTCGGAAGCTGTCGAACAATCCATTTACAAAAACAACGCGATCTATATGGGCGCCACGGGCGGAGCCGGAGCGTTACTTTCAAAATGCATAAAAAGCTCCGAGGTCATCGCTTACGAAGATCTCGGAACCGAAGCTGTCAGAAAGCTGTATGTAGAAGACTTTCCGGTGACGGTACTGATAAAATGAGCCTACATTTCCTGATGGAATAAAAAAGTATTTCACATCTCCCTCGTCAGGTTCTTTATCCAATTGGTCTTCCGGTAATGATAGAACGCGAACGGCATTTTGATGAACTCATCCGTGCAGGTAATCGCGTATACGATGATAGGCGGAAGTTTCAGAACGAATGCGCTGATAAGCCCCAACGGTACCGCGACAAACCACATGGTCACGATATCAAGAAACAGGCCGTAGCGCGAATCCCCGCCGCATCTGAACAGTGAGGCGATCAACAGGGTATTTATGATCTGGCCTATCTGGTAGATCGTCGAGATCAGCAGCATGATCACAAGATAATCCTTGGCGGTATCACTGATCTTCGCAAGGGGCGGAATAAACGGCGTGATCCCAAGCAATAACAGACCCTGGATGATCCCGATCAGAAATGTAAGCCGAACGATCGACGAAGCATCCGCACGGGCCTGTTCTTCTTTATGCTCTCCAACTTCGATCCCGAGCAGGATAGAAGCACCTGCGGAGATACCGAAACCGGTTACGGAAATGAAGTCCCTGACCACGGTAACGATCGAATTCGCCGCGACAATATCGGAGCTCAGATGTCCCATGATGATCGAATTCATATTGAAAGCGAGTCCCCAGATCGCGTCATTCAGAAACGCGGGCAGGGAATACTTCGCGAAATCTTTTATCAAAGGGCCCGGGATCGCAAATGTAACCTTGAATCCGCGGGGAACTATTTTCTGCTTCAGATAATCTACAGCACAGATCGCAAGCTCGATGAACCGGCTGATACTGGTAGCGATCGCTGCACCAATGATACCGAGCTTCGGCATTCCGAACAGACCGAAGATCAGGACCGCATTCAGCGAAATATTGATAAACAGCGTCAGGCAGGAAACAACCATCGACAGCGTCACACGTTCGCAGCTCTTCATCAATGACAGATAAGGCTGCGTTATTCCGGCGAAGAAATACGAAAAAGCGACATATTGCAGGTATTTCGCGCCTTCTGCGATCAGATCGGGATCATCGGTCCAGATCTTCATGACCGCCGACGGACATACCAGAGCCAGAACAAAGGCAAGCGTTGAGAAGAACATGCCGATGAACAGCCCGATCCCGAGGATCTTCGCAACAGTCAGCTGATCGCGCTTTCCCCAATATTGCGAAGCAAGTATCGTGATCGCCGAGGAAAGCCCGAAATACACAATATTCAGCAGAAACATCACCTGACCGGCAAGACTTGCCGCCGACAGCGAAGTCTGGTCGAGCCTTCCGAGCATGATAACATCCGCAAGGCCGACTCCCGTAGTGATCAGATTCTGTATAACGATCGGAAATACAAGAACAAAGAGCTGGCGTCCCAGCCCTTCGCGCATTTTTCCCAAACCAAACACTTTCATAAGACAGCTCCGGTAAAAATTTTTCAATCAAAATAGTTCGTTGTTAATTATGCCAATCAGCGGAATTGTAGCATTAAGGAAATTAAATATCAATGTATTATTTTGAAAAGATATCAAAAACAGGCTTGACGCAAACCCCGAATGATGTTATATTGCATATTGTTCACGTAACGAAAATAACAGATTCAATTCTTAAAGGAGGTAATTGACATGAAGGGCACAAATACAGTGAGCAAACTTAATATCAAGACATTACCTCGGGAATTGGATTTCTGACATTTATACTTTTAAATAGAATATCCATTTTTATTTCCGTGGCTGTCTGTCACGGTATTTTTTTGCCCAAAAAGGAGCGGTGAATAGTTCCGGC
>JAFZNE010000014.1 GCA_017553035.1 Lachnospiraceae bacterium
GGTAACATTTTTCTTTCTTCCGCCATTTAATTCGGCCATAATAAATTACCTCTTTTCATTAAACATTGAAAGAAGTATAGCATTATTTGGTCTAAAGTGCAACTGTCAAAGAAACGATGCAACCGGACGCAGGAACAGCTTTGCTGTTCTCGATTAGTCGTTCGCAGAAGCTCGGGGTATTAGGCCGGAAATATGATGATTGCGGGAAATCGCCATATGTGGTAGGATAGATAGCAGAGAACAAATTTACACTAATGTATTGGGAGGTATTTTATCAATGGCACATTTTAACGGAACATTTTTCTCAAAATCTTTAAGCAGACCGGTTCATTTTATGGCGGTACTTTGCAATGACAATGCATTCGGTACGGAGAACAATCCGCATTACAAGCGGGCAACCAAGAATGTTTATCTGCTCCACGGCTACAGCGGCTGCGACAGCGACTGGTTCGTCAATGTACCGCTCGGCGAGATCGCTAACCGCTTCAATGTAAACTTCTTCATGCCCAACGGCGACAACAATTTCTACCTTGACCAGCCTCAGACAGGCTGCAAATATGCGACCTATGTTGGTAAGGAATTTGTCGATTATACAAGAAAAACCTTCGCATTGTCCGACAAACGTGAAGATACCTTTATCGGCGGCCTTTCGATGGGCGGATTCGGTTCGATCCATACGGCATTTATGTTCCCGGAGACTTTCGGCAAGGTGATCGCGCTGTCATCGGCACTGATCCAGAACGGACTTGCTTATTTCAGGCCTGAAGATGATAATCCGATGGCCAACTATGAGTACTATTCGTGGGTTTTCGGTGATCTTTCGAAAGCTGCCCGGACCGATGCGAATCCCGAAGTACTTGTACGTAAACTAAAGGAGAACGGCAAGGTGATCCCCGATATTTTCATGGCCTGCGGCACCGAAGATTTCCTGATCCAGCCCAACCGTGATTTTAAGACATTCCTTGACTCGATCAATGTACCCGCGACATTTGTGACCGCGCCGGGCGTGCATGATTTCAACTTCTGGCGCACACATCTGGTAACCGGACTCACCTGGGCGCTGGAACCGGAGAATTTTAAAGGGTGAGAGGGAGCCTTAAGCTGAAAATAAAAAACGACCGTGTACCGGAAAGCTATGGTACACTGTCGTTTTAAATCGTAATAAATATTTTACAATGTCTTCAGGTCCTGTTACCGGGAAAGCTGTGGCAGCGATCCGGATCAGGTCCACAGTTTTGCTCTTGCTTCTGCGGTAAGGCCTGCGCGCTGGTCATAGAACAGACCGGTCGAAGCGGTGCCCTTGGTTACGTAGAAACGGTCGCTTCCGTCGAAGCAGCTAAGCTCGATATTGTTCTGGAAGCCTGCTGCGTTGCTCTTTACATAGTAAACAACGTTGAGACGTCCAAGCTGCTGCAGGGTCTGGCCATTGATCGTATCGGTGTTGGGCTTGTTGTAGTAAAGCTGAACAGCAAGAGGCTGGTCGGGATGGAAGCCGTTCGAAGCAACAGCGCCTACGAAATAAGCACGGGGCAGCCAGCGATAATCATCATCCTTCAGTCTTTCATTGAAATAAGGATCCCATCCGGCTCTTCCTGCTCCGCCGCCCTCTGTAAAGCCTCTTCCGAAAGGCTCGATGTCAGCGAACAGATATTTCATCATGCTCATACCGATGTCATAATCGGCGGTCAGGCACATAACAGAGTAAACCCAATATGCCGCAACGCTTCCGGGATCGTTAACATCTACCGATGCCTTCAGCTCTTCAAGCGATTCGGGCGCGGGATTGGCAAGCTGTATCCTGCGATCCTGTGTCCATTCGGGTTTCAGCGATTTATTGCCGCCTGCAACAGACGAAACCACATCGTTAACCGAACTCATAACTTTGTCAAATAAACCCATTTTCTTCTCCTCCTGTAAATCAAATGATTTGAACATGTTTATATGTTACTACATAACAATGATTTTTTCAATGAGAAGTTGGGGGAAGCAGGTATTCTTTCAATGATGCAGTTTTGACGATCGGATAGTTTTTGACATTTTAAAACAAAAAGGATATAATACCTCTGCTGTTACATAGAGGATTTCATATTCTGCATATTACAGTGAAACTGTCGTGGATTATGATCAATATATATCGTACTATACAGGGAGACTGACAATGAATACCAAGCTTAGCATCACTTCGATGATCTATATCGCGCTCATGGCGGTTATCATAACGATCTGTTCCTGGATATCGATCCCGGGGCCTGTTCCGTTTACTCTTCAGACATTTGCGGTATTTACAGCACTTCTGCTGCTCGGCACACGTGACGGACTGATCAGTATCGTCGTATATCTGCTCCTTGGAGCTGTAGGTGTACCTGTTTTCTCGGGATTTTCCGGTGGTATAGGGCATCTTCTTGGACCGACCGGCGGCTATCTGATCGGCTTTATCGTTATGGGCTTTGTGTTCGGTATCGTCAGACACTTCATCAAACACCCGCTTGCTTCGGCCATCACCGCTTCGATACTCGGACTTGCTGCGTGCTACGCTTTCGGTACAGTCTGGTTCGTGATCGTTTACACACAGACCAAGACCGCGATCACTTTCGGTGCCGCGCTGTCCTTATGCGTCATTCCGTTCATCATTCCCGACGCGATCAAA
>JAFZNE010000015.1 GCA_017553035.1 Lachnospiraceae bacterium
GCCGTCAGCATTATCACGGGGATATTGGTCATCTTCCGGATCATGGCCATCGCAGTGATCCCGTCCATGACCGGCATCATGACATCCATGAGCACGATGTCAATGTGCTCGCGCCCGACGATATCAACCGCTTCCTGCCCGTTGTACGCTTCGAAAAATGCGAACTCCGGGTCCGTAAGATATATCTTCAGCGCGTTTACGATATCCTTGTCATCGTCGCATAATAAAATGTTCTGCATAATAATGTCGCGGCCCCCTGTTTACTTGATTAGTTGTTTACCTGTCTTTTTACTTGTTTACCTGTCAACCTTTTAACCATAAATATATTTGTGAGCATATTTCCGATGCATCTGAATTGTTTGTTCACATATTCCATTATAATACCCGGACGATTAAGAATAAATATGTTAAAGCTTTAAGAATTGATTAAGAATTGTTCCGAAGTCACATTTTATCGCTTTAAATCAAAAAACTACTTGACACAAAAAATTTAATATGCTACTCTTTTGCTAAACCGTTGAAGAAGGGCAAGTAAGTAAGATCAACTTTTCCACAGAGAGCTGCGCAGGCTGAGATGCAGCGTTAAGCATTTTACCGAATGGACTTTTGAGGGCGACCTGAAATTTTGTGACGGTCACAGGCTGTTTGTTGTAAACAGCGGATCCCGATCGTTTCAAAAAAGTATGGAAGACGGAGCAGGATCTCCGTTATCAAAGTCCGGCATATGATAGTATGCATCAGAGTGGGTGTTCAACACCAAGCCGGGTGGCACCGCAGGTTGAAACGATATTTATTCCTGACAGATCTTATCATTTTGATGATAATGATCCCGATGATCTGAATATTCTGACCTGTCCCAGCAGTAACACACTGTCAGGGACAGGTTTCTTTATTTTCAAAACACGTCCCGCTATCATGACTCGCAGTATTGATCGGCTTTTGCCATCAACCTGCAGACAAATCCATAATATCAGGAGGACAAAATTATGTCAGACAACAAAGTACCTTACAAGATCTATCTCAACGAAGACGAGATGCCCAAAGCTTGGTATAACCTCAGGGCCGATATGAAGAACAAGCCCGCTCCCCTGCTCAATCCCGGGACACTGCAGCCTCTTACCAAAGAAGAATTAAGTCCGATCTTCTGTGAAGAACTGGTTGACCAGGAGCTTGACAATGATACGGCATATGTTGAGATTCCCGAAGAGATCCGCAATTTCTACAAGATGTACAGACCTTCGCCGCTTGTTCGTGCGTACTGCCTTGAAGAGAAACTTCAGACACCCGCCAAGATCTATTACAAGTTCGAAGGCAACAATACAAGCGGCAGCCACAAGCTGAATTCCGCGATCGCGCAGGCTTATTATGCAAAGAAGCAGGGCCTGAAAGGCGTTACCACCGAAACCGGCGCAGGCCAGTGGGGAACCGCACTTTCAATGGCATGCTCATATTTCGGACTTGACTGCAAAGTATATATGGTTAAAGTATCATACGAGCAGAAGCCTTTCAGACGTGAAGTAATGAGAACTTACGGTGCTTCCGTTGTTCCTTCGCCCTCCGAGACTACAGAAGTAGGAAAGAAGATCCTCGCCGAGCATCCCGGTACTACGGGAAGCCTTGGCTGCGCTATTTCCGAGGCTGTTGAAGTAGCAACCAAGAATCCCGGTTACAGATATGTTCTGGGCAGCGTATTGAACCAGGTTCTTCTGCATCAGTCAGTGATCGGCCTCGAGACCAAGGCTGCACTCGACAAGTATGGGATCAAGCCTGATATGATCATCGGCTGCGCAGGCGGCGGATCGAATCTCGGCGGACTCATCGCACCCTTCATGAGAGATAAATTAAAAGGTGAGGCAGATTACCGCATCATCGCCGTAGAGCCTGCTTCCTGCCCGAGTTTCACACGCGGAACATACGCTTATGATTTCTGTGACACAGGTATGATCTGCCCTCTGGCCAAGATGTATACCCTTGGAAGCAGCTTTATTCCTTCGCCCAACCATGCAGGCGGCCTGAGATTCCACGGCATGAGCAGCACTCTGTCACAGCTGTATCATGACGGTTACATGGAGGCTACAAGTGTAGAACAGACTTCTGTATTTGAAGCGGCAGAAATGTTTGCAAGAGTTGAGGGTATCCTTCCCGCTCCCGAGAGCTCACACGCGATCAGGGTTGCTATCGACGAAGCTCTCAAGTGCAAGGAAACAGGCGAAGAGAAGACTATCGTATTCGGTCTTACCGGAACCGGTTATTTCGACCTCGTTGCTTATGAGAAATACAACAACGGCGAGATGTCGGACGAGATCCCGACCGACGAGCAGATCGCAGCATCGGTTGCGAAACTGCCTAAGGTAGATGCCTGATCACTAAAAAACAGACAGGAGAATTGACCACCGTTCGTGGTATCAATTGCTCCTGTCTTTTTTTTCTCATTTCTGGACTTCTTTTATCAGCAGCTCAAGTGACGATTCATCAAGTGATCCCGAATCATGGTAAATAACCTCTCCGCTCTTCGTGATCGCAACCGTTACGGGGATATAACCCGTTCCGTACGCTGCATTTGCGCTCTTGTCGAAATCATAATATACGGGGAAAGTGTATCCATTCTCTGAAATAAACTCTTTGATATAATCGAGGTCTTCGGGATACTCGCAATTTACCATGAGGAACTGGACCTTATTTCCATACTGTTTGTATAATTTCTCAAAACTCGGAAGCTCCCGTACACACGGTCCGCACCAGGTTGCCCAGATATTTACGATAATGGGTTTTCCGGCGTAGTCCGAAAGGTTTATAGTTTTACCCTTTTCATTATATACATAGAAGTCAGGTGCCTCAAAATCGATCTTTGCGGAATCCTGTTTCGCAAGTGTCTTGATCTTGATGACTTTTGATTTTGTCTGAACCGTCTTTTTACCCGATTTCAGCACATATGCCGCTACTTTGAACTTATATGTCTTCTTGTTCTTCAAACCGGTGATAACTGCGGAAGTTGTCGACCCCGATTTTACCGTAACACAGCTTTTGTACTTCTTCTTGGTGGCATTATATTTGTAAATGATATATCCGTCGGCTCCCGAAACAGCCTTCCATTCAATAGTGACACTGTCCTCTGTTGCTTCTTTTCCGACAATCTCAGGCGCGGAAAGCTTGTCTGCCGCCTCGCTTTTCTGAGGAGTCATGATAAACGCTGCTGCCAGTAATGCCGTTACTATCGTTGCAGCAACGCATGCCAGGATTTTCTTCATAAGAATTATCCGCCTTTCTTTAAATTCACCTGCTTCATTTCTGTATTACCGCAGAACCTGTTCGAAAATGATCATTCCGATCCGGCTCTTTTAAAGCTGATATAGTATTCTTCATATGTATCCGCCGTTACAAATTCCTTGTCCGAAACCAGCTCATATTCTTTCGGAAATGAATAAACATGTATGCTGTATTGCTGCGGATCCCCGTCAAATACAACCTTGCCGTCCTCTCCGCTCGTCTGCATCATGCAGGTTTCATCGGTGCAGATCTGCAGTCTTACGCCGGGAACAGGAGTATCGTCGTCGGTGATGCATATAAAACAATATGCTTCCAAATCACTTGCCGGAGGAGTTTCGTCGTCATCATGAGCATCAGGCACATCGATTGTCTGTGTATCCGCGGCTGGGCTTTGTCCCGCCGGATTTGAAATCTGCGCAGCCGGGCTATCCGTAACGCCTTCCGGAGTCGGTTCATTATCAGCTTTATTTCCACAGGCTGTCAGTATAAATGCAACCAATAATATGGGAATTATCAGCTTTTTATAACGCATGGTCATTTACACCTCAATTATCGTCCCCGTCTTCCCGTCGATGCCGTCCTTGGCCTTCTCGAGGAGCGTAATGAGCGCTCTCCTGCCCGGTTTGGATTCGGCAAACTCACAGGCCGCCTCGACCTTCGGGAGCATCGAACCCGGAGCAAACTGACCTTCTTCAGCGTACTTACGGGCTTCAGCAACCGTCATACGGTCGAGCCATTGTTCGTTTTCCTTTCGGAAATTGATCGCCACTTTCTCGACAGCTGTCAGGATTATCAGGTAGTCTGCATCGAGATCGCGCGCCATTACGGCACTTGCAAAGTCTTTATCGATCACGGCAGATGCACCTTTTAAGTGATTTCCGATCTGAGTGACCGGGATTCCGCCGCCTCCGCAGGCGATAACGATCTCTTTATTGTCGACGAGCTTGCGTATCGCGCTTATTTCCACGATCTCAACCGGCTTCGGTGAAGCTACCACACGCCTCCATCCGCGGCCGGCGTCTTCTTTCATGATATAGCCGTTTTTCGCGGCAAACTCATCGGCGCGTTCCTTGTCCATAAACCGGCCGATAGGCTTTGAAGGGTTCGCAAATGCAGGATCGTTCGGATCGACCCTCACCTGCGTGACCAATGAAACCACCGGCTTCTCAAAACCGCGGTTGAGCATTTCCTCGCGCATCGCGGTCTGAAGATCGTAGCCGATATATGCCTGACTCATCGCAACGCATACCGACAGCGGCGTATTGTCCTGCGTAGGCTCGATACGGCTGTATTCAAGCATCGCCTGATTGATCATTCCGACCTGGGGTCCGTTGCCGTGGGAAATAACGACGTCATGACCTTCCTCGATCAGGTCAACGATCGCTTTGGCAGTGATCTTCACAGCTGCCATCTGCTCTTTTAAGGTATTTCCGAGGGCGTTGCCGCCAAGCGCTATGACAATTCTGCTCATCTTCCACCTCCCGCTTTGCATTCGTTCCGAGAGAAAACTGTTATACTGTTATGTCCTGAAAAATACCGTTCTATTTCGTGATCGAATACAGTATATTTTCTCTTTATAATATCCTTCTGAGTGTGTTCCTGTCCTCAAGCATCTTCAGCGTTGCAGCGGGATCCTTGATCTTGGCAAGGAAGATCATTGCCGCAATGATATACGGTTTGAAACTGGCCTGCTTGTAAAGAGGAGTTCTGTATCTGTCAAATACACTTGCCGCAACCTCACCTGCTTCACAGCTTACATCTGTGATGTCGGCAGGCAGGCAGTGCAGGTACATAGCCTGACCGTGATTGCCGTCAGCACTTCCGAGCGGTGAACGCCATCCGTCGGAGCCGTCGCCCGTCAGCTTCATCAGTTCTTCGGTGCACTCCCAGTCCTTATGTGTCGCATTCTGCGCGAGAAGTCTCTTCTCGAGCTCCTTGATACCGTCGAAGTCGCCGTTGCCGTACAGTTCGGTTCTTTCTTCCATTGCAGCGAACGGAGCCCAGCTCTTGGGATATACGATATCCGCACCCTTGAACGCCTCTGCCATGCTGTTTACTTTCGTAAATGAACCGCCTGCAGCCGCTGCATTCTTACGTGCAACCTCTTCAACCTCAGGCATTATCTCATAGCCCTCGGGATGAGCCAGAACTACATCCATTCCGAGTCGTGTGAACAGTCCGATCACACCCTGAGGAACAGAAAGCGGCTTGCCGTATGAAGGTGAATAAGCCCAGGTCATTGCAACTTTCTTGCCCTTGAGCTTGTCCGCACCGCCAAACTCATGGATACAATGCAGCAGGTCCGCGCAGCACTGTGTGGGATGATCGATATCGCACTGAAGGTTGACCAGCGTCGGTCTCTGCTCAAGAACACCGTCCTTATTACCCTGCTGAACCGCATCAGATACAGCATGCATATATGTATTGCCTTTACCGATGTACATATCGTCACGGATACCGATAACATCAGCCATGAAGCTGATCATGTTCGCGGTTTCCCTTACCGTCTCGCCGTGAGCGATCTGTGACTTGCCCTCGTCAAGATCCTGAACCTCAAGTCCGAGCAGGTTGCAGGCCGAAGCGAACGAGAAACGTGTTCTGGTCGAATTATCACGGAACAGCGAGATTCCGAGTCCGCTGTCAAAGATCTTTGTTGAAATATTGCGTTCGCGCAGATTTCTGAGCGCATCCGCTACCGTAAAAAGTGCTTTGAGCTCATCATCCGTCTTCTCCCAGGTCAGGAAGAAATCGTTGTTGTACATTTTACTGAAATCAAGCTTCTTTAATGTATCGAGATATGTCTGTAAATTCTCTGTGCCGCCCTGGCTCATAATGCCGTCCTCCTTGTATAAAACGATATTTTCATTTTGTTATCTTTACTTTTGCTGTTGTTTTATTACCTGCCTTGTCCTTCACCACGATCGTATAATCGCCTGCTTCTTTCAGGGTGTAGCCTTTTTTACATTTTTTCACGCTGGCCTTTTTGCCGTTGATCTTCACGGATTTGATCCCGGAGGCCGCATCAGACACGGTAAACTTTGCTTTGCCTGTGTATGTTCCTTCTTCAATGCCCTTTATTACAGGCGATGTCTTATCAACGATCAGTTCATAAGTGGTATCGCCGGCCTTGTTTGACAAAACAAGTGTATTTTTGCCCTCCGAAAGCTTGACGGAGGCTTTATACAACCCTTCCTCTTCCTTCGTTTTCAGTTCCAGCTTCGTACCGTTAAGCTCTGCTTTTTCTAATTTCGAAGGAGAGCATATTGTAAAAGTCTTCGTCTTAGCCTTTATATAGTTCGTTGTCTTGTAATACTCCTCAACAGAAGGCTTTGTATTATCGATATAAGTCCGGGTGAACGCGTATATGCATTCGGCATCCTTAAAACTGCCCAGCATATCGAACCATACCGACTTCTTATCATCGGCCAGTACTCCGTTTGTCTTAACGATCTCATCATCAAATGAAACGGTAACATCCATGAATTCTATAAACGAAGCAATGTCGACATCGTCCCCTATCATACCGCTGCCCATGGCGTCCGTTTCGGTTCCGTCCAGAACATTGTCGGTGAGCGAAGAAGCATTTCTGATTATTATATGATCCGAAGAAATATCCGCACTGCCCGAGTCCTCTTCTGCCAGATACTCCGCGATGGTTTTTTCTTCTACTTCAGTATTATAATAATATATCTGCCCTCTGTATTCCTTTGTCTCATACTCATCATAGTTAATGTCCGGCTCCGTATCTCCCGTGGAGCTCATTACAGCTACCTGTTCGACCTCACTTTCGGTAAGCATCGTATTGATCGTTGTTTTTACATTATTGTCCTTTGAAATGTGAATACTCAATTCGTATCCACATCCGGTAAGCGAACAGATCATTACCAATACTGTTATGATAATACATATTCTTTTTAACTTCATTTATGATCCTCCTGGCCGCAAGCATGCGGCCGGTTATTGTCCTTACTCCTGCTCAACGTACAGTTTCGGCAGTCCCGCATAAACCGCTGCACAGGTTACAAGGTCCTGCTTCCAGGTATGCTCGTTCGGGAAATGTGCCTGCGACTCTGCGCCGGGTCCGAAACCTATGCAGGGGATACCGTTCCTGCCCATGATGGTAACGCCGTTGGTCGAGAACGTCCATTTATCGGTCAGCGGACGAGCCTTACGCATCGCGATCGTCTCCTCGGCTCCGATCCTTTCCTCGCCGTAGCACCCCTTATATGAAGCCTCGAGAGCCTTCGTGATCTTATGATCCTTGGGGATAACCCATGTCGGGAAATAGCACTCTATCGGATAAACAAGTCCGGTATAGGAAGGACGGTCATAGTTGTACATAGAAACCGTAACATCCTTGCCGTATTTCTTCACTGCGGGAAGCTGACGGATCTCCTCCAGACAGCTCTCCCAGGTTTCGCCTGCGGTCATACGGCGGTCAAGTGATACCGCACAGGAATCCGCAACCGCGCAACGGCTGGGTGAAGTGTAGAAGATCTGTGAAACCGTAATGGTTCCGCGTCCCAGGAAATTAGCCTCTTCCCACTGGGGATTGTATTTTTGATCAAGCATCTTAACAAGACCCTTGACTTCTTTATCATCCGCGGCATCATTTTCATTCAGCGCACGTACATCCTGCAGGATATCAGCCATCTTGTAGATAGCATTATCACCGCGCTCGGGAGCCGATCCGTGGCAGGAAACGCCGACAACATCGACCCTGATCTCCATACGTCCGCGGTGTCCTCTGTAAATACCGCCGTCGGTAGGCTCGGTCGAAACAACGAATTCCGGCCTTACCTTATCTTCGCGGATGATATACTGCCAGCACAGACCGTCACAGTCTTCTTCCTGAACGGAACCTACAACCATGATCTTTACATCCTCGGGGATCAGGTCAAGATCCTTCATGATCTTCGCGCCGTATACGCTTGAAACTATACCACCGAGCTGATCGGAAGTACCACGTCCGCCGATATCCGTCTCAGTTTCATAACCCTCGTAAGGATCGAATTTCCAGAGATCGCGGTATCCGATACCAACCGTATCGATATGTGCATCATATGCAATGATCCTGCTGCCCTTGCCCATATATCCGATCACATTACCCTGAGGGTCTATCAGGACTTCATCAAATCCTACCGCTCTCATTTCCTGTGCGATACGGTCCGCATGACCCTTTTCCTCCGCGCTCTCGCCGGGAATCTTCACCAGCTCGCGCAGAAACTTCGTCATTTCCTTTTCATAACCTGCCGCTGCCGCTTTGATCTTCTCAAAATCCATAAAATAACCCTCCTCGCCTGAAAATAATAACCTGTTTACATTATATCCCCAAAATCTTTTTGTGTAAATGAATATTTTTCATAAATCACATAAAAAATAAGTGCCACAGCCTTTATATATCAAGGGTTTATGGCACTTTTGTATTTTAGGCCTCAACAGATATACGTCTTTTGTCTTTTGTCTTTTGTCATTTGTTACTATGAATGCCGGCAGCTGCCTTAAAATCAGAAATACTCATTCCCGCTCGTTTAGCAGCATCAGAGATTGTAAGTATCCCATCTTTGACGAGTTCATTAAGCGTTTTTATGACTCCCAGTTGTTGGACATTGAAAAGGATAACAGAATCTGCTATAATCCCCATAAAATCAAGCTTTGGAGAAGAAGGTCGGTCATGGCAGAGATTATTAATATCGAGTCTCTTGATATCGATGAATTGCAGATATACAAAAGCGGCAATGAGGCGCAGTTGCTGCATTATTTTGAACCAAACGGCGGTCTGTTCATCGCAGAAAGTCCGATGGTGGTAGAAAGGGCACTGGACGCCGGGTACGA
>JAFZNE010000117.1 GCA_017553035.1 Lachnospiraceae bacterium
CCTCATTTCGATCTACAACACCGGCGACCGGAAAGGAACGATGGAAGAGATCGAAGACATCCGGACGTATCTCGAAGACGACGAAGTGGAGCTTGCCGATCTGACCGCAAGCGTTCTGAGAAAGCTGGACAGCATAACCGATGAAGAGTTTGATTCGCTTGATCTGTACCCTGATTTCGACGACTGAAAAATTTTTTGAATTTGATGTCCCATTTTGGCCTTCTCAAGACATTATATAAGTAGAGGCATATAAAAAGCCTCAAGGGGTATGATGCCCCATGATAACTCTGCTTCCATGGGCCGACCGAAAGGCAGCGTGCCCGATATGGACGAGTGGAGGGCAAGCGGAGAGACGAACTAAACGCCTCTCCGCTTGTTGTTTTTCAGCGGAAAATTCACAAGAAGCCGGTAGATTTCTGGTCTTTAATCCTCTATACTATAAAGCATGATACATATCGCGTCTTCTCAGGAGGTCAACTTGAAAAACGCTATCCCCGGCGCAATTCCAACAGAGGAAGAATCGGATAAGCTGGAAGATACAGCTTGCATCGAAATAATCAAAGCGCTGCTTGCAAAAGAATATGCTAAACCGGACAGAGAGCGCGACGAAGCCTTGATTGAGGAAGCATGGTCTACTTTTGAAGAAATAACAGGCGTGAAAACGACTTTTAGCCCCGAAGAAATCGACGCTCTTGTAAAGGAAATAATCGAGAAGTCTAAAGCGTGACAACTCGGTATTTGCGGAGGCGATCATTATGAAGATAGATTTCAATAAGATAGAACCGATGACCATTCCGGGGATGAATAATGGCACAGGAACAATGAGTGCCCGTATGTATAACGATGACTTCTATCGGATCATTCCGACAGCGATTCATCCGGGAGGAAGCATTGGGATTCATAAGCAGGAATCAGGAGACGACTTGAATTACATCATCAGCGGAACGGGGAAAGCAATCTGTAACGGTATAGAAGAAGAATTGAAGCCGGGTGTGATACATATTTGCCCGAAAGGATCAGAGCACAGCATTATTAATACCGGCGAGGATGATCTTGTGATGCTAACCATCGTTGTGGCGAAATAAAATGGATGAAATGAATATGGAATACAGATGTAAGGTTACAGTCATTGACAAGAAGCTCTATCCGGAACTACAGGCAGAGTACTGCGCAGTTCCGGACAGCGGTAAATGTCCCTGCTACAACGTGGGTGATGAGTTCCTGTTCTATCGTAATGATGAACGGGATGATTACTGGCATTGCGGAGAAGGTACACTGGTCAAAGCCGGGAAACCGGATGATGGCTGCCTGCAGTCTCCGGGAACGGCTCACTGCGGCGCCAAAGGTGTCCCGTTCTGTTCAGAAGCTTGGGATGCAATCAGCCGGTACATATACACGGCACTTCAGGGCGGCGCTATCATGCACGGCTGGACAAAGGATGATCATGTTATGATCGCCTGCTGCAACGATGGAACAAGACCTGTCATTTTCAAAATTGAACGGATCGACTGCGAGTGATAGAAATCGGGATTTGTCGATGCGCCATTATTACTCAACCTTAGGTAGAAGTACAGAAATCAACCACTGGTTCGTGTTCAAGGCGGGTCTGTTTTTATAAGATTTCCTTAAAGCAAAGGAGAAA
>JAFZNE010000118.1 GCA_017553035.1 Lachnospiraceae bacterium
CAAAGAGATCTTCGAAGGCAAATCACCGGATGATTTCGATGAGGAGACCATTTCGACGATCAACAAGTTCTTTGAGAACAGCCTCAATGTTTCCGAGACGTCAAGACAGCTTTACATACACCGCAACACTCTTGTATACCGACTTGACAAGCTGCAGAAGATGACCAACCTTGACCTGAGGAAGTTCGAGGATGCCATAACATTCAAGATCGCCCTCATGGTAGTCAAATACATGAAATATGTCGAGAACCTTGAGTTCTGATAAGGGATCGGCAGAACATTACGAATAAAGTATTTTAGGGGTGCTTAAACCTTGCACCCCTATTAGTGCATTTTGGAGGCTGAAATGGCTAAATATGACCTGTACAGGGAGTTGTCGCGCGATATAGAACCGCCGGTGATCTCTCTCGAAAATGTCACAAAGGATTATGTAGATGGCCTGCATGCCCTGAAGAACCTGACGATGCAGATCGAAAAGGGCGAGTTTGTTTTCATAGTCGGAAGCAGCGGTTCCGGTAAATCAACACTTATCAGGCTTCTGCTGAAAGAGATCAACCCGACATCGGGAAAGATCATGGTAAACGGTAAGACTCTTTCGAGACTGCGTGAAAACAGTATTTGCAAACACAGACGCGGGATCGGTGTCGTATTCCAGGATTTCAGACTGTTGCAGGACCGTACGGTGTATGAAAATGTAGCATTCGCACAGCGTGTCATAGAAACTCCCGTTATCAAGATGCGACGGGAAGTACCGAGGATCCTGTCGGTCATGGGCCTTTCGGAAAAGATGGACAGATATCCTTCGGAGCTTTCGGGAGGAGAACAGCAGAGAGTAGCGCTTGCGCGGGCCCTGGTCAACAATCCTGTGATCCTTCTGGCCGACGAGCCTACAGGTAATCTTGATCCCAAGAACTCCTGGGAGATCATGCGGCTGCTTGAAGAGGTCAATCGCAGAGGCACTACGGTAGTTGTGGTCACACATAACAGGGAGATAGTAGATGCCATGCAGAAACGCGTTATAACCCTGAATAAAGGCGTTCTTATCAGCGACAAGAAGGGCGGTTATTCGAATGCAAAAAATTAGTACGTTTTTCTACGGGATCGGTCAGGGTATCAAGAATATTTTCCGAAACAGGATGTTTTCACTTGCATCGATCAGCACGATGGCGGCCTGCCTGTTTTTGTTCGGTGTATTCTATATCGTTCTGAGCAACTTTGAATATCTTGTCAGATCGGCCGAGACCAATGTCGGACTTACGGTTTTCTTTGATGAAGGAACAACCGATGAGAGAATAAATGAGATCAGGGCGCTGATCCTGCGCCGTGCCGAGGTTCATAAGGTTGAGTATATCTCTGCCGAAGAAGCCTGGGAGGAATACAAGAACACCAAGCTCTCACCGGAGCTTGCGGAAACCTTCGGAGATGACAATCCGCTTGAGAATTCGGCGTCATTGACCGTTTATCTGAGCGATGTTTCGATGCAGGATGTCCTGGGCAGGTATATCAAGAGCCTTGAAGGGGTCAGGAAGCTCAATGATTCCGCGGGGATAGCCGATTCCCTGTCGGGAATGAACAAGATAATTACGGTCGTTTCTGCGGCTATTATCATAGTCCTGCTGCTTGTTGCGACCTTCCTGATCGGGATGACGATATCTACGGGCGTTTCCGTCAGGAAGCAGGAAATATCGATCATGAAACTGATCGGTGCATCCAATTATTTTATCAGGATACCTTATATTGTCGAAGGAATTCTTATCGGAATCATCGGAGCTGCGATCCCGCTTCTGATATTGAGACTTTCTTATTCGAAAGTTGTC
Source organism: Lachnospiraceae bacterium (assembly GCA_017553035.1). Classification (GTDB taxonomy): domain Bacteria; phylum Bacillota; class Clostridia; order Lachnospirales; family Lachnospiraceae; genus RUG11977. Next base: position 1,818 of record JAFZNE010000118.1, read on the forward strand.
GGAATGCTTGAGGAGAAGTTCTCGACTGTTCTGAACGTCGTGACTTTCCTTCCTCCGGAGCGTGTGATGAGGGTTTTGATCCCGGTATCGCTGCTGATAGGCGTCGGAATAGGATTTTTGGGAAGCGTGATAACGCTGAGGCGGCAGCTTAGGAAAATAGAAGTCGGTGTGTGATTGAAAATACGGAGTTTGTGAGATGATCGGACATAACAGTCGAATTAGCCTGAAAATGCGTTTTCCTGCGGTCGCTCTCATAATCGTCTTCATTTTGACGACGATAATGGGACCGGCTTCACAAAGTTACGGTTTTACTCCCGATACCGCGGCCAAAGAAGCTTACGAAGCCAAACTGAAAGAGGCCAAGAAGCAGAAGGAAGAACTCGAGAAGAAAAAGGCCGAAACCGAAGAACTCAAGAAGCAGTACAGCCAGCAGCGTGATGATATCGAGAGTTATATCACCGAACTGGATCTGAAACTTAATGATATTTCGCTGCAGATATTTGAACTCGGTCAGAACATCGAAGATGTGCAGGACGAGCTCGAACAGACCAAGGCCGATCTTGAAGATGCCAAACAGAAAGAACGGGATCAGTATGATGTAATGAAAGCCCGTATCCGCTATATTTACGAGAACGGAGAAACCACTATCCTTGATGTTATCCTCGGTGGAAACGGTATCGAGGATATGCTCAACCAGCTTGAATATCTTCAGGATATACAGCGGTATGATAATTCTCTGCTTGACAGATATGTTGCGGCCAAGGAGAACGTGGAAGACCATGAAGCGCTTCTTGAGGCCACACTTGAGGAACTGAACCTGCTGATGGAACAGGAAGAGTTCGAGCGGGAAACACTCGCCGAATTATATGACCTGAAAGCGGCGGAAATAGAGAATCTTACCAAACAGCTCGGGATCGCGGACGAGTATTTATTTACATACATGAGCGAGATCAGCAGCAAGGAGATGGAGATCGACCAGATCATTGAGGCTGAGGAGAAGCGTGTAGAGGAAGAAGAGAAGCGCCGCAAAGAGGAAGAGGAGCGCTTAAGACGCGAGGAAGAGGAAAGACGTCTTGCCGAACAGAGAGCTGCCGAAGCGAACAGGACGAATACGACATCCAAGGTATATGACAAGGATGCGATCAATTATGTGGTCCAGACCGAAGAGACCGATCCTTACAAGATGATCTGGCCGCTTCCGGGCGATCACAGGACATATTCGAAATTCGGATACCGCAAAGCTCCTACCAAAGGTGCGTCGACTTACCATCAGGGCTGGGATATCGGCGGAGAATTCGGAGCACCGATAGTCGCAACTCTTGCCGGAACAGTTGAGGCTGCATCCTACAACTCATCGGGCGGTAATTTCGTCAGGGTCGACCACGGGGGCGGACTGGTTACGGTTTACTGCCATATGTCCAAATTGAATGTTTCCCAGGGCGATCACGTCAAACAGGGACAGATCCTCGGATTGTGCGGCTCGACGGGCGTTTCAACGGGACCCCATCTACATTTCGGAGTAAAGGTCAACGGGACATATGTGGATCCGGACCCGTACATAGGTCATCTGGAGTAATAACCGTTAAGGATATGAACGGAGGAATATAATGAATAAGAAGATTCTGGTCGGGATCATGATTGTATTTACATCGATATTTCTGATCTCGTGCAAAGGCATACTGGACGGACTGAAAGAACTGCCTTCCGTAACGGATTCGGAAAAGGAAGAAAAGGATGATCCCCCTGTCAGCGGGACCGCGGGAAATAACAACACCGGCAGCAGCCGGCTGGACAATAACGGAACGAACGGCACAGACAATGATGTGACAACAACGCCTGCTCCGAGAGCCGATGTGGACAATCTGTTCGGCGATCACGGTGGAAACAGCAATGATACGGCTACCGATGAAGAAAAAAGAGCGCTGTTTGACAGCAAGCTTAATACGATAATGCAGTATATCGATACTTATTTTTATGATGAGGTCGATGACAATGTGATATATGATGCCATGCTCCATGCGGCACTGGCTTCGCTCGGCGATCCTTACTCGACGTACTATTCCCCTGAGGAATTTGATATGCTGATGGAAAGTGCGAGCGGAACATACAGCGGAATAGGCGCTACCGTGTCGCAGAATATCGAGACCGGAAAAGTTACGATAGTCAAGCCGTTTATCGATTCGCCCGCAATGAAGGCCGGCGTCCTTCCCGGAGACGAGATATATAAAGTTGAGGGAATGCCGATCGAAGGAATGGATCTGAATGAGGTCGTTTCGTATCTGAAGGGACCTGAGGGCACAAAGGTCAATGTGACGTTTATCAGGGACGAAGAAGAGATCGATATAACCATTACACGTGCCAAGATCGTGGTACAGTTTGTTTCGAGCAGGATGCTCGAGGATAATATCGGCTACATAATGGTTTCGGAATTCGAAGAGACTACTGCGGAGCAGTTTTCTCAGGCGATCGATGACCTTATGGCACAGGGTATGAAGGGATTGATCGTTGACTTGCGCGACAATCCGGGAGGTTTGGTAAACGCCGTTGTGGATATGCTTTCGAGGATAACTCCGAAGGGTTCGCTGCTGGTTTATACCGAGGATAAATACGGATATAAGGATAATGAGTACTCTATGACCGAGGATCAGCTTTCGGTTCCCCTGGTCGTGCTCATGAACGGCAATTCGGCGAGTGCTTCCGAGATATTTGCGGGCGCGGTACAGGATCTGGGAGTCGGCAAGATCATCGGAACACAGAGCTTTGGTAAGGGCATCGTTCAGTCGGTTATTCCGATCATGCAGGATATTTCCGGTATCAAGGTTACCAGTTCAAAATATTTTACTCCCAAGGGAGTGTGCATACATGGCGTCGGGATCACTCCGGACGTGGTTGTAGAGCTTGATGAGGATCTGAAGAAGACATTGATCGAGATGCGCGATCATGATAACCAGATCGATGCGGCGAGGGAACTGGTCAAGAGTATGGAATAATCGGGCTTTCCGGGTATGGACCGGTTACCGGTAAATACGATAAGTAAAGGGCTCTGTCTGCATATACGCAGACAGAGCCCTGATTTAATAGTGTTATGGACGTGTCTGATGATCGTTTGGGCGAATAGCGGGAATTATCAAACGAGAACTTCACCCATGTCTTTGCCGGCGAGAATGTGGAAATGCAGGTGAGGTACGGTCTGGCCGGCGTCTTTTCCGGAGTTGGAGATCACACGGAAGCCTCTTTCGGTGAGACCTTCCTGGCGGGCGATCTTGGCGATCGCGGTAAATATATGACCGACCAAAGCGGCATTGGAATCATCGATCTCGGCACAGGAAGTTATGTGTGTTTTGGGGACCACAAGGATATGAGTGGGCGCCTGGGGATTGATATCTCTGAAAGCGTAGCACAGGTCATCCTCGTAGACTTTGTTTGAGGGAATCTCTCCCTTTATGATCTTACAGAATATACAGTTTTCGTCGTAGTTTGGCATGGTAAACTCCTTTCATTATTTTCTGCTGACTATTTAAATCATAATCTTATCTTTTCTCAAATGCAAGCAAAAAGATCAACTTAAGCATGCTGAAAATCTTCATGAAAAAACACTTGCGTGGCAGGGGAGTTTGTGTTAGTATATCTTTTGTGCACGGACAAATGTATTTATGATGTGGACACGTAAGGTATGTAAGTTAATGAGGATGTTGCTTATGGAGAAGGAACAATACTATCTTGTAAGGGAAAAAGCTGTTCCCGAAGTTTTGCTGAAAGTGATAGAAGCCAAGAGACTTCTCGACTCGGGAAAGGTACAGACGGTCCTTGAGGCGACCGAAGCGGTCGATATCAGCCGGAGCTCATTTTACAAATACAAAGATGATATTTTCACCTTTCATGATAACAGCAGAGGAAAGACGATCAATATCATGCTGCAGCTCGATGATGAGCCGGGGCTCCTTTCGGAGGTACTTGATGCCATCGCAAAATGCGGGGCGAACATCCTGACCATACATCAGTCGATCCCGATCGGAGGGGTGGCCTCGATCACGATAGGCATGGAGATGAGGCCGGGGACCGAAGAGATCGATGTGATACTGCATGAAATAGGCATCAAAAGAGGTGTATCATCCATAAAGATCCTGGGACGTGAGGGATAGAAGGAGGATTTATAAATATGAATATTGCGATACTCGGATATGGAACCGTAGGTTCGGGAGTGTATGAAGTACTCCAGATGAATCGTTCTTATATAGCAAAATGTGCCGGCGAAGAGCTGAATGTCAAGTATGTGCTTGATCTGCGCGAGTTTCCGGGACAGCCGGTCATGAAGGTCTTAACTCATGATTTTAACGATATCTTAAATGATCCGGAAGTCGACATCATCGCGGAGGTCATGGGCGGAGAGAACCCGGCTTATGAATTCACGAAGAAGGCTATCCTTGCCGGAAAGGCCGTATGTACTTCCAATAAAGAACTTGTTTCCAAGCATGGATCGGAGCTGCTCAGGCTCGCCGAAGAGAATAAGACCAATTATTTCTTCGAAGCAAGCGTAGGAGGCGGAATCCCGATCATACGCCCCATCAACAGATCCCTTACGGCCGATGATATCCTTGAGATACGCAGTATCATCAACGGCACCACCAATTATATCCTGACAAGGATGAAAGGTGACGGCCTTGATTTTGATGAAGCGCTGAAAGAGGCTCAGGACAATGGATTTGCGGAACGCAATCCCGCAGCTGACATAGAGGGTCTTGATGCGGCGCGTAAGACAGCGATCCTTGCTTCACTTGTAAACCAGACTCAGGTAGAGTGTGATGATATTTACACCGAAGGTATCACGAAGATATCGGCTGCGGATATTGCCTATGCGAGCAGGCTGAAGGCCAAGATCAAGCTGATAAGCCTTATCAGGCGTATTGACGGCAAAACATACGCCAGCGTTTCCCCGCTGATCATCAACAACAGGTGTCAGCTTTACAATGTTGACGGTGTGTTCAATGCAGTCATGGTGAAAGGCAACGCGGTCGGAGACCTGATGTTCTACGGATCGGGCGCCGGCAAGCTGCCTACCGCAAGTGCGGTCGTAGGCGATATCGTTGAGGCGGCCAAGCATAGGCACATCAATGTGGTAACCATTTGGGATCCCGAAATATTAAAGCTTGCGGATATTGACGATCTGGTATATAGTTTCTTTGTCAGGGTTCCCGCTGCCCAGGCGGAGAATGCCAAGAGCCATATGAGGATCGATGTGATCGTGGACGCCGGCATCCCCGGAGAGTTCGCATTTGTGACCGAACCGATGAGCGGAAGGGAATTTAAATCGAGAAGCAGTGAGCTTGAGATAATCTCAAGGATCAGGGCCGAACTGGCATAAGAAATACAGGTTTATTTGCTACTATTTTTACCGGAAAGGAAATGAATATATGCTGATAGTAAAGAAATTTGGCGGAACGAGCGTAGCCAACAAGGAAAGGATCTTCAATGTGGCAAGGCGCTGTATTGAGGATTATCAGAAGGGTAATGATGTGGTAGTCGTACTTTCCGCGATGGGTAAGTCAACCGATGAACTGATCGCGAAAGCAAAGGATATCAACCCGAATCCTCCGAAACGGGAACTTGATATGCTTGTAAGCGTAGGAGAGCAGATCTCGGTATCGCTGATGTCAATGGCAATGGCGAGCCTCGGGGTTCCCTCGATATCGCTCAACGCATTCCAGGTAGCGATGCACACCACTTCGGATTACACCAATGCCCGACTTAAGACGATCGATACCGAAAGGATCAGAAATGAACTTGATTCCCGCAGGATCGTCATTATCACGGGATTCCAGGGTATTGACAAGATGGACAACGTAACCACTTTGGGACGCGGCGGTTCGGATACCACGGCGGTAGCGCTTGCAGCGGTCCTGAAAGCGGATATGTGCGAGATCTATACCGATGTTGACGGTGTATTTACCGCCGATCCCAGGATCTGCGCAAACGCACGTAAACTGGACGAGATCACTTATGACGAGATGCTCGAACTCGCAAGCCTGGGAGCGGGAGTACTGCATAACCGTTCGGTTGAAATGGCAAAGAAATACGGAGTACAGCTCGTTGTACGTTCAAGCTTAAATACAAATGAAGGCACAATTGTTAAGGAGGATGCTAAAATGGAAAAAATGCTTATAAGCGGAGTTGCCTGTGATAAAAAGACGGCCTGCATCGCGGTTATCGGTCTTCAGGACCAGCCCGGCGTTGCGTTCAAGCTGTTCAATCATCTGGCAAATCATAATATAAATGTCGATGTTATCCTGCAGTCGGTAGGCCGTGACGGCACCAAGGATATCAGCTTTACGGTTGATGAGGATAACGTTGAGGAAGCTGTTGCTGTTATGGAAAGACATCGCCAGACCAGCCTGATCTGCGATAAGATCGATGTTGACCGCAATATCGCGAAGGTTTCCGTTGTAGGCGCAGGCATGACCTCCAATGCGGGTGTTGCCGCAAAGATGTTTGAAGCTCTTTATGATGCCGGTATCAACATCAAGATGATCTCGACTTCGGAGATCAAGATCACGGCGCTTATCGACAGGAAGTATGTTGATGAGGCAATGAGAGCCGTACACGACAAATTCATCGTTAATCGTTGAGATGCGGCCGGTATCAACCGATCCTTATTTCATTGTATAAGGTCTGGTTGAAAGTTCTAATGTACTTTCAGGAAGCTTTAAAAGGAGACATAGATGATATCAGATAAAATGGCCACCCTCGTCAAGAACAGCTCGGTTATCCGCGCGATGTTCGAGGAAGGCAAGAAGATGGCTGCCGAGTTCGGCCGTGAAAACGTTTACGATTTCAGTCTGGGCAATCCCAGCGTACAGCCGCCCAAGGCCGTTACGGACGCGATAGTAGAGGTGGCGTATGATCCCGATATGAATTATGTTCACGGGTATATGTCGAATGTCGGATTTGACGAGGTGAGGGATAAGATCGCCGCAAGCATCAATAAGCGTTTCGGTACCGCATTCACGAAAGGAAATATTGTAATGACGGTCGGAGCGGCAGGCGGTATGAACGTCATTTTCAAAGTACTGCTCAATCCCGGCGATGAGGTCATCACTTTCAGCCCGTTCTTCGGTGAATACAGGAATTATGTGAGCAATTTTGACGGAAAGCTTATCGAACTTGCTCCGAATACCGAGACATTCCAGCCCAATGTCGATGCGCTCGAGGAAAGCATCACACCGAGGACCAAGGCCCTGATAGTCAATTCACCCAACAATCCCACGGGTGTTGTATATTCCCGCGAAACGCTGAACAAGATCGCCGCCATACTCGAAAAGAAACAGAAAGAACTCGGAACGAGCATCTATATAGTTTCCGATGAACCTTACAGAGAGCTGGCATATGATGGCGTTGAGGTCCCTTATATTCCTCAGATCTACAGAAACACGATCGTCGGTTATTCTTTCAGTAAATCGCTTTCGCTTCCAGGAGACCGTATAGGATATCTTGCGATCCCGTCGGAGATCGACGATTTTGATGATGTATTTGCCGCAGCGGGCGTTGCCACGAGAATACTCGGGTTTGTAAATGCGCCTTCGCTTGCGCAGCTGTTCGTTTCAAAATGCCTTGATGAGAAAGTTGATCTTGACATTTATAACCGCAACAGGGAGCTGCTTTACAATTCGCTTCGCAAATACGGTTATGAGTGCATCAAGCCCGAAGGCGCCTTTTACCTGTTTGTTAAGGCGCTTGAGCCCGATGACAAGGCATTTGCCGCCAAGGCAAAAGAAAAAAGGCTTCTGCTCGTACCCGGATCGACTTTCGGGTGCGCCGGATATGTAAGGATCGCTTATTGTGTGGATTACGACATGATACTTCGTTCCCTGCCGGCATTTGAAGCACTTGCAGCCGAATACTGATCTCATTTGCAGCACAAATCCAATCATCAGCTGCTCATTTCGTTCGCAGCATGGAGAATATTATGTCCGATAATTCAGGTTTTGATAATAATTTCAGGGCAATAGACCCTTATGTCGCCGGGGAACAGCCGGATTTTCCCGACATGATCAAGCTGAATACCAATGAAAATCCTTATCCTCCCGCTCCGGGCGTTATTGAGGCTTCAAAGGAATTCGAAGGGAAAAACCTCAGACTGTATCCTACTACCGATGCGACCAAATTACGCAGGGCGATCGCTAAGTATCACGGTATCGATCCGTCCATGGTCTATGTCGGAGTAGGTTCTGACGATGTGCTGTCCATTATCTTCCAGAGCTGCTTTAACAGCGGGATCCCGATCCTTTTCCCCGAGATCACGTATTCGTTCTATGTTGTATGGGCACAGTTATATGGTATCAAATACCGGATGATCCCGTTAAGAGATGATTACAGGATAGAAAAAAAGGATTACATCGGTACCGAAAACGGCGGTATAGTCATCGCCAACCCCAATGCTCCGACCTCGATAGCAATGCCGGTGTCCGATGTTGAAGATATAATCAAGGCAAACCAGAACAGGGTAGTCGTTATTGATGAGGCCTATGTGGATTTCGGAGGAGAAACGGCGCTGCCGCTTCTGGAAAAATACAAGAATCTGATAGTCGTAAGAACATTCTCCAAATCCCGTTCGCTGGCAGGGTTGAGGATAGGTTATGCGATGGCTTCACCCCGGATCATTTCGGCGATGGAAACGGTCAAGGACTGTATCAACTCTTATCCTATGAATACCACCGCGATCGAGATAGGTGCGGCATCGCTTGAAGATGAAGAATATTTCCGTGACAGGATCGAAAAAATAATCAAAAGCCGCGATACGCTCACAAAAGGACTTGAGGATCTGGGATTTAAGGTACTTCCGTCTTCGGCCAATTTTGTATTTGCTACACATCCGAAGATCAGGGCTTCGGAGATATTTGCGAAGCTCAGGGAAAAGCATATCTTCGTACGACATTTTAACAAACCGCTCATAGATGATTTTTTGAGGATCACTGTCGGAACCGATGAACAGGTTGCGATTCTGCTTGATGAACTGAGTAAGATCACATATTGACAAAAATACTTTTTGGCGTTATAATAAAAGGTGAGATTTTGTATTCTGTTGTCAAAAAGTAAAGAGAGGTACATATATGCGTATTCTGATCGCCGAGGATGATTTTGCGAGTAGAAAGTTCATGATGCGTTTTCTTTCCCAGTACGGAGAGTGTGATATAACAGTTGACGGACTCGAGGCAGTAGATGCCTTTCTTATGGCGCTTGACAGCGGCGAGGGATATGACCTTGTCTGTCTCGATATCATGATGCCCGCACTTGACGGGTACCAGACTCTGAAGGCTATCAGGGATATAGAGAAAGAACGCGGCATACCCGAGGAGAAGAGGTCCAAGATCGTTATGACGACCGCTCTTAATGAGGGCCGCAATGTTACGAAGGCATTTGAACTCGGCTGCGTTGCATATGCAGGCAAGCCTATCGATCAGGAGAAATTTGAGAATGTTCTGCGTAAGCTCGAGCTTATACCGTAACATTTTCGGAGTAAAAAATAACTGATCGGGACATTTGCCATATGGACAGGATATTTTTAAGCATTACTTTATAGGGAAACAGCCCGGACCGGGATGACCGGCCCGGGTTTTATCGGCGTTATGGAGATACAGAATAAGATCAATTATCAGAAATGGCTCATTGATACTCTGAGCGGTGACAATGCGGCAGGCAGGGTACCGAAGATATTGCTCCATGCCTGTTGTGCACCGTGTGCGAGCACATGTCTTGAGACGCTTGACAGATTTGCCGAGATCACTGTATTTTTTTATAATCCCAATATTACCGAAAAGGAAGAATATGACCACAGGCTTGAGGAATTGTTCAGGCTTGTGAAAGAAATGCCTTTTGAACACAATGTAAGTGTCATGGAAGGCGGTTATGACCCGGGGACATTTTTTGCCATGGCGGAGGGTCTTGAAAATGAACCTGAACGTGGCAGACGCTGCGTGGGCTGCTATGGATTACGGCTTGCAAAGACCGCGCAGGAAGCCTGCGACGGCGGGTATGATTATTTTGCGACGACGCTCACCTTGAGCCCGCTCAAGCCGGCGGCTGTCATAAATGAGATCGGAGCGGGGATCGCGGAAAATATCGGCGGGATAAAGTACCTTCCTTCCGATTTCAAGAAAAACAACGGATATTTAAGATCGATCGAGTTATCGAAGGAATACGGACTTTACAGACAGAATTACTGCGGATGTATTTTTTCAAAAGGAGCAGTAATCTGACCGGCTTGAACCGCAGACGCGGGCAGTGCAGCAGAAGGGAGTGCGGGACCGATGGCAGAATCAATCAGAAAGATGCAGGAGCAATGGGAACATGAGTATCTGAGCCCTTATGCGGCATTTTCCGACGCATCGCTCGGACGCGACGAAGAAGAGGAACCGTGCGATATCAGGACCTGCTATCAGAGAGACCGTGACCGTATCATTCACTCCAAGGCATTCAGGAGACTGAACGGCAAGACCCAGGTATTCCTTGCCCCGCAGGGTGATCATTACAGAACAAGACTTACGCATACACTCGAAGTAAGCCAGATAGCCCGGACGATTTCGAAATCACTCAGACTGAATGAAGATCTTACGGAAGCCATAGCGCTCGGCCATGATCTGGGACATACACCGTTCGGACACGCCGGAGAGAGGGCACTCAACGAGATCGCAAGCGCCGGTTTCAAACACCATGAACAGAGCGTTCGTGTGGTGGAACTGCTCGAGCAGAAGAACGGCAAGACGATGAACCTGACAAAAGAGGTCAGGGACGGGATACTGAACCACCAGACAAGCGGCATGCCCATGACGCTTGAAGGCAAGGTGGTACGTTTTTCCGACAAGATCGCATATATCAATCATGACATAGATGACGCAATAAGGGGCCAGATACTTACCGAAGAGAGCATTCCGGCGGTATTTGCCGACGTGCTCGGACATACGGTAAGGGACAGGCTCAACACTATCATTCACGATATTATCAGTGTCAGTGAAGGAACTGATGATGTCAGGATGTCGCCCAAGGTTGAAGAGGCGGTAACAGGGCTTCGGAGCTTTATGTTCGCAAGCGTGTATACCAATCCGGTAGCAAAGGGACAGGAATCCAAGGCCGAAGAGCTGATCAAGCAGCTGTTCAGGTTTTATACGACGCATTCCGACATGCTGCCTGAAGAGTATCTCGATCAGATAAAATACGGTGACGGTAAATGTTACCTTGAGGATCATCTGTATTCCGACAGTGAGCTTATTTCGCTCCGTACGGAAAGAGCGGTCTGTGATTATATCGCGGGCATGACGGATCGTTATGCTGTCATGACATATCAGGATCTGATGATCCCCAACAGCTGGAATGTTCTTTAAATGAGACAGTTACCTATGACCGGTAACCAGCCACGGAGGACGGGAAATGTATATTCCGAATGAATTGGTCGACAGGGTTATAGAATCCAACGATATTGTCGATATAATCGGTACCAATGTGCAGCTCACGCGCAGAGGTGCCAATTATGTCGGATTATGCCCTTTTCACAATGAGAAGACACCGTCCTTTTTTGTAAGCCGTGAGAGACAGATGTATAAATGCTTCGGATGCGGCAAAGCCGGCGGAGTCATAACATTTTTATGCGAATATGAGAATCTCACTTTTATAGAGGCGCTGAAAGAGCTTGCCGACAAAGCCGGTATCAAATTGCCGGAGGAAGATGATTCCGTGCAGGCCAGACAGGAGAAGAAGGTAAAAGACGGGATCCTTGAGGTCAATAAAGAAGCCGCTACATATTATTTTAAAATGCTACGAAGCGAAAAAGGGCAGCAGGCTTATAAATACCTTACGGACCGCGGATTGAGCCGTGACACCATCAATAATTTCGGACTGGGATTTGCCGGAAAGACCGGCGGAGGATTGTATGAATATCTCAAATCAAAGGGATTTTCGGACGAACTCCTCAAACAGACCGGACTGTTCAGCTTCAACGAAAGGGGAGTCCTGGATAAATTCTGGAACAGGGTCATGTTCCCGATCATGGACAGCAGGGGCAAGGTCATAGCCTTCGGCGGAAGGATCATGTCCGAGGCGAAGGACGCACCTAAGTACCTCAATTCGCCCGAAACAAAAGCATTTGTCAAAGGCAGGAATCTGTACGGTTATTATCTTGCAAAACACACACATGAGGATCATATACTTTTGTGTGAAGGATATATGGATACGATCGCTCTGCACCAGGCAGGGTTTAATAATGCCGTGGCTTCGCTGGGTACCGCGCTTACACCCGATCAGGCCATGCTTATCGCGCGTATTGCCAAGAAAGTGGTCATTACGTATGACCAGGATCAGGCAGGCCGTAATGCGGCACTTCGTGCGATCCCGATCCTGAAGGATAAAGGGATCTCGGTGAGCGTTCTTGAGATGACGCCATATAAGGATCCCGACGAGTTTATCAAGAACCTCGGGGCAGACGAATACAGAAAACGGATAGAGGCCGCCAAAGAAGCGTTTTTCTTCGAAGCCGAAACACTTCATACGACTGTTGAAGACAGTGTGGATTCGAAGACAAAATTCGATCACGAGATCGCCAGAAAGATCGCTTCCATTGACGATCCGCTTGAACGCAGCAATTATATTAATGCTGTTTCGAAGAAATATGATATCGACAAAAAGGCGCTGATCGATACCGTCAACAAGTACGGTCTTGAGGCGGAGAACATAAAGCTTGCACGCGAAACCCATGAAAGGATCGTGCAGCAGCGCAATAAAATGGTAAAACCCGAAGATGGGCAGCAGCTTGCGGAGAAGCTGCTTGTTTCCATGCTCGCGAATGAAAAAAGATTGTTCGCGAAGTCAAAGGGACTGGTCGGTGCACAGGATTTTACGGATCCGATGTGCAGCCGGCTTTATGAGATTGTTTTTGACCTGTACGGCGATGGCCGTGAAATAGAACTCGCGAAGATAGTCAATAGATTTGACGATGCTGAAGAACAGACACAAGTCGCGGAGATTCTTGAACCCTCGATGTACAGGGAAAAATACGGCGAGAAGGAACTTGATGCTGCATTTGCGGACGTTGTAAGGCGCGTACTGACAAACAGCATCGAAGCCAAGATGGCACAGGCAACGGCGGACAACGATGCTGAGGCACTTATGGACCTCATGACCCGCATGAAAAAAATTGATGATGTGCACAAAAAGCTTACGGAACCGAATCGCTGAAAAGTGGGGATTATTTAAAACGGAGGCTTAGTAAGTAATGGAAGAAAACAAGGCTTTGTTTCAGGAAAGATTGAAGAAACTTCTTGAATTCGCCAACAAAAAGAAAAATGTTCTTGAGTATCAGGAAGTGAATGATTTCTTTTCGGACCTTGAACTTGAACCGGAGCGTATCGAGCATATTTACGAATATCTCGAGAACAACGGGGTCGATGTCTTAAGAATGCCGGACAATGGAGAAAACATCGATGACATTCTCGGAGAGATCGACGATGAGATGCTCAACGAAGGCGAAGACGAGATCGATCTGAGCACGATCGACCTGTCGATACCCGAGGGAGTATCGCTTGAAGATCCCGTCAGGATGTACCTGAAAGAGATCGGAAAGGTTCCGCTTCTTTCCGGAGACGAAGAGATCGAGCTTGCAAAGCTTATGGAAGATGGAAACAAGATACAGGATGAGATTGATGCACTCAGAAAGGAAGCCAGAGAGAAAACATCAAATTCTGAACATGATTCATTGACCAAAAAAGCCGACAGACTGAAAAAGAAGAATGCGGCAGTCATCCAGAAGGGAAATACGGCCAAGGAAAGATTGATAGAGGCCAACTTGAGGCTGGTTGTAAGTATTGCCAAACGTTATGTGGGAAGAGGAATGCAGTTCCTTGACCTGATCCAGGAAGGCAATATGGGACTTTTAAAGGCAGTCGAGAAGTTTGATTATCGTAAAGGTTACAAGTTTTCAACTTATGCGACATGGTGGATCCGCCAGGCGATCACTAGAGCGATCGCGGATCAGGCAAGAACGATCAGGATCCCCGTTCATATGGTTGAAACGATCAACAAGCTGATGCGTGTTCAAAGACAGCTTCTGCAGGAGCTCGGAAGAGAGCCTTCTACCGAAGAAGTTGCAGCGGAAATGAAGATTCCCGTTGAGAGAGTTGCTGAGATCCAGAAGATCAGCCAGGAACCCGTTTCGCTCGAAACACCTATCGGAGAGGAAGAGGACAGCCATCTCGGTGATTTCATCATGGACGAAAAAGTCCCTGTTCCCGCAGAGGCCGCTTCCGCAACGATCCTTCGTGAGGAGCTTCTCAAGGTGCTGCAGACGCTTACCGACCGTGAGCAGAAAGTTCTGCGCCTGAGATTCGGCCTTGATGACGGAAGGACCCGTACACTCGAAGAGGTTGGAAAGGAATTCAACGTAACCCGTGAGAGGATCAGACAGATTGAAGCAAAGGCACTCCGTAAGCTTCGTCATCCGAGCCGCAGCAAGAAACTTAAAGATTTTCTCGAGGATGTATGACGTTACAGATAGAGTAACCAAAGAATGAAAAACAGCAAAGAATCAAGTGTTATCAAGCTTTCACAAAGGCTTGAGATGTCCGTGCGGATGGTCGGAAAGGCCGGATGTGTGGCTGATGTCGGCTGCGACCATGCGCATACGGATATCAGGCTTTTATCGGACGGAACGGTTGACAGATGCATCGCAATGGATGTAAGGACCGGGCCGCTCGAAAAAGCAGCCGGAAACCTTGAACTCTACGGATATACCGGAAATGTCGAACTGAGGCTGTCAGACGGCCTTGATGCTCTTAGACCGGGTGAGGCGGAATATGTTATCATCGCCGGAATGGGCGGCGTAGTGATGAAGAACATCCTCGAACGGGGATTGGGGGCCAAGGGACATTTACGGGACGATAAGCCTGTTCTCGTGCTGCAGCCGCAGTCACATATTTACGATGTAAGAAAATGGCTGTATGAGAACGGTTATGTGATAACCGACGAGGATATGTGCCTTGAAGACGGCAAGTATTATTTCGCTATCAAGGCTGAGCCTGCAGGTGACGAAGGCGGAAAACCGGTACAAAACAGACCCGGAGGATATACGGTTTCGGAGAAGGAACTGGAATTCGGGCCGGTACTCTTATCCGGGAACAACGAACTGTTCCCAGAATATCTTGACGGTACCCGGAAAAAGGCATTGCGCAAGATAAGGCAGATAAGACGTTCACAGGACTTTTCGGAAACCGGCCGGGAGGATGAGAAAACCTCCAGGACCAGACAGAAAATGCAATATTTTCAAAATATACTTGAAATGACAGGGGGTATTGGAGTGGACAATTTTAAAGCAAAGATCAAGGGTTTGGAACTGGAATATGCCAAGGGTACCGAACTGAAAGAGATTGCCGAGGAATTCCAGAAGGATTATGAGCATGCGATCATTCTCGGCTTGGTTAACGGTGAACTTGCGGAACTTTCCAAAACCATCTCGGCCGATTGCGAGATCGATTTTGTTACGGTTTCGGAAACACCGGGTATAGCTACTTATAACAGAGGAATGATCCTTCTTATGCTGAAGGCATTTTCAAATGTATTTGATGCCGGACAGATAAGAAAGATAACTGTTGATCATACTCTCGGAACCGCGGTGTACTGCTCGGTATACTCCGATCTGAAAATGACACAGACATATCTTAACGATGTTAAGGCAGACATGGTCCGTATGGTCAATGAGGATCTTCCGATCACGAAAAAGTCTATGCGTACGGTCGATGCGAGGGATCTCTTCGGTGAGGCCGGAATGATGGACAAGGAAGAACTCTTCAAGTTCAGACGTGTTTCCAATACAAATGTATATGATCTTGACGGATATACCGATTATTTTTACGGATATATGCCCCCTTCGACCGGCATGTTGAAGTATTTTGATCTGATGCCGTATTCCGACGGATTCCTGATGCTCCTTCCGGATCGCAAAGAGCCCGAGAAGGTGGCGCCCTATGTTGACAGACCCAAGCTGTTTGCTACCCAGCATGCGGCAAATGTCTGGGGCGAGAATGTCGGTATAGCAACTGTAGGCGATCTGAATACCGCGATCACTACCGGAAGCATCAGCGATATGATACTTGTCCAGGAGGCGTTCCAGGAGAAGAAGATCGCGGATATTGCCGAGAAGATCAAAGACAGAGGCGATGTTAAATTTGCGATGATCGCCGGCCCTTCGTCTTCGGGTAAGACTACATTTTCACACAGATTGTCGATCCAGCTCAGGACACTCGGAATGAAGCCTCATCCCATCGCTCTTGATAATTATTTCAAGAACAGGGAGGATACACCCAAGGACGAGGACGGCAATTACAATTTCGAGATCCTTGAAGCGATCGATGTTGAGGGCTTCAATAACGACATGACGCATCTGCTAAGAGGCGAGAAGGTTGAGCTTCCGGTATTCAATTTCAAGACCGGAAAGAGAGAGTACAAGGGTAATACATTGCAGCTCGGACCGGATGATATCCTGGTAATAGAAGGCATTCACGGTCTTAATGACAAGCTCAGCTATTCACTTCCCAAAGAGAGCAAGTTCAGGATCTATATCAGTGCCCTGACCCAGCTCAATATTGATGAGCATAACCGTATGCCTACCACGGACGGACGTCTGATCCGCCGTATGGTACGTGACGCGCGTACGAGAGGCACCCTTGCTAAGGATACGATCGCAATGTGGCCGTCGGTAAGGCGCGGAGAGGAAGAAAATATCTTCCCGTTCCAGGAAGGCGCGGACGTCATGTTCAACTCGGCTCTCGTATATGAGCTTGCGGTACTGAAGCAGTTCGCCGAGCCGCTCCTTTTCGGTATTCCCGAGTCGGATCCGTCATTTATGGAAGCAAAGCGATTGCTCAAGTTCCTCGATTATTTCCTGGGAATTTCAAGCGAAGATATTCCGAAGAATTCGATCGTCCGCGAGTTTGTGGGCGGAAGTTTGTTCCCGGTGTGAACGCGAACCTTGATGATCATTGGTATCCATGTTGATGTGGTTCGCGGGCAGTTTGCTTACGCAAACTGTCACTACATGCGTAAGGAAATTTTATGACAGCCGTGAATAGTTACGCTGAAAAATAATATCGCTGCGTAGACGGTCGCGCGGGAATGGTGACGGGGTCCCGTGAGGAAAGTCCGGGCTTCGCAGGGCAGGGTGCCGGATAACGTCCGGTGGGGGTAACCCTAGGAAAGTGCAACAGAAATGATACCGCGTATGAAAATACGTAAGGGTGGAATGGCGGTGTAAGAGACCACCGGTGTCTCGGTAACGGGGCATGCTGTGCAAACCCCACTCGAAGCAAGACCAAGCAGAAGGCAATGCGGCGGCCCGTCGGGCCTTCGGGTAGGTCGCGTGGCATTTCCGGAAGGTGATGTCGGAGCTGTGTGGTAACATACAGTCAAGAAAGATGACCGTTTAGTACAGAACCCGGCTTATTTCGCAGCGATATTTTTCCTTGATATTTTATCACTTTTTGCCTGGACGGGCAGAAGTATAAATGAATAAAAGCGTCAGGCTTCAAGGCCTGGCGCTTTTTATCCTTTTCGATATTTTTATCTTGTCATATCTGATATGGTACTCCGCATCTGAAATATCATCTATATAATTACTTACGTAATTGATCGTAAATCCGTTCGCTCTTAATGTATCCGCAGCCTTATTATACGCGATCGCGGCATCGGCTTCTTCTTCATAACGGCCGACTATCATATCGCCGTTTACATGTATCCTTGCGGTAAAATAGGGCTTACCTCGTCTGGTTTCGCGCAGGACTCCGTGGTATCGGTTGACGATCACTATGTTGCCGGCTCTGAAATCGAATTCATCACCGTTTCTGAAATAATAGTCTCTCTTTTTAACGGCATGGCTGGGAATTCCGTACCGGTTCAGGATGTTGAGCTGTGATCCGTAATCCGGAACAAAGAAATGGCCTCCCCGCCGCTGTATCGCATGATAAGTGTAATAGAAGAGTTCATCGGCACTGAATCTGAGTACCGTTTTCTGGTCAAGATAATATTCAAAATACCGCATTCTCAAATAGATCGGGCCACGGCAATATATCCCGTTATCCCGCAGATTGATGAGCATGACCCATTTTGTAAATGATAAGGGGGTATCGGCGGTATCATATGAAAGAATGGTTTCATGTTTGTCAGGTATGCTGTTAGAAATACCGGGCTTGCGGTCATTTTGATCACCGGTACGTCCGAGAATAGCCGATGCCGTGTTATAAGCGGCATTTGCTGAGGCGTTGTCGTTGAAACTTCCCAGGCTGATATGTTTACCCTTATAGGTGATGGAAGCACGAAAATATGGTGTTCCGTCCTTTTTTTTGGCTGAAAAAACACCGGGAGGATTGTTCGTCATAGGCTGCTCCGAATTGCGGCAATAGGCGTTATCAGGCCTTTGCGGCATTATGAAAATGTGAGAGCGTTTATTCAAGCGGCTCCCGTTGTCAGTATAGCTATTTTTACCAAAGAAATCAAGCACAATGGCAATATTTCACAAAACCACAGATGTCGAACGTATATATGTTTGGTTATTTTTGAACTTGCGTTTAATTCCGGGTAGATTTATAATTTCGCATATTATTGTAATACTTTTGTAACAAAATGGTTTTTTAGTTTTAATTTGGAGATTTGATATGGATAACGAAATAAGAACTTTCGTGTATCGTACCGGATCCGCAGCGGCATTGACCAGGATAGCGCTTCAGTCAATGAAGAGAAAGTTTGTTACCGCAGTATCGTCAGTATTCATCCTTGTGGTTGCCATAACGGCAATATTGAGTTTCCCCGCGAACGCGGGAGAGACCGAAAAGGATGGAGATGTGCAGCAGGAAACGATCTCACAGGCCGTTGTAATTGCGGAAACGGTTGCAGTCATAAATGAACCCGAATACAGTGAAGACGGGAAATACACGAACAAACCGATCAACAAAGCAGCATACCGTGATACGGTGGAATACGACATCGAAGAAAAGGAAGAGGAACTGGTCCTCTTAAGCATCGATGACGAAGACGCTGCAGCTACCTTTATCCCCACTGAAAATGCAGGGGTTTCGGAAACCCGGAACGAAGAAGTTTCCGAAAATGCTGAAACAGAACAGGATGAAAATGATTTTTCATCCAAGACCGAAGAAATTGCCGAGAAGGTCAAGGTAATTGAAAAGCCTGCCGATTCACCCGATAAACTGGTTTACAAGTACAACAGGGATATGATCCTGGACCTTGATGCCGAGAACCTTGAAGTTCTTGAGAGGATCGTTGAGGCAGAGGCGTGCGATCAGGATTTTTACGGCAAGATGCTTGTCGCAAATGTGGTTATCAACCGTATTTATGCAGGATTTGCCGATACCGTCAAGGGCGTTGTTTTTCAGAAGCTCGGCGGATCGGTACAGTTTGCACCGATCAAGGACGGCACCTATTATACAATGACCGTTTCGAAGGAAACTAAAGAAGCGGTTGCAAGAGTGCTTGCCGGTGAAGATTATTCACAGGGAGCAACATATTTCTTCCAGCGCAGGACTACTTCGGCAAGTAAAGCTGCATGGTTCGACAATACACTGGAATATCTGTTCAAATACGGAACGCACGAATTCTACAAAGAGAAGCGCAAATAATGGCAATCATATCAAAAGGGCTTGTTAAACAGGCTCTTTTTTGCTATAGTATCCTATGAGAATTCAGGGAGGTATATCATGATATATCATAGCACGAGAAACAAGAAACTGACAGCGACCGCTTCGGAAGCTGTTCTGAGGGGAATTGCGCCTGACGGCGGATTGTATGTACCCGAGAAGATACCGAAGCTTGACAAGTCTTTCGGACAGCTTGCCAAGATGGATTATCCGAAGCTTGCATATGAGGTCATGAAGCTCTTTATTGATGATTTTACCGAAGAAGAGCTGAAGAATGCGATCAACAGCGCATACAATAACAAGAATTTTGACCACGAAGATATAACATGTCTGGTCCAGGCAGATGATGCGTATTACCTTGAGCTTTTCCATGGCCGCACCATAGCGTTCAAGGACATGGCTCTTTCGATCCTTCCCTATCTGATGCTGACTTCGGCGAGGAAGAACGAAGTTAAGGAAGACATCGTGATCCTTACGGCGACATCCGGAGATACGGGTAAGGCTGCACTGGCAGGCTTTGATTCCGTTGAAGGCACCGGTATCGTGGTATTTTACCCCAAGGATGGTGTAAGCCGTGTACAGGAAAGGCAGATGGTCACTCAGCCCGGCGCGAATACCCATGTTATCGGAATAAGAGGTAATTTTGACGATGCTCAGCGAGAAGTAAAAAAAGCATTTACCGATGAGACTCTTGCAAAGAAGATGCTCGAACACGGTTACCGCTTCTCGTCAGCCAATTCGATCAATATCGGCAGACTTGTTCCTCAGATAGCATATTATGTTTATGCTTACACGAGACTGATGCCCAAAGAGATCAATTTTGTAGAACCTACGGGCAATTTCGGAAATATACTTGCTGCTTATTATGCATACCGCATGGGCGTGCCGATCCACAAGCTGATCTGTGCCTCCAATGAAAATAAGGTCCTGTATGATTTCTTTAAGAGCGGCATTTATGACCGTAACAGGGAGTTCAAGCTGACAAGTTCGCCGAGTATGGACATTCTGATCTCAAGCAATCTCGAAAGACTGGTTGCCGAGCTTGCAGGTGATAAGACCGCAGAGCTGATGGAGAGCTTAAGGACGACCGGAAAATATGAGCTTCCCGAGAACGCACGCAAGGCCGAAGCACTGGAGCTGTTTGTCGGGGAATTTGCGACCGAAGAAGAGATGTCGGCGCGTATCAAGGAACTTTACGATAAAGAAGGCTATATTATCGATCCTCATACCGCGGTTGCATCGGCAGCCTATGAAAAATACAGAAAAGAGACAGGTGATGAGACCTGCACCGTGATCGCATCAACAGCGAGCCCCTACAAATTTACCCGTGCGGTCCTGACCTCGATCGATCCGAAATATGCCGGAATGGACGACTTCGATCTTTTCCCTGAGCTTGAGAAGCTTTCAGGCACTCCGGTACCGAAGGCGATCGAAGATATCATCAAAGCGCCGGTAAAACACAATACGGTATGTGACAAAGATAAGCTGATTCAGGAGATCGAGAAAATTTACCTGTGAAGCAATTCTATTTTACCGCTTGTTATTTCTTTTATCAAATCAGACTCTACAAAGTGACGGCTCTGTCCGTTCAGTATCCGGTCAGATTACCGGACAACTAGTTCGATGTAATCTGACCAGACACTGCACAGATAGAGCCTGTTTTATTGTTACTCAGAAAATCTAAAAACACAGACCAAATAAAAATCGTTTCAAAAACAATCTGCACAAGCCTTAGAAGTTCTTTGCGCGGAAGCCGTTTTTGAAACGATATTTATTTGGTCTAGGTTAATAAAGATAGTAAATATAGTAAATATAGTAAATATAGGAGTAGTCACAAGTACCGTATCTCGAATTCCGGGTCTTTGCCGGATTCGATATTCAGGATTGCGTAACTGGGGCGGCGGTCTGCCTGTCTGGGCTTGCTCAGACTGCCGGGATTGACGATGTAGACACCGTTATGCTTGACGCATACCGGGGAATGCGTGTGCCCGAAGAGCAGGATATCCGCGCCGAGATTCTTCGCGCGTAATGCGATCGCATCAAAACCGGACGGGAGCATATGCCCGTGTTCCATGTGGACATTATGCCCAAGCAGTCCGAAATCCCTGAAATCCCGCTCGTCGGAGCACCAGTCACAGTTGCCGCGGACAAAAGCACAGGCACAGTCCGCTATCGCCCTGATCTCATCATCGTCTCTTGAAACATCGCCAAGATGTAACAGGTTGTCAATCGGTTTCTCTTTTTCCAAAACCGTGTAAAGATTTCTCAAATCTCCGTGAGTGTCACTGATAATAAGTATTTTCATGATAAATATTCATTGATGATCCTTACCAGCAGATCGTTGAGATTTTCAACATCGTAACTGCCGATCGTAGGCTCGATATGTGAACCGCCGATGCCGCTGTGGTCGGTAAGGAAAGTGTAAGTTCCGCCTGTTGTCATGGCAAATGTACGGAGCAGGAACTCGGTTGACTTGTCCACGCCGCTTGATGCCACGGGAATAATGCGGATGCCTTTGTTGATCGCATCTGTAATAGATGAAGCAAGTGATTCCCTGATCGAAGATGTATTGTGGGGAGGAGCATCAAGTACCATGAATACCAGCTTGGTACTGTCTTCGTCCCAATCATGATTATTGACTGCATCTTCAAGGGCAAGTTCAACAGCTTCTTCGTAATCTCCGCCGCCATCTGCGCCTTCCGCGTTCAGTTTTACAAGCTGAGAGTTGATATCACTTGAAAACGGATTCGAGCGTACGATATATTCATCGTGAAGATCGCGGTAGAAATTAACCGAAAGACGTATAGGAAGATTGGAGTTGCTGCCTTCCACACGTTCGATAACATCCTCGAGCTCCTTCTGGAGATATCTGATCTCATCCCACATTGAACCGGTTGTATCGATCACGAACATCAGATCAAGTTTCTTGGGTGTAAATGCAGAATCCGAAAGAATTACTTCGAGTGTGTTATCATCAAGCAGATCTGTGCTTTCTACGTATTTCTCGGTCGTAAAGCTTCCCGAGGTTACCACAACCTTTGCGGGAACGGCATCACCGCCGTTAAGTCTGTAGAATACATAGGTCATTCCCTTATTGTTGGTTTTTGACTGCCAGATCACATCTCCGTCAGCGGAATAAACCGTTACGTCAGCATTGTTTACGTTGGTCGTACCGATCGCCGAACCTGAGATATTGGTGACGATCTCACCTGAGCTTACATGAACGGCAAGCCTTGAAAAAGGAGTAAGATCCCAGGCTGTAAAGAAGCTGCTGTAGTCCTGCTGCTGGCCGTTGGCAATAAGGTTCTTGAGAAAATCATAGTGAAGATTGTCATTCCACTCGCCCGCTGTAAGCAGACCTGCTGCGGGACGGGGATAATCTTCTCTTTCCTCTTCGGGATCGGGAAGAATAGGATCGATGGGATCGATCTCTGTGGTCAATCCTTCCTCACCGTAACCATCCGCTAACGAATAATCTCCACCGTCAAGCTCGTATTTTCCGAAGGTAGTAAAATCGCTGCCCGAATACTCCAATTCTGCACCGGTAAAATAGTCGGCATAATCGCCTTCACCATAATAACCGCCAAAGTAGCCATCGTCACCCGCATAGTCTGCGGATGCCTTCGACTCGGTGGCAGGTGCAAGCGCCAGAGTGCTTCTGGATGATTCCACGGAGCCTGATCCGTCGGACGCAGCACCGGAATCGCCGGAATTCAGGAACGGTGCCGTCGGGTCGGAATGATCTGTGGGCGGAGCTGTCGGATCACTCTTGCGGTCCCTTGATTCAGTACCGGTGATCTTCTCAGATTTACCGGTTTCTTTAGAGCATCCTGAGAGCATCATCGTTGCCATCAATGCCAGAATAAGGATGATGGCGGTAAACTTCTTTGTCAGTTTCCCGATCGTTCTGATTTTTTTCATAATACAAACCCTCCTCGTTTAATTTCATTAACCTTATCTGAACATTAGACGAGGAGGTCTGATTTTGGTTCCAAAATTATTCGATAGAATTAAAGATCTGTGCTAGAGGCGAATCCGAGTTGAGGATCAGAGTCTTGTTGCCGGTCAGGGAAAGCTTTGCAGCATCGAGGGACCTTACAAATGTGTAGAAATCGGCACGCTCGGTTGAATTATATGCCTGCGAAAGGATCCTCATGTATTCCGCTTCGCCTTCGGCAATGATCTTTTCAGCTTCCGCTTTGGCTTCGGAAATACTGATCGCGATCTCGTTATCGGTCTTGGTACGGATCATCTTGGCTTCGGACTCACCGGATGCCGTATAAGAAGCGGCAATATTGTTACGCTCGGAGATCATACGCTCATAAACCGCGGCTTTGTTGTCGCTGGGAAGATCGAGACGCTTTGTTTCAACTGCGCGGAATGTAATTCCGTACTGATCCATCGTATTGCCGATGTTAGCCATGATAAGGTCGCTTAAGGCACCGTCACGCGAACTGATAACTTCTGATTGGGCCATGCTGCTTATAACGTTTTTCATCGAGTTGTAAACAATGGTATTGATACGCCCTTCGGCGTTGGGGATCAGCGTCAGTGTCTGGGTGAACTTCAGCGGATCGGTGATCTCCCACAGAACATAGCTGTCAACGACCATGGTTTTCTTGTCTTCGGTAATGACATCGGACTTTGTAAGGTCATAGAGCATCAGGGTCTTGGGAAGTGTATCGCTTGTCTGGATAAACGGTGTTTTGAACGATAATCCGGCGTTGTCGATAATGCGTTCAACCTTGCCGAACTCTTTGATCAGAGTGTATTCATTCTCACGAGTTACAACCAGAGACTGGCTCAACACGATGATAGCAACTATCAGGACTACGATCGCGATGATGACCGGTATACGATGTTTATGTTTCTTTGCCGAATACTTGGGGATATTGCCTTCGCCGGTCCCGTTGCTTTCGGCATCCGTAAAGCCTTTATCACGCTGCTTGAAGCGTTTCTTTAAATCATTTAAGTCAAAATTGAAATCTGCCATGTCAGTTTCCTCCGTTAGTTGTAGAATCTAAAAAGCTGTCAAGGGGAAGGATCTTCTCGGTTCCGGTCTCGGAATTATCAATGATAACCTTGAGGGAGGGAAGGATGTCTTCCATTGCTTCATAGAACATACGCTGCTTGGTGATCAGAGGATATTTTTTATATTCTTCGAAAAGTGAATTGAAACGTGCAACCTGGCCTTCTTCTTCATTAATACGTGCTTCCTTGGTTGCGGTCGCTTCTTTAAGTATCTGGTCGATCTGCGCCTCGGCTGCGGGAACCTGCTCGCTGCGGTATTTGTTTGCATTGTTGATGGCGGTATCGGCACCCTGCTTGGCCGATTCGACGTTCATGAATGCTTCTTTAACATCGCTTGTAGGAGGCTCTGCGTCCTGGATCGTGATATTGATCAGCTGGATACCGATGTCCTGTTCCTCGAGACGACGGTTGATCTTTTCGCGGATATTGGACTGGATCTCATTTTTACCGGTTGTGATAACGCTGTCTACCGTAAATGCGCCTATCTCGGAACGAATACTTGACTGAGCCACATTCTTGAGGATTTCCACCGGATCGTGTGAAGAGTATAATGCTTTGATCGGGTCGATAACCTTATACTCGACATAGAAATCCACATTTACGAAGTTGAAATCCGAGGTGATCATAAGGGATTCATCTTCCACGGGTGCGTTGGTTTCCAAAACATAACCGATGGGGAAACCCTTGATCGTGGTATCTACCTTTTCAACATGCTGGATAAAAGGTATTTTCATATGAAGTCCCGATTCGGTGGTGGCACTTGCCTGGCCGAAAGTGGTAACTACAGCCGCTTCCTGCTCGGTAATGGTGTAGTAAGCATTGAAAAACAGGATCGCTATCACCGCAATGATAATACCTGCTTTGATCAATGAGCCTGATTTGATGTTCATACTGATCCTCCTTGAAAATGTCTGCTTGGTTTATCTTGAAAATATACTATATTATTAGAAATATATTTTAAAGAGTAAAAAGTGCGAAATAGGAATATCTATTTTACTCGGCTACCATCTCGGGGAAGGAGAATTCTGCCTCTTCTTCACCGTCTTCCACGTATATGGTGTAACGGCGTGTGATATAACCTTCTTTGGTAAGCCGGACGTTGTGCGTGCCGGGAACCTTCGCAAGAGAGAGCATGCCGTTTTCGATCGTTCCCTTATATACATCATCGATAAATACCGCAGCACCTTCGGATGCTATGATCACCATACTGCCTTCGCTGCTTCCGTTTCCGGAATCGTTGTCAGGATCGTTGCCGGAGTCCCCGTTATCGGAAGATGTATCGTCGGGAGGGGAAGTAGGTTCCGGCTCATTGCCGGAGCTGTTTCCCGTATCGGAAGAAGTATCATCGGATTGTCCGGTAGGTTCGGGTTCACCGTCGTTATCGTCGGGAGAGACGGAAGGTGTGGGATCATTGCCAGTATCGCTGGTAGAATCCGTTATACCTCCGGAAGACCCGCCGTTATCGGTAATACCGGTAGGAAACGGAGTTGCGGTAACATCACCTGAACCGTCATCTTCATACAGGATATCGGGCGTCTGTGAGGGAGCAGGTGAGAGTGAAATGTTGAGGGAATCTATCGCTTCACCGACTTCAATGAATCCCGTATACGGTGTATATCCACCTGCTGCTACCTGGATCCAGTGCTCTCCGCGTGTCAGCTCGACCGCTGTATCATAAGGCGTAAGTATACCGTCGATATAGAGGAGGGCGCTTGCAGGACTGATCTCGAACCTGAAGAAACCGGTGAGCGCCGAGGCCGGAGTGTAAGCGGCCATGTCAAGTACGGTAGTCATGTCGCGCTCGACCAGGACGGTTGCCTGACCGATAAAATCCTCATATTCCACCACAATGTCATATTCATCTTCGGCAAGGGTAAGATACAGATCATCGGTAATCTCACATGACATGTATCTTCCTATTTTCAGGGTTCCGCCGTTAAAATACGAATGATTGACCATTTTGAAGTAACCATGGCCTTTTTCGATATTGATCAGGTAAATATAATCATCCACGCTGTAAAGAGAGATGATATCCATATCTTCGATCGTATCGATACCGACGAAATATCCGTCATTGAGGACCAGAAGGTCATCGCCGTAGCGGTATATCGTATCTCCTACGGTAAGTTTCTTCAGAGCGTCGTCTTGTGTGCGGGTAAGAACATTCTTGTAAATATCAACATCGGTCGAGCCGGAAACTTCCCGCAGAAGGAATTCATCATTGTAAGACAATCTGACAAAATCACCGGGTTTTAGTACCGCTGCGGTTATCTGTCTGTTGTATGCCGTTTTGATGTTGGTCGCACCGTTATAGAAAAAATCATGTTCGGCAATGGTACCGCGTTCCTGAACGGTGATTATCGCATTGTCAAGATCTATGCCTTTGATAATGCCGTTCATCGAATGGAGTTCTTCCGAAGGGACGACCGAACCCGGATCGGGGATATCACTGATGCCGGCTGTGGGCGACGGTGACGGCGAAGTATTTGCGGACGGTTTTTTTGAGGAACCACCGTCGGTCAGGACGTAAACGATCGAAAGAGTGATGATTATCAGGACTCCGGCGATCACAACGAAGATTGGGAGCCGGTAATTGTTTCTGTTCATTTCTGATCTTTACCTATTCTTTCAAGTAAAAGTTCTTTTTTATTAAGGGACGGGTCGTCAAGTACGTCGTTGAGCAGGCGGTTCAGTGTTTCACCGACTTCTTTTCCGGCGGGAATGCCGTAGCTGATAAGGTCTTTGCCGTCAACGGCAAGAGCCTTCAGATCGGTGCATTCACCTCTGCCCACGATCGCTTTGTACTGGTCTTCTGAAGCGGAATAATCGGATCCCGGTTCGATAACATGCCTGAAATCGAAAATAAGGGGCATATTCTCCGAACCCGCATCGTGCATGAGTTTCCTCATTTCCGCATCGGTAAGTCCGTTCAGACGGGCCGTACTGAATCTGATAAGGCCGGATGCGGTATGGATCGTATTATTGTCGAACTTTAACCGTCTGAGTATACCGAGGGCATTACCTGACCGGTTGACCAATACCGACCAACGGATACGCCGGTCATGAGGTGCGGACTCAAGCATAGAGACCAGCTCGTCCAGAGTGCCTTCCGAAGATTGCCCGGCGGCTGCCAGTTCCGGAAGGATAATCTCGTCTATCCCCGTGGAATGCAGCAGCTTGAGCCTGTCGGGATGTCCGGACATGATCAGGTTTTCAAGTTCCGTGTGGATCCTTTCGGCACTGATCAGTTCGAGCCTGCTCTTTAAAAGAGAGGCAGCGGCAAGCGTCGATCCGTCTATTTCGAAATCGAGCTGTGCGCTGAAACGGATCGCCCGGAGGATCCGCAGTGCATCTTCGGAAAAACGGGCCTCCGGATCTCCGACACATCTTATTATTTTTGAATCTATATCATGTTTTCCGCCAAACAGGTCAACCAGACCTTTTTCATCGGAGTAGGCCATTGCATTGATCGTAAAATCCCTGCGTTTCAGATCTTCTTCCAGTGAAGGCGCGAATGTTACGCTGTCGGGATGACGTGCGTCTGAGTATTTTCCGTCGATGCGGTAAGTAGTCGTTTCATAACCGGTGCCTTTGCACATTACGGTTACGGTACCGTGTTCTATACCGGTATCGATCGTCCGCGGGAATAAACTCTTGATCTGCTGCGGAAGCGCTGAGGTGGTAATATCCCAGTCTTTGGGAATGCGCCCGAGAAGACTGTCGCGAACACATCCGCCCACTGCCCACGCTTCATAGCCTGCATCCATGAGTGTCCGTATGATCATGCGGACATCATCGGGCATGTCGATCTTCAAGATATCACCTCCCCCTTAAGTATAGTTGATAAATCTGCATCATGATCCATGATGGGACATCTCGTCATTCATTTTAGTATAACATAAACCGGCGGGGATTTACAAAGATTTCTTTACATTTATGCGGGCGGGATTTATAATGGTAAAAGTATGGGGCGGTAAATCTGATTTACCAAGTGTGAAACAAGGAAGGGAAACGATATGAAGACTATTCTTGCCGTAGACGACAGTCCCGCCAATCTCACGATTGTCAGGGAAGTATTAAAAGAAAAGTATAAAGTAAATGTAGTAACATCCGGAGAGCAGGCGCTCAAATTTCTGGAAAAGAAGGATCCCGACCTGATCCTCCTTGATGTTTGTATGCCCGTAATGGATGGCATTGAAACCATGAAACATATAAATGAGATGCCCGGTCCGGCCCGTAAGGTTATCTTCCTTACCGCGCTTACCGATGCGGCGCTTGCGGAACAGGCCAAAGAGCTCAACTGCGTTGGATTTGTTTCCAAGCCGTTTGCGCCGGCAGAACTGATCTCCGCAATAGTTTCGGTTATCGGGGAATAGGTTTTCGGGCTTTACATTTTGAAATAATTATGATATAAGTTTATCTTGAGTTTTATGAAAGAAAGGCAGGTTTAAAGTAGTTTTATGAAAAAGATTCTGACTGTTTTACTTGCTGCATGCCTTATCGTATCTTGTGCGGGCTGCAGCAGCAAACCCAATCCCGTTACCGGATACAAGAAGGGTGACGTGGTTTTGGGACAATATAAAGGACTCAGCTATACCAGACTTTCGGAAGAAGTGACTGATGAAGATATTGAGAATAAGATACAGTATGACCTCGAAAATCATTCAACACAGACTGAAGTGACTGACAGAGCTGTCCAGAACGGCGACTGGGTCAATATCGATTTCGTCGGCAAGGTTGACGGCGTTGTTTTTGAAAACGGTTCGGCTGAGGATTACGATATCGAGATCGGTGCAGGCAGGATGATCCCCGGATTTGAAGAGGGGATTATCGGTATTGCGATCGGCGAGACCAAAACTATCAATGTGACCTTCCCGGAGGAATATCCCAATAATCCGGATCTGGCCAGCAAACCCGCAACCTTTGATATTACGGTTAATTCCATTAAGGTGACCGTACTCCCCGAACTTACGGAAGAGTTCGTTAAGGAAACGCTCGGGTATGATTCGATCGATGTTTATCGCAGCACTGTACGCAGCAATCTTGAAGAGTCGGCCAGACAGAACGCCGAGTCCCAGAAGTTTACCGATATCAGGGATGCAGCACTGAATAATGCCACATTCAAGAAAGATCTTACCGAAGATATCACCAAGACCAAGACCGCGATGATCAACAACTACAATTCGATGTTTTCACAGATGTACGGCATCGATGCGGCAACATATTATAATTATGTATACGGCATGTCAGCCGAGCAGTTTGATTCCTATATGGAGAGCCAGGCAAAGCCCGAGACACAGTATTACTATCTGCTGTCGGCAGTAGTAGAAGCCGAGAAGATCACGCCGACCGATGCTGAGATCGAGGAGTATACGAACACTCTGCTGAGTGATTACAACGTATCATCCGTAGAGGAGCTGTATTACAATATCCAGGCAAGTACCGGGATCGATGGCGAGACAATGGTTAAGGAGCAGGCCAAGCTCAATAAAGCCAATGATCTAATCATGGATTCGGCAGTGGAGAATAAATAAAAACTGAAAAAGAGCCCTATGATACCACAGGGCTCTTTTTTTATGCTTTTTAAAGATTTACAGATAGTACTCTACTTCAACTTTCTGAGCGTCCCTGACGGGGATCAGGTTGCCTTGTGTGGCGGTACCGTCAACAAAGAGTCCCTTCTTGGAGGCGTCTTTGAGAACGTGGATATGGTATTCGCATCCGCGGTAGCGGCGGGTTACAGTATAATCGTTAAGATCTGCGGGCAGGCAGGGGTTTACGCTGAGACCGTCGAGAGTGGGAGCGATACCGAGTATTGCCTGTGAAATATCAACAAATGCCCATGCAGCCGTTCCGGTCAGGAAGCTGTTCTTGGCCTCGCCATAACGGGGAGCTTCACGGCCTGCAATCATCTGGCTGTATACGTAAGGCTCGGTACGGTGGATCTCACTGACATCCTCGAGGAATGCGGGACAGCTTCTCCTGTAAATATCGAAGGCCATCTCACCGTCTCCGATAACGGTTGCCGCAACAGATACCCAAGGGTTGTTATGAGTGAAGATCGCACCATTCTCCTTGTATCCGGGCGGATATGAGCTGATCTCACCAAGTTCCACATGATATGTGGTATAGCAGGGAGCGAGGATCTCAACACCGTAATCGTTGACAAGGTATTTCTTAACGGAATCAAGCGCCTTGCGGCCGTAACCTTTTTCCTTGCCGATGCCGGCCATGGTACAGAAGCCCTGAGGCTCAATAAAGATCTTGCCTTCTTCGCATTCGTTGGATCCGACCTTGTTGCCGTTCGCATCATAGGCTCTTACGAACCAT
Source organism: Lachnospiraceae bacterium (assembly GCA_017553035.1). Classification (GTDB taxonomy): domain Bacteria; phylum Bacillota; class Clostridia; order Lachnospirales; family Lachnospiraceae; genus RUG11977. The sequence goes on from JAFZNE010000118.1 coordinate 32,855, forward strand.
TCGCCGTCCCAGCCGTATTCTTCGGCAGCTGATTTGATCTTATCAACTTCATTTCTGATCGAAGCCGCTTCATCGGCAAGACCGATATGGCTGCACAAATCTGCGTACTCAAGACCGTATTTTACGAACATTCCCGCAATAAATACCGATTCGGCCACGGGTCCTTCACTCGGTCCGAAAGTCTGGAAGCTTTCGCCGGGTTCATAGGAGAAGCAGTTCAGGTTCAGACAGTCGTTCCAGTCGGCGCGTCCGATCAGAGGCAGGCCGTGAGGACCTTTGTTGTTGATCGTGAAGTTCACGCTGCGGCGGAGATGCTCAAGCAGAGGCTTCTCACTGCCTTCAACGTTGTTGAACGGTGTCGGGTGGTCAAGTATGGTAAAATCGCCTGTCTCACGGATATAAGCACAGGTACATGCAACGAGCCAGAGCGGATCGTCATTGAAGCCGCCGCCGATGTCTGCGTTGCCGCGCTTGGTAAGCGGCTGGTACTGATGATATGTCGATCCGTTTTCGAACTGGATCGAAGCAATATCGATGATACGTGCTCTAGCACGATCGGGAACCAGATGCATGAAGCCGAGCAGATCCTGGCAGGAATCGCGGAATCCCATTCCGCGTCCGGTACCGGTCTCCCAATAGCTGGCCGAACGGCTCATATTGAATGTGACCATGCACTGGTACTGATGCCAGATATTGACCATGCGGTTCAGTTTATCATTGCCGCTTTCGAGATGATAGATCGAAAGCAGATTGTTCCAGTAATCTCTCAGGTCCGCAAATGCCTTGTCACATGCGGCTTCGGTGTTGTATTTTTCGATAAGGGCTTTGGCGGGAGCCTTGTTGATGATGCCTTTGGATTCCCATTTATGATCACGGTCAACTTCAACATAACCAAGCTGGAAAATGTAGCTCTTCTTCTCGCCGGGAGCCAGTTTGACCTTGATGCTGTGGCTTGCTATCGGGTACCAGCCGCTGGCCTTGGAATCACCCGATGCGCCGTTCTCAACAGCAATGGGATTATTCCACGAACGTCTGAATCCGAGGAAGGTATCTCTGTCGGTATCGAAACCGGCTATATCCGCATTGACTGTAAAGAATGCATAATGATTGCGTCTTTCACGGTATTCGGTCTTATGGTAAATGGTTGATCCGACAACCTCGAGCTCTCCGATCGAAAGGTTACGCTGATAGTTGTTGGCATCGTCAACAGCATTCCACAGGCACCATTCGAGACAGCTGAAGATCGTCAGTTCTTTGGTTTCGGCGGAATTGTTTACAATATCGAGACGGTTAAGTTCACATGAATCTCCGAGCGGAACGAATGCGGTAAGCTTGGCTTCAACATTCTTTAATGAGCTCGTAAATGTGGTATATCCCATACCATGACGGCATTCATAGGAATCGAGAACGGTCTGTGCGGGGCTGTATGCCGGGCTCCAGACAGTATCGCCGTCTTTGATGTAGTACATACGTCCGCCTGCATCAACGGGAACGTTGTTATAGCGGAAACGCGTTATGCGGCGCAGCTTGGCATCCTGATAGAAGCAGTAACCTCCCGCAGTGTTGGAAATGAGTCCGTAGAATCCGTCGTTGCCCAGATAATTGATCCAGGGAAGAGGAGTTTCGGGTGTTGTGATGACGTATTCACGATTAGGATCGTCAAAATAACCGTACTTCATTATAAACCTCCGTGATAATAATATTGGCCTGTAGATAATCGCTCCGTCAGAAGATGACACAGCACAACTATTATATACTTAATGATTTGCAATTTCAAGAAAAATACGATATTATGATGTAAAGGTCAAATGCCATGACTGCTTTGCTGCCATGGCCCGTATGTACAAAGATCTGTCTTGCAGGCTTACCTGCAGAGCATATATCAAAAGCTTGTCTCATCAGTTACCTTCGGAGGTTGGATGTATGAAGACTGTATTTTCAAGAACTATGGCGATCGTGATGCTGCTTGCCCTGTTACTTACAGGCTGTTCGGGAACATCTGATACTCCGGGACCGGACAATACACAGGCGACTCAGACTCCCGAAGTAACCGCGGAACCTGATGCGACCCAGGCACCCGTTATCACCCGGGAACCCCTTGAGAAGCCCGAGATCATCGATGATTCATATAGAAACTATTATGAAATATTTGTTTACAGTTTCTATGATTCCGACGGAGACGGATACGGCGATCTGAACGGTGTAATACAGAAGCTGGATTATGTTGCCGATATGGGTTACACGGGGATATGGTTCATGCCGGTACACCCCTCGCCCACATATCACAAATATGATATTACCGATTATTACGGTATAGATCCGAAATACGGGACGCTTGACGATATGAAGAACCTTATCAAAGAAGCGCATGCCCGTAATATCGACATTATCCTCGACCTTGTCGTTAATCATACTTCATCGATGCATCCGTGGTTCCGTGAAGCGTGTGCCGAGATCGCCAAGAACGGTGAGCCCTCCGGACAATACAAGGACTATTACAATTTCCAGCAGTCTTACGCAAACGGATATACCCAGGTGGGATCTACGGGATGGTACTACGAAGGACGGTTCTGGTCGGGCATGCCGGACCTGAATCTGGACAGTACCGTTGTGAGGGATGAGATCAAAAATATCATGAAATACTGGTTTGATCTCGGCGTTGACGGATACCGTCTTGATGCCTGCACCAGTTATTACACGGGAAGTGTTGATAAAAATATTGAGTTCCTGAACTGGCTGTCAACAACCGCTCACGAACTCAAACCGGATTGCTTCCTCGTCGGAGAAGCGTGGGAAAACGCCGATCCGCTGATCAGAAGATATTATGATTCGGGGCTTGACAGCTTTTTCATCTTTACGGCCGCAACAGGCGAAGGAAGCATAGTAACGGGTCCGATGAGCTTTTCGGCCAGAAACTGCGGCCTGAAGTTCAATGAACTTCTGCTGAAACTCCAGAGTACCTATGATGTCGGGATACCTTCGATGTTCCTCGGCAATCATGACACGGCAAGAGCTGCGAATTTCCTTCGAAAATCAATGCCTAACCGTGTGAAGACCGGAGCCGGGATACTTGCGATGATGCCGGGAGCGCTGTTCACCTATTACGGAGAAGAGATAGGAATGATCGGCACCGGCGAAGATCCTAACAAGAGGATCGCGATGCTGTGGGACCAGATGGACAGTGAAGGCTATTGCACGAAAGCTCCCGACGGGGCAACGGTCAATAAGGATTCGTACTATTTTGAATCGGTGAAAGAACAGCTCGAAGATGATGATTCAATACTCAATTATTACAAACAGGCGATGTACCTGCGTAATCTGAACCCCGAGATCGCAAGAGGCAGGGTAGAAGTGCTGAACGGCCTGAACGGTGTAACCGCAGGCGATCAGGTCAGTGTTACAAGAAGAAGCTGGAACGGAAGCAGTGTTATTGTGGTATATAACCTGAATTCCGATGAAAATGAGACCGTGAAACTGGATAAGAGTATCCTCGGTTACGGGAAAACATCGGGAGTACTTCCCGTATCTCCTTCGTATATACCGGAAATAAACCTCGAAACGGGAGAATTCGTTCTTCCTCCGTATACGATCATGATACTGAGATAAAGATAATGGGCGCCGCATAATAAAGCGACGCCCTTTTATTTTATTCATTTTCAACCGGACATAAGTCCGACAGCCGTTATAGTTTTTCTTCTGACTGTCAGATCTCTTTTTCGGCCTTTTCAAACATATCCGTGATCTCTTTTGAAGGTTCCTTATCAAATAAGGTAACTACATAAGCAGCGATCAGACCGCAGATAAATCCCGGAATGATCTCGTACAGACCTGTAGGTCCCGACAGAAAAGCATACCAGAGCGCATCAACGACAAATCCTACACTGATACCGGCAATTGCTCCTTTATATGTAAAACGTTTCCAGTAAAGAGCAAGGAGGATAACAGGTCCGAACGAAGCACCGAACGCACCCCAGGCGCATTCAACAAGTGCCATGATGCCCTTGTTTCCGGGGCTAAGGGCAATGACCAGTGCTATAACGGATATAACCGAAACAACGATCCTTCCGACCATGAGCATCTCGTTGTCATCGGCATTTTTCCTGATCACTTTCTTATAAACGTCCGATGCAAAAGCAGAGGACGAGGTCAGCAACTGTGAGTCGGCAGTACTCATCGATGCGGCAAGAATAGCGGAAAGGAGCAAACCTCCGATAAACGCCGGGAAGAGATTTCTTACCAGAGTGATAAAAATGGTACTTTCCTGTCCCGAAGCCAGATATGAGCCAAGGAATTCGTGTCCGACCAATGCAACTACGGTTGCCATACCAAGGATCAATCCGGTCCAGATTATTCCGGTGATCCTTGACTTTTTCATTTCCTTCTCAGAGCGGATCGCCATGTATCTTACAAGAATATGAGGCATTCCGAAATATCCGAGTCCCCAGCCGAAACCGGTCAAAATGTCAGCTATGCTCTTCCAGTCAAATTTACCGCTCGAAAGCAGGTTGTAATAATTTTCATCCGTAACAACGGGTGCCATAGGAGTAAAGTCAGCCTTGCCCATAGCAACGACCGCTATGATGGGAGCTGCCATAAGCGCTGCAAGCATCATCATTCCCTGGATAAAATCGGTCCAGCAAACGGCGTTAAATCCACCCAAAAAGGTATATATCAGTATAATAGCCGTAGCTCCGATCATGATCATGATCTTTTTATCATCCTCGAGACTGAATACTGTCTGGAACAAGGTTCCGCATGCCGTAATACTCGAAGCCGCATATACACAATACGCAACAACAAATACGATCGCGCTGATGATCAGAAGGACAGGGCTTTTAGCCTTGAATCTGTTGGTAAGAAACTGCGGAATGGTAATGGCATCGTCAGCGATTATTGAGAACCGGCGAAGCTTGGGAGCTACAAAGATCCATGCCAGTATTGTTCCGGTAAGCAGGCCTATCGATATCCATACCTTGCCGATACCGTAGAGATAAATGGATCCGGGCAAACCCATCAGAACCCAGGCGCTCATATCGGAAGCTCCTGCCGACAAGGCTGCTACCAGACCGTTCATGTTTCTGTTCCCGAGGAAGTATGATTTGTCTCCGCCTTTTTCTTTCTTGCCTTTCACGAAGAAGAATATCCCGACTGCCAGCACGGCAGCAAGATATAACGCGAATGCCAGTATTTCCTGTGCACTTCTGCTCATTGATAGTTACCTCACTTTCCCTTACATATGGAATAAAACTTACGGATTATATTGTAACAGATAATGCACAAGAATGGAAGCTTTATTTTTGTAAAGTGTTAACGTCCTAAATTTCGAGATAGAACATCTTGCACACAGAGGTCGTTCGATGACCGTTTGCCCGGCACTCAGCAGGCGTTCAACGCTTATACATAAAAAAAGAATGGGCCATCTCGAGCCTTGGCTCGGAGGACCCATCCTTTTGGATTTTTAATGATATCAGAAGAAATATCTTAAATATCTGCTTAACGAATTGAGAACAGCAGTGTAGAAAATAAGGAGGCAGAGAGCTGAAGCCAGCCAATCAGCGGCAGTAGCAAGAACTACACTCCAGGTTCTCTTTGTATCGGAAAGGCCGCCCAGATATTTATCAAGAAGCACTATCGATAAGATCGTCCAGAGCAATTCCCCGCAGATAAGGAAAACAAGAGCCATTCCCATCGAGAATAATCCCATCAGGAACATCATAAAGAATGCACAGAACGGATACAGCTTCAGCATGGCATGTCTTGAGAGCAGGTTGAGGAACGAAACGCCGGGGTTGTTCTTTCTTCCGAATGCATATCCGATGCCTGCGCGAGCCGCTATGGAAGCAAGGATGATCAGGAATGCGAAAAGACCGAATAACGCGCGAACCGAAACGGCAACGCTTACATCACCCAACGGAATATGGATCAAGAACAGTAAAAAGGCGATAACCGCATACGAACCCGCGAAGATCAGACCGATGAACGGAAAGATATCGGAAGCATTCTCAGCAGCCTCGATAGGAGAAACAAAACATTTGGGGAAGAAGGCTTTAAGAGAAAGACCAAACTTCGAAGGAGCTGCAGGTGCCTGATAAACCGGCTGGGCAGGCTGAACAGGAGCTGCCGAGAGACGGTTGCCACAGTTTGCGCAGAAAGGAGCGTTCGGATCTACCTGAGCACCACACTGGGGACAAAAAGCCATAATACTATACCTCCTGAATATGTTATTGGATAGAAATGAAATCCCGTAAATGGATACATTCCACTGCAATTTATTATAACAGTAATGCATAACAAAGTAAATAATGTTTTAAAAAAGTATAAAATATTATTGTAACTCATCGAGCGTTCCGAAACGATAACCTTCATTTTCGAGATAAGTAAGGATATCGTCGAGGGCAGCCGTGTTGGCCGATGAAACTGCATGTATTAGCGCGATGCAGCCACTGTGATGTCCGGCTTTGATCGTTCCGAAAGGATCTATCGAATTCTGTTTGGTAAGATCCCAGTCATTGGCAATGGCCAGAGACCAGAAGATGGTCTTGTAACCGAGATCCTGCTGGATCTTCAGGGTCCTTTCACTGAAATCCCCCTGCGGAGGACGCATGTAGTGATCGAGATCGTAGCCGGTCTTTTCTTTGAAAAGTTCCTCAACCGAGATCAGTTCTTCTTCGATCTGTTCATCGGTCTTCTTGGGCAGTACCGGATGTGTAGCCGTATGGTTACCTACGATATGACCTTCATCCTTCATGCGCTTGGCGATCGAGGAAGCTTCCTTTACGTAACTCTTGGTGACAAAGAAGCAGGCCTTGGCATTGTGAGCTTTCAGGATATCGAGGATCTTCTCGGTATAACCGTTCTCGTAACCGCAGTCAAAGGTGAGATAAAAGACCTTATCGGCATCTGTCGCGTTAAGATTTGCGTAATAAGCGCCGTAATCGGCAAATTTGCGTGTTATGTCGTTCGAGTAGGCAGCTGTGGGTATTGTATGCGTATTGTTACGTGTATACCACCATTCACGCAGGATATTATCATAATCCTTGTATCGTTCGGACTGAATATTGATCACAGTCGAGCCCGGAGCGGCGATCATCGTGAAGCCGGAGCCGGTATCGGGGATGATATACGGTCCGTATGCATAACCGTCAACTTCGGTACCGTTAACCTTGAAGGTGATATGGAACCAGTCGCCTTTAACGTCCTTTATCCGGACACGGTCATTGGCAGTCAGCGAAAAATCTTTGTTGTCAACTTTGATCTTTTCATACTCGGTACCCGCGTTCTTTCGTACATTCAGGGAAGTGGCGGTTACGGTAGCATTGGCATCGGGGTCGGCATCGACATTTGAACTGACGGCATTGCTGCCGGTATTATCCGAAGCATTTTCGGAACTGTCGCCCGTATTGCTGTCATTTCCCGGATCGGCAGTGGCATTGCCGTTCTCTGTATTATCATTGCCGTTATCTGCCGCAGCGGTCGGGGAAACGTTCACATCGTCATTTTCTGTGCCGGAATTTGCGGAACCATTGTCAGAAGTATTGTTTTCTGCATCGTTTTTTGCATTATCGACGGCATTATCCTTCGAATCGTCATTTACGCCCGCTGTCGGGCTTACGGATGCTTTATCCGCAGTCTTTGTATCTCCGGGCTTGTCACCGGAACCGTTCATATTGATGATCACTACGACAAGTGCTGCGATGGCGAGCAAAAGCGCGAAGATCGTCACTGTCAGAAATGAAGTTTTCTTGTTTTTCATAATTAACCTCGTGCAGCGAATGAAATGAGCTGCTAACGGCTGCATTGATAATATTATTTTTTGGCTTTGGAAAGAGAAGTCTTTTTCTTTCCTTTTACAAATGCCCTGAGTTCCGCGGCGGAACCGGGTGTGGTATTCTTATCAAGCATATAAATGGCCTTTTCGTCGCCTATATAAACATATGTATAGCCGTTGTAATGACCTACCGATGTAACCTGAAGGTAGGTATACTCGGAAATTGCTCCGAGTCCGAGAACATCGAAATAATCATCGCGGAAACGCACCGTGACTTCAGGGTTGGCCGCATAATGCTTTTTCATGGATTCCTTGATCCTCTCAAGCCTGGTATAATGTGAATACAGCAGATATATACCGGCACCCAGCGTGATCAGGGCAATAAATGTATTATTTCTGATGAACATCGAATACATCAGATAGATATAGAGTAAAGCGCAGGGGATCAGAACCGGCAGGAACCTGATCCAGGTTTGGTAAGTCATATACGCGGTTATGGTCTGCTCATTATAAGTACATGAGCAGGTGTATCTGACCGGGAGATCATCCGGGATCGATCCGGCTTTCCGTTTGTTATGGAATTCTGCGGTTTCCTCGGCGATCCTTTTAATGCGCTTCTTATTGACACGTTTTCTTACTATCGCAAATACGATAAAGAAAATGATCAGTCCGAAGAAGCAGATCGCAATGATCATCAGCTTGACGCGGGCGTTATGCACGATCTCATCGTATTCTTCGCGGGTGTATACCTGAGTAAAAGACAGATTCTGCACCAGCGACCTGATAAATGATTCATCGGGACGTACACCGTTCATGGAACAGCATTCGAACTCTATGATCTGGGCATTGATAATGATGCCGTAGATATATTCGTAGGTTTTCTGGATCATATCGTCCGTGGAGGCCATGGAATCGATGAACAGCCTGAAAAACCTCTTGCCGTTGAATTCTTCAACAGAGATCTCGGTAGTTATCTCCGGGTTGGAGTAAAGTTTGTGATCCGGATCGGCGTCAAGGTCTTTCTTAATATAATCAATAATTTCCTCATCGGTCATAAAGTCAAACGAGAACTTCTGAACGATATCCTGCGATTGTTTTGCCGAGAAATTGACGGTACATTTGGTCGCGGGATCATAAAAAACGGCTAAGGTATTGCTGTTCTTGAGTTCGTCGAGCTTGGCTTTGGGGTCGGTTACACCGGCTTTTTCCCAGACCTCATCATACTTTGAGGTCGATTTAGTCATGATCAGAACATCATCGGAAGTGGTCAGTTTGGCTCTCTGTACGTCAAACGTATACTCGCTTGCCGATGCCGGTCTCGGGATCACGATAAGGGTAAATAAGACAGCAAGCATTAACAATGCCGGAAGTTTCTTCTTCATTCCAAATTCCTTTCTTTATTACACATTTGTTTCCAAACAATATCATTTTACAGCAACCAATTTATCAGTATAGCATTTTCTGCGCAAGGTGTCAAAATATCTGTGGCGTTTTATTTTAAAAAGCTGTTTGCATTCCGATAAGATTGTGATAAAATAGGCAAATAGAACAAGTTCGAGAGTTCATAACGGAGGATATTGCAAATGACACAATCAAGAACACACAATTGCGGAGAATTACGCATTTCTAACGTGGGAGAGGAAGTTACTCTTTCAGGCTGGTATGAAAACATCAGAAAAGTCAGCAAAACATTGGGCTTCCTGGTACTGAGGGATTTTTACGGAACGACACAGATCGTGATCGAAACCGAAGAAATGATGAATATCATAGACGAACTCAATTCCGAGACAACGATCCAGGTGGAGGGAACCGTAAGAGAACGTTCTTCCAAGAATGACAAGCTCCCTACCGGTGATATCGAGGTCGTTCCGAAGGCGATCAGGGTTCTCGGCAAGTGTATATACAACGAGCTTCCTTTTGAGATCAACAGATCAAAAGAAGCAGACGAGAATACAAGACTTAAGTACAGATTTTTGGACCTTCGCAATCCCGAGGTCAAGAAAAAGATCGTTCTGCGCAGCAATGTTGTTGCCGAGCTTCGCCGCAGAATGGAGGACGAAGGCTTCCTTGAGATATCGACACCGATCCTTACCGCATCTTCGCCCGAAGGTGCAAGAGATTACATTGTACCTTCGCGTAAATTTCCCGGCAAGTTTTATGCACTTCCCCAGGCACCCCAGCAGTTCAAACAGCTGCTCATGACAGCGGGATTTGACCGTTATTTCCAGATCGCACCCTGCTTCCGCGACGAGGATGCAAGAGGTGACAGAACTCCCGGTGAGTTCTACCAGCTTGATATGGAAATGGCTTTTGCAAGCCAGGATGACGTACTTGCGGTACTTGAAAAGGTAGTTGTTCCTGTATTTGAGAAATTCGGTATCTACAAACGTGTTACACCGGCACCTTTCAGGCGCATACCTTATCTTGAAGCCATGGAAAAATACGGTACGGACAAACCTGATCTGCGTATCGATCTTGAACTCCAGGATGCAACGGATGTACTCGGTGATATCGGATTCGAAACCTTTAACGGCAAGAAGATCAAGGCTGTGGTAGTTGACGGATTTACGGCAACACGTAAACAGATCGACCAGCTGATCGCCGATGTGGAAGTTCAGACCGCACAGAAGACCTACTGGTTCCGTCTGGACGAGCAGGGCGAGATCGTCGGAGGAATATCCAAATTCGTTCAGCCTGTTAAAGATAAGGTAGTTTCCGCACTCGGACTCAAGCCCGGATGTTTCGTAGGTATAGCAGCGGGTACTCTCGGCGTTGCACAGAAAACCGCAGGAGTAATGAGAACAAAACTCGGAACTCTCTGCCCCGAGCATATGGATAAAGAACAGTATCAGTTCTGCTGGATCGTTGATTTCCCGATGTACGAGATCGGAGAAGAATCGGGCGAGCTTGAGTTCTGTCACAATCCTTTCTCGATGCCCAACGGCGGACTTGAGGCACTTGAGAAGGCTGAAAAGGGCGAGATCGATCCGCTGAGCATTACGGCATTCCAGTATGATCTTGTTATCAACGGATATGAATCGGCTTCGGGTGCCGTCAGAAATCACGATCCCGAGATCATGGTCAAGGCATTCAACCTTGTGGGCCTTGGTGAAAATGAAGTTAAATCCAAATTCCCGGCAATGTACAATGCCTTCTGCTACGGAGCTCCGCCTCATGCCGGAGCTGCACCCGGAGTTGACCGCATGATCATGCTGCTGACCGGAGAAGAGTCGATCCGTGAGGTCATAACCTTCCCGATGAACGGCAACGCGCAGGATCTCATGTGCGGCGCACCCAGCGAAGTAACCGAGAAACAGCTGCGCGAAGTACATATTGAAATCAGAAAACCGAAGGAAGACTAAAAAATAACGGTGAGGGTCCCGCCACATTAATGTGGCGGGACCCTCACTGTTATTTTATGTACTGGACCGCTTTAATACTTCTGCGCTCAATGTGATCGTCTTCGGAGGAGTATCGTCGCCTTCGATACGATTGAAAAGGATTCCCGCGGCAACCCTTCCCATGTCATGGATCGGAAGGGAAATGGTTGAAAGAGGAGGATTCGAATAACGGGAAATTTCGATGTTCGACATACCCATGACCGCAACCTGCGAAGGAACCTGCACACCGAGATCGAACAATGTACGCAGCACTCCGATCGCCATCAGGTCGCTCGCTACGAAGAATGCGTCCGGAAGGAGTTTCTTGCGGTATGCTTCGCGGATCATCTGATCACAGTATTCTTCATCCCAGTTACTTGCAAGCACCCAGTTGGGATTATATTCAAGATTGAAACAGTGCAGTGCCGAATAATAACCGTTATAACGACGGCTGGTTCTCATATTTTCCTTGAAACCGCCGATATAGCCGATGCGTTTGTAGCCCTGCTCCATCAGGTGCTTGATCCCCATGAAAGCTACGGCGTAATGATCGTAAGCCACATTATCTATTTCACGATGATCCGTATCTATACCTACTATATAAGGAGTCTGTTTCCTGAGGTAGTCGAAAGTTTCCTGCTCGAGCGTGTTCATGATGATCACGCCGCTGACCGGATTCTGGAATGTATTATAAAGAATATTCGGATCTTCAAGTTCTTTATTGGTACGGATAAATGAAATCTCGTACCCTTTCTTCATAACAGCGTCTTCAAATCCCGACAGGATCGAAAGATAATAAGGATCGTTGTATTTTCCGCCCTGAACATTAAGAATGCAACCGAATTTGTGATTCTTCTGAGCTGCAGAATCGGGCTTGTATACGTAGCGCATCTGGTCTCCGGAAGAAGTGGGGGCTTTATAACCAAGCTCGGCAACGGCTTTCCAGACACGTTCACGGGTTTCGTCGGTCATTTTGTACTTGGTATCATGATTAAGGACTCTTGATACCGTGGCGGTGGAAACATTTGCCAAAGCTGCAACATCACGTATTGTACTCATGAGTATCCTTTCTGTTACGTATCTTTATTTCGGCCGGCCGGCATGAGATCAGGACATGTCTTCATTATAATAAGAAACTATATACCTTTATCGATGCACTCCGGTCGTTTCTTACATCATAATATATTCGATTACGTATGTCAACGTAACAGCACAAAAAATAGATACGTCATTTTTCACAAAAAAATGCGTCATAAAATGTTAAAATTGCCCATTGAAGTATCAAATAATCAATGTTATATTGGTAACGTAACAAACGTAACAAACGAAAATGAGCGTAACGCGATAACGAAACAAAGCAACGATTGAAAGTATCGGAGAAAAATTCATGGAAACAAATTGGGGCTACAGGGAACTGATCACATATATGGGAATGAATAAACTTCCCGTCGGTCTGGAACAAGCCTTTGCGGAATACCGGCCCGGCTGTGACAAAGCAGAACTCATGCCGCATGATTATTATGAAAAACTGCTGGCTCCCTACAACCTGCCCGAAGATAAGAAAACATATCTCGACCGGGCACTCGCGGCGATCGAAGCCGATGAAAAAGTTTTGTTCTTCTCACATTTCTTCGTATGGGATATGTGTTCGATGAGAAACAAATACGACATCGACAATTACACCGAACTGAAGCCCGATTGTCTGGGAGAATATAATGAAGCATATGCATTTCTGGTCCTGATGGCCTGTGTGCCGGTTTCCGAATCGGAAATGAAACGAAGGAATATTCCTTATGAATATTATGAAGATATTCCTCACAGGATGCTGAGGGATCAGCTGAAGCGTTATATGGAAACCGGACGGATAGATGTGGAAGACATGCCGTGGAAGATGAACTTCTACACATTGACGATCTTTTTGCTGGACCGGTTCCTGTTTATCCCGTATCAACATGGCGAGAGATTCAGGATGTACCGCAGCCGCAAGAGCGGACATGTGATCGCACTGAACGAAGCCGGATGCATTTACGACGCGGAAGGACAATTGATCGACTGGGGATTTCCGGAGGAAGACGAAGAAAAAACGGCTGACACAGATGATAAAAGCATCAGTGAAGAATACTCGGAACGCCATGGTTCGGGCGAACCGCAGGAGAATCCGGACGGACGGAAGAACGGTCACTTCTACAGCCACCGCAAAGCTGCCGGGAATGAAACATTTACAACGACTCTTGATGAGAATGAAAACAGCGTAACCGGTTATTACATGAATCCGCTCGGATATACCGAGAACAGGACGATCACCCTTGACAAACGGGAATATGAACAGGTCCTCGGTGAAAATGACTGGCTGATCGCACTTCATATCCCGGGAGGCGAAGGCTACACACCCGAGAGGATGCACAGCTCGATGAAGCTGGCACTCGAGTTCTTCGCAGAACATTATCCGGAACTTGAAATGAAAGGATTCTGGAGTTCAAGCTGGCTGTACGATGAACGGCTCAGATTCATCCTTGGGGACGGGCGCAACATTACGAACGTACAGGATCTGATGTACCGCTACAGCGACGGCGAGGACGGTTCGATGCTGTATGTGCATCTGTTCAAGGATATGAATAATTCCCTGGATGATTATGAATGCAATACCACATTGCAGAAGGAAGCACGCAGATATCTGCTGGAAGGTAAACGATTCTGCACTACGGGAATGATGATACTTAAAGAAGAAGCTCTTTCCGGAAAACCTTATTTCACACCGGAAGACAAAGCTGATTGGAACCGGATGGTTGAAACGTGGAGGCTTAAAACATGAAGGAATTCAAGAAAAATCACCAGCTGTACATTATGTGTATTCCTGCGATCCTGTTCCTGATAGCATTCTCTTATATACCGCTGGCCGGTATATGGATGGCATTTACACATTTCAATCCTGTTGACGGCGTTTTCGGAAGTCCGTTTGTAGGATTAAGGTGGTTCAAGGCTTTCTTCGGAATCGCCAATGACTCCGGAGCACAGTTCAACGGAATGGGACTTAAAGCCGTTTACAATACCTTGTTCATCAACTTCTTCGGTCTGATCTTCGGTACGATCATACCGATCATGATAGCGATCTGCTTTAACGAAGTCAAGAACAAGCCTTTTAAGAAGATAACCCAGAGCGCGATGTTCTTCCCCTACTTCCTTTCATGGATCGTTGTCGGAGTTATCGTAAAAGCCTTCTTTGATGATAAGACAGGTATGGTAAACAGCCTCTTAAGATCACTGGATATCGAAACGATCAAATGGTACGCAACACCGAAATACTGGAAAGCCATAGTTATCGTGGCGGATATCTGGAAATGGTGCGGGTACAATTCGATCATCTACCTGGCGGCGATGTCAGCCTTCGATGCTTCTCTGTATGAAGCGGCGACAGTCGACGGAGCCAACAGATTCCAGAGTATCATTTACATAACCGTTCCGCTTCTTAAGCCAACGGTCATTATCCTGACTCTTATGAGCATCGGCAGGATCTTCTACGGCGACTTCGGTATGATCTACGGTATCGTCGGAAATAACTCTCTGCTGTACGACGAGGTGGCAGTAATCGATACCTATGTATACTCGGCGATGAAATCGCTGGGATACGGTTATACAACTGCGATAGGACTGATGCAATCCGTTCTGGGTCTGATCCTGGTTACCGTGGCGAACCACTTCGCCAAGAAAGTAAATGAAGGGGAGGGACTGTTCTGATGGAAAAAAGCGCAGGTTATATAACAAAAAATAAGATCCATAAATCTGCAGGAGATATTGTTCTTAAGATCTTCGCAGTCGGTTTTATCGGTTTTATAGCTCTTATATGTCTCTACCCGCTCCTGATGGTCTTATCCGGTTCTTTATCGGACAATTTCGCGATAAGCCAGAGAGGTTTCTCGGTAATCCCGAAGACTTACAGTATTGAAGAACTGAAAGACGGCCTGGAGCCGAGCGTCGGGATAAGCACGGATACCTATAAGTATCTGTTTATTGAACCGGAGTCAAGAAGAAATATCCTTGTTTCCTACGGGGTCACGGTCGGTATCACAGTGATCGGAACACTCGGAGCGATGATCGTAACAAGCATGATCTCGTTCGCACTGTCGATCAAGGACCTGAAGTACAGAAATGCGATCTCGTTCTTCTGTAATTTTACGATCATCTTTTCAGCCGGTCTGATACCCTGGTACATCGTATGCAGAAACTGGTACCATCTGGGTGATACTTACGCGGCATTGATACTGCCGTCCATGTTCAGTGTATGGAATATGTTCCTCTTGAGGACTTATTTCAGCTCGGTTCCGCCGTCGCTTTATGAATCGGCCAAGCTGGACGGAGCAAACTGGTATCAGATATGGTGGAAGATCGCTCTTCCGCTTAACAAAACCGCGATGCTGACCGTCGGCATGATGTACACCCTGGCATATTGGAACGAGTGGTGGAACGCGCTGATGTTCATTGATGACAGAAAGAAGCGCCCGCTGCAGTTCATCCTTTACAATGTTATGGCCAAGATAACCGCGGTATCGAGCGGAAAGGTTCCGCGAGGAGCCAACCTGGTACTTCCTACGGAGACCATGAAGATGGCGGTTACGATAATAACCATCGGTCCCATAATCTTCCTTTATCCTTTTGTTCAGAAGTACTTTGTAGACGGCGTTATGACCGGTGCGGTCAAGGAATGACAAAGCCCGGATACGGTAACTGTTAAATATTTTTACACAGAGTATTAAGCGATAAGTTTCGCTTAAGAAATAGATATTCATTCAAAAATGAGGAGGTTCATATGAAAAAGAAATTATTGGCACTTTTGTTAACAGCAGCGCTTGTTATCGCTTCACTCGCAGGCTGCAGCTCGAAGGATGGGGGAGACCAGCCTTCAACAACCACTGCTCCCGATGGCGGCAGCACAACAACCAATACCGGTGACAAAGGAGGAACAAGCACAACAACCAATACCGGTGATGTTTCGGAAGTTATTATCCTTTACCCCGGTGAAGAAACAGACGCAATGGCTAACTTTATCGACAATCAGCTTAATCCCCGTCTTGCTAATGAAGCAGGCATCAAGGTAAAGCTTATTTACAAGGGTTGGGATGCATACTGGGAACAGAAGGACATCCTTCTCGGCGCAAGCGAGCCCATCGACCTTTACTGGGATGGTCTCCCCGATCTGTCAACAATGGTTAACAAAAAGCACTGCCAGGATATCGGCCAGCTCATCAAGGATAACTGCCCCGATATGCTCAAGGTTATACCTGAGTCACAGCTTGCAGGCGGCGTTGTAGACGGTGTACAGTATGGTATTCCTTCAGCTTACGCTCCTTCATCATGTATGTTCCAGCTTGTATGCTTACGTCAGGACATCCTTGAAGACGTTGGCATGACCGAAGTTAAGAGAGCAGACGATCTTAAGACATTTGCACAGAAGGCAGCGGATCAGTATCCCGAAATGAACGGACCCGCGGATATTATCTTTAAACCACTTACCAGAAACTTTGCGGATGAGCAGTATACATGGTGCGCATACGGTGATTCCGTTGTTTACGGAGAAAACA
>JAFZNE010000119.1 GCA_017553035.1 Lachnospiraceae bacterium
TCCCATTTCAAGGAAACCGGGCTTGTCATAATCAGGCTCGTTGGCAGGATCCTCAAGATCAAGGCCTTCATGTGACAGATGCCAAAGGTTCTTATCCTTGGAATAATTGGTCTCACGCGAGATCTTGAGCGGAACATTGTGTGCCTCGGCATAATCTATCTCCTCGTCACGTGACTTGATGTCCCACTCTCTCCAGGGAGCGATGATCTTCATACCGGGTGCAAAGCGTTTGATAGCGAGCTCGAAACGAACCTGATCATTGCCCTTTCCGGTTGCGCCGTGGCAGATTGCATCAGCACCTTCTGCCAGTGCTATCTCGGCCAGCTTCTTGCCGATCACGGGTCTCGCAAATGCGGTTCCTAAGAGATATGTCTCATATTTTGCATCCATCTTGAGTGCAGGGATAATGATATCATCCACCATCTCATCGATCAGATCAGCTACGATAAGCTTCGAAGCTCCGGTCTTGAGTGCTTTTTCTTCGAGACCCTCAAGCTCGTCATTCTGACCTACATTGCCTGCAACTGCAATGATCTCAGGATTGTTGTAGTTCTCCTTCAGCCACGGGATGATGATCGATGTATCAAGTCCTCCCGAATATGCAAGTACAATCTTCTTAATTCCGCTCTTATCAACCATTTTGAATCGCTCTCCTTTTTCAATATACTATCTTTGATCAATATTAATTAATCAAGCCTTAACGATCTTCACAGGCGTAGCCTTATCGGCATCGGCCTCTATCGAAAGCACCAGCTTTCCGCCAAGGTTGGTCTTTATCGTTCCGAGTTTCTCGTCATTTACAAATGCATCATATTCGGTATCGGGCTCAAGCTCGAGTGTGATCTGCACATCGGAAGCTCCCGTTACCGCAAAAGTAACCTCTTCGGTACTCTCTTTGTAATCAAATACCGCCGATCCCGGAACCGATTCATAGACAAAAGTTTCATTTTTTTCAAGCTTGGTTATCTCGTAAAAGGTCTTGATCTTGTACAGATCTCCGCCATGCTTGAAATCAGCAAGCTTCTTTTTCTCCTTCAGAGAGAAATCTCCAAAGCTTAAACCACCGTCAGCTTCACTTCTGATCAAAGTATCAACCGTTTTCATTTTAACCTCCATGCCGAGAGCGCCAGCGATCGGCTAATGGTTGCATCGGTGACGCTCTCGGCACCGATGCATTCGTTTGAAAGTTCATATGAACTTTCAAACTTGGTGCCCCTCCTGGCAGCTGAAATTGTGTAAGGACCGTCACCCGGCTTTCCCCGAAAATATGCTTTCCGAAGCATTTTCGAGGCATAGCGGTGAACAGTTACTAGGTGATAACATCATATCACAGGAACTTCCAAAAATCAAAACATTTCGTAGGCATTTTGCATTCCGCATCCGCAATGTGAAAATCACCGACCGGTCATCATTTCTCCGATCGCTTCCTGTTAGAAGAAGCAGAATGCCTTACCTTAAACGTTACCTCTTTCTTATCGTTGTCATAGGCTACGGTAACGGTATCGCCCTCCGAGGTCTTGCCGTTAAGTATCTCCTCGGCGAGCTTGTCCTCAAGTTCGGTCTGGATCGCACGTCGCAGCGGTCTGGCGCCGAATTTCTCATCAAAGCCTTTCTCCGCGATAAACGCCGTAAAGCTGTCATCGATCCTGAGCTTGATATTCATCTCTTCCATCGCTCTTTTAACGATCTTATCGGTCATGATACCCACGATCTTCGAAATATCTTCTCTCGTAAGCGAATGGAATACTATGATCTCATCGATCCTGTTGATGAATTCGGGCTTGAAAATACGTTTTACTTCATCGAGCACGCCTTCCTTCATCCTCTTGTAGTCGGCCTGCGCATCGGCCTGTGATGCGAATCCGAGCTGTTTGGGACTTATGATCGCCTGTGCGCCCGCGTTGGAAGTCATGATGATGATCGTATTCTTAAATGATACCTTCCGCCCCTGCGCATCGGTAATATGGCCGTCATCAAGTACCTGAAGCAGAATGTTGAATACATCCGGATGTGCTTTCTCGATCTCGTCGAACAGAACAACCGAATAAGGATGTCTTCTGATCTTCTCGGAAAGCTGTCCGCCTTCTTCGAATCCCACATATCCGGGAGGCGAACCGATCATTTTCGAAACACTGTGTTTCTCCATATATTCGGACATATCAACCCGGATTATCGATTCTTCGGTTCCGAACACTGCCTCGGCCAGAGCCTTGGAAAGCTCGGTTTTACCTACACCGGTAGGTCCGAGGAATAAGAACGAGCCGGTAGGCCTGTTGGGATCCTTCAATCCGACCCTTCCTCGTCTGATAGCTTTGGAAATGGCCGCAACAGCCTCTTCCTGTCCTATGACTCTCTTATGAAGAGTACTCTCAAGCTGCATCAGCCGTTCGCTTTCGCCTTCTTCGAGTCTGGTGACCGGTATCTTGGTCCAGCCCGAAACAATGTCCGCGATCTCGCTCTCCGTTACGGTCAGCTTGCGTTCCTGTCTTGCCTGCTGCTGTTCCTCATCGAGTTTCTCGAGTTCTTTTGTAAGTTTATTCTGTTTTTTCTTGATCGAAGCAGCCTCTTCAAATGCCTCGTTCTTGATCGCCTCTTCTTTTTCCGCAGACAGTGACTTTAATTTTTCTTCCAGTTTCTTGCGTTTCGGCGAAGCCTTATAAACTGTAAGCGACAATCTTGCTGCGGCTTCATCCATCAGGTCGATGGCTTTGTCGGGCAGGAAACGATCATTGATATATCGTGCAGACATCTTGGCGGCCGCCTCTAACGCTCCGTCGGAAATGTTGACATTATGGTGTTCCTCATACCTGCTCCTTAAACCCTTCAGGATCGCTATCGTCTCATCAACGCTGGGCTCCTCCACAGCTACCTGCTGGAAACGCCTCTCAAGTGCTGCGTCTTTTTCTATGTATTTGCGATATTCATCCAGTGTTGTGGCACCTATCAGCTGCAGCTCTCCACGCGAAAGCGAAGGTTTCAGGATATTGGACGCATCAAGAGCGCCTTCCGCACCGCCCGCGCCGATGATCGTATGCAGCTCGTCCAGGAAAAGCATTACATTTCCTGAACTGACAACTTCGGAAATAACCTTCTTGATCCTTTCCTCGAACTCACCACGATATTTTGATCCCGCAACCATTCCCGAAAGGTCCAGAGTCACGACTCTTTTGTTCTGTACGGTGGCAGGAACATCGCCTTCTACGATCCTTCTTGCAAGTCCTTCCACGATCGCAGTCTTGCCTACGCCGGGTTCGCCGACCAGGCATGGATTGTTCTTGGTACGGCGGCTCAGGATCTGGATCACTCTCTCGATCTCATTTTCCCTTCCGACTACCGGATCAAGTTTTCCTTCTTTTGCAAGTGCGGTCAGATCCCTGCTGTACTGGTCGAGGGTCGGAGTTGCAGTCTTCTCCTTCACGCTCCCGCCGGCTGCCTTCAGATCGTTCTTCAGCTGATTGACATCAACTCCGATCGCTGCCATAGTATCATAAAACAGCTTCTGGCTGTTTACGCCAATGGTATTGAGCAGTCTTACGGCGATACAGTCTCCTTCACGGAGAGTCGCAATAAGCAGGTGTTCTGTTCCCACCTTTTTCGATTTGAGCTTGGCTGCCTCATGAAAACTTCTGTCAATAACCCTTCTGGCCCTGGGTGTCAGGTTCTGGCTGTCGGCGAGACCTACACGTGTTCCGGGTGAGATCAGCTGGTTGATCAGTTCAAGAAGCTTGTCTTCATCGACCAGATTCTCTTCAAGCACCTTGGCGGCTACTCCCTCGGATCTGGTCAGACCGATCAGAATATGCTCCGTGCCGATATAATTATGGGCAAGTCTCGCGGCCACATTACTGGCCTGGTTCAGCGCTTCTCTGGCCTGTTCCGTAAATCTGTCTTCCATAGCTTCAATCCTCTCTTCCCGGCCTCAGGCTCGGGAGTCTTTTATTCAGATGTGCTGCCCTGACTTTATCGATCGTATCCTGGTCGTCATCACACTTATATTCTTTTATCAGCCACGCCGGTTTGACTTCAAGCATCAACCGGTGCAGTTCCATACCTCCCGGCGAGATGGCCACGATCCCGGTGTCCGCTCCCAGTTTTAACTGGGCGAGCAGCATCAGGGCATCATCAAGGCTGATCTTCCGTGCATATTTCATCACTCCGTACGACCGGTATACCTTGTCTTCAAGATCGGTACGTTCATTTTCAAGCAGGCTCTCGCGGCGTTTTCTTTCCAGTTCGATTATCTGCCCCGCAATCTGGTCGAGATTCTCGAGAATATCGCCTTCCGACAGCCCCAGTGTTCTCCGGTTGGAAATCCCGAACATAAAAGATGAACTCTTAAGGCTTTCGGTAACGATCGGATCGATCGCGACCCCGAATTTGCCGACTTCATCACGTATCGGCTGGATCTTGGAGGACATCGCGAGTGCGGGCAGCGAAAGCTGATAGATCGCCTTCAGACCCGTTCCGACATCGGCGGATGAAGAAGTCAGATAACCATACTTTTCACTGTAAGCATATTTTAACTCATTATCAAAATAATTGTCTATCCGGTCCGAGATCTTGTATACCTCGCGCATGTTGTTGCCGGCTTTTACCACCTGTATCTTCAGGTGGTCGGCCTCGTTGATCATGATGCTGACGCTCTCGTCCTCGGATAAAATCAGCCCGGTTCCCTGCTTTTTATTCTTCAGGACCTGTGAGACCGCTCCGCTTTCAACCAGGGTCTCCTGTTCATTTTGAGGCAATTTGTTGAAAATACAGGAATAATAGTTCGTACATTCACGTCCTGCAAGACCGGGTGTCAGTGCCCTGATCTTCTCGACCATTCTCAATGCATCATCATTCTCGATCCTGCTCGAAAAATCATAATCGGCAAGATTACGGGACAGAATGATCCTGCTCGAAATAACAACATCATCATATCCGTCGGTAATCATGTACCATTTGTTATACTTGTCCGCCATATCATTTACCGGCCTTCTTCGGGGAAGATCCTTTCTTCTGCTGTTTTACGCTCTTATCAGGCGTTGAAGTATCTTTCGGTTTGTTTTTATCTGTGTTTCTCCTTGATGAAGCTCTTTCTCCGGAGGTTTTTCCCTTCCCCGCAGGACTTTTTTTCCGTGCGGGTGTTTTATCCCCGGATCCGGCATCCGTTCCCGCTTTGGGCTCATTTCCTTCCAGATCGTAAATAAGATCGCGAAGGATGGCTGCTTCTTCATAATCCTCATTCTTGACCGCTTTTTCCATTTTCTTACGAAGCGAAGCTATCTTGGCGGCTTCCGTTTTGCTGCCCGCCGTTGTGCCTTTTGTATTTGCTGCGGAGGCAGTTCCTCTTCCGCGTGATTTCACGGCCGGTCTTGCGCCCTTTTCTTCAGGTTTTCCAAGTATATCATCTATGGTCCCGGCACTGCCGAGTAAGTTTCCGGTGGCCTCTTCCCCGTTTGCTTTTTCCTTTATACCGTTTGTATCGGTATTGCCCGATTGTCTGGCCGGTTCAAAATAAACCGCGTTCATCGGCTTCTTGCCTTTGTTTTCGACCGCTCCCTGAAGCGTACTCAGATTCTTGTCCAGAATGGCGGAAAATGCCCTGTAGCACTCCGGGCATCCGAGTTTACCTGTTTTGGCGAATTCCGACGCGGTCATGCCGCATCTGCCGCAGATCGCCTCTTTTTCCTGCATGGAACCGAGGCCCTTGGCAAAGCTCTGGAGCAGTCCGGAAAGGATATTACCGAACTGTACTTCCGGTCCGAGTTTGCCCATTATGTTGAAAGGCGTCTGTTTGGCCGCGCAGCTTTCGCACAGATGCTGCTCCTTCCTGACTCCGTTGATGATCTCGGTGTAGGTGACTCTTGCTTCATTTTCATGACATATCTCACACAGCATGTTCACACCCTCCAGTCATGTTCAATCCAGTTCGTTTCTGCTCTTCATTGCCATCCTGATAACGATTATCAGCAATAACATACATATTCCGCTGAGGATGGCTATCACCATCGTCATTGTATTAAGACTCTTCTCGTGTTTCCTTACCAGTTCGCTCTCTTCGATCGTCGAATATCCCGATCCGGTCTTGTTTGCAGCCACTATCCTGCTCTGATCCAAACGCTGCAGTGTTTTCTCGGTTCTGTCAAAGCTGTACAGCTGCGGGCTTTCCCCGTCTTTTTCCAGGACCAGGATAAGGAATTCACTGGCCGGCTCGTTGGAAGGCACATATGCCGTTATCTTATGACCGCTGATATTGATCGAAGTTTTGTCATATCCCTCGGGAATAACGACATCCTGTATATTTTTGCTGACCTTGTATCTTGCTCCGGTATTGATAAATACTGTCTGTCCGTCATCCTCCGCATAGAAGACCCATCCTTCCGCAGAGGCTCCGTCCCCGGTACCCGGATCATCTCCGTTTCCGTTGTCCGGGCCTTCTCCCGTATTGTCGGTCCCGCCGGGAACTTCCCCGGACTCCTCTTCGGCTCTTGTGACATAGATCACGTATTTGCCGATAGTTCCGTCCTGGGCGGTAACAATTATCAAAATGCGGTTCTGGCCGACCGAGAGGCTCGAACCCCCTTCTATCTTTACGGAAGCGTCCGTATCGTTAGCCGGAGCGCTCACATATATTTCCGTTACATCATTCGGAACATGGACATTGTACTCATATACCGTTGATGAAAATGCAGGCTCGAGTTCGCCCGGATTGACCCTTATCAGCCCCAGTGAAGCATCGGAAGACGCGCGCTTGGAGGCCGTTACATTTACGGTAAGTTTCTTGGAGGATACCGACATCAGAAAGCCGAGATCCGCCTCATATATTTCCGGATTCCCGCGCATAGAGAATTCACAGCTTCCCATTTGCAGGGCCTTGAACCGCATGCTGTACGATCGTGCCAGCGTAGTGTAATCGTAACCCATGTCACTGATACGCAGCGTGCCCTCGCCTCCGGCTATGCATTCCGGTCCTGATACATACTCGAGTATTTCAGGATCGTAAGATATATATCCCTCAAATATCCCGGGAACTACGTCTCCTTCGATCGTCAATTCGACTGTAAGTTCCTCATCGACTTTGACCTCCTGCTGTGAGGCCGAAAATACGATCTTACAGCTTGATGCGGAAACCGGACTGCCCGGTAGCAACAGCATCACAAGCATTGCCAGGAAAACTGCTGCAGCAGTCCTCATCGAAAATGCCCGGAGAAAACAGGATGTCTTCCTTTTGCTACCGGATAATTTAAGAACAGCGACAGACGTCTGTCGCCTGTCGCTTAACACGCGGATACCCGCGTCTGTCTTTTTCGTTTTCATATACTGCCCCTTTTATTGACTATACCGAAATCTCATCATTCCGTGTTGTCATGCGTATAGGATCCTCACGGGTTTTCGGATGTTTCCTCTGTTCCGGAACCGCCCGTATCTCCCGGTTGGCCATCATTTGAAGATCCACCCGTATCCTCCGGTGTTCCCGTTGCTTCGGGATTCTCCGGAGCCTCGGAAATACCGGGAGCATCCGTTGTCCCGGAAGTGCCCGTATTCTCTGATGCGCCGGGATCGGCGGAAGTATCGGGGTTCTGCAGATCTCCGTTTGTTCCCTGATCCTGACCGCCTTCTGATGTTCCGTCAGGATTGGAATTGTCAGGAACAGTTGAAGTATCCCCGGTTCCTTCCCCGTTTTCGGCAGGATCCGGTTCTTCCGGCTGCTGAGGTGCCTCTTCACGCACTATGTTGATTATATATTCACGGACATCGCCATTTTCCGCAGTAACGCTGACGATGATACGATTTAAGCCCGGTTCGGGTCTGACGGCTCCGTCACCTGCGATCGTAGCCAGGGAGCTGACCGTCGTAGCTTTTATTTTGAGGTAGTCGGTCGACGAATCGACTATCAGGCTGTACTCCTGATCTACAGTATAATCGAAAGTCGGCGTTAAAGCAAGTTTCTCTCCGTCAATATTAGAAATTTTTAATGTTTTGAGCCAGTTGTTGGGATTATACTTCTTCTCCGGAACTCCGCATTTTTCCTCGGGCATGTTCAGGTAAACGGGAATTGAGAATACGATCGGGATCTGATCGGGATCGACATATCCCCTGTATACCCTGATACCCTCCGAATACGGTGCCTCCACATTGGCCATATACTGATGTGAATATTTGCCGCCGTTAGTAACATTGAATTTCTGCAGGTAAATCGTATCCTGCCCTTTGTTTATATAATTGGCCCCGATATAATAAGCTCCGCCCAAAATAGCCTTAAAAGGATCGGTCCAGGGGATCAGGACATTGACATTGCTTGTTCCCTGTTTCGCGAACTTCAGCCCGTTACGGATCGCTCCGCCCGATTCGGTACTGTGATAAGCTCCTATGTTGTAATAATTGTACAGTCCTTCATAACCTTCCACGGTTCCGGTCACGCTGTTGCTCATCTTGTCGGTACCGAGCGTAACTTCCTGTTTTACTCTCGATGCGAGATGGAAGGGGCTGACGCCCGTATATTCCGCTGCCATAAGGAAAGTATCGGTAAATGAGATCTCATGTTCGATTCCCTGGCTGTCCTTGTATTTGTACGTGTTATTGTACATGGCGGTATTCTTCAGAATATTGTTAACACCCGCATAATCCTGGTAATCCGGGCTGTAGGTCAGTACTTCGAACTGGAAGATCGTATTGTAATCCAGGAAATTTCTGGGATCCATGTAATACTCTACGGCTTCTTTGGATGCGGTTACCCATGTAGAACCGTCAAATACCGTGAATGTATCGGTCTTCCAGCTATATGCGCCTTTCTCAAGAGATTTCCATTCTACACTTTTGGAATTAGGAATAAGGTTCACTCCGACTTCGGTCTCGGCGGCAATTACATCATTCCAGTCAAGTCCGGTGTGAAATGCCTTGAACTCCCATGCCGGATACAGTGCGTGGAGTTCTCTGAGCGCCTGTTTGTAGCTTTCGGGAAATCCTTCCCTTTCCAGCTTGGTTTCAAAATCAACATTCGCATCGGAAGAGGATCCCGAAATATTCTGAACCGAAAGTGATTCGGCCGTCTGGATATATTTTGATCTGATATATCCGAAATATTCCGTTCCCGCGTAGTAGAATCTTATATAACACCAGGTTATGTCGCCTGTACTGACAACATTAAGCATTTGCACAGGGTCGCCGTTATAGAGAAGTATCAGCTTCTTGTCTTCGGTAAACAGCCTGTCGGATGAACCCTTTGCCTCTTTGCTGACTGCCAGTCCCGCAGATCCCGATATCCATGCATTTGCACCTTCGAAATCAGCAACGGCCTGAGAACCCTGGCCGTTATCAGTGCCGGTTCCGCTATTCTGTCCACCTTCTGTATTGCCTGAGTTGTCCCCGCCTTCGCCGTTATCCTGAGTGTTTCCCTGTTCATCCTTCACTGCTTCTTCGGTCTTGGCCGGCTCGGGTTTCTTGGAAAGGATCTGTACCGAATAACTCTTGGCGTTGGATTCGGTCGCCAGGGCAAGCGCCGGGATATATCCGATATATTCTGTCTTCTTGTATGTAGCCGACACTCTGAAATACCTTATCCCGTCCTTGCCGACAACATCACCGAGTATGACTACTCTTGTCCCTTTGGCCAGCTTTACAACTTTGCCGGCTTCGGTCCTGAGCCTCTTCGCCCCGTCTTTGGCGGTTTTTCGTATAACCTGTTTTGAATTCTTTGTTGTAGCGGTTATATCCTCGGAGCAATCAAGTGTGACATAATTGCTCACAACGTAACCGGCGGCATATTCGCCTCCGATATTTGCGATCACGCGATACCAGCGTGTTTTAACCTTCTTACCATTCTCGTCTTTGGTTGTTACTACTGTAGACTTGATGATCTCGACTTCCTGACCGTCCTCAAGCACCGCAATAACATCTGCCGTTGATTTGGCCGACTTTCTCAGGTTCAGCCCCTTTTCGGATGCCACGATTCCCTTGAAATTGAACTTTGCCGCCCAGCTGAGAGTCTTGATCTCGTAGCCTTCAGGTACTCCGGCACTTAGATCGGTTGGATCGAATTCATCGCTCTCGGGATCGTTCTTTCCCGATCCGCTCCCATTCTCGTCTTTCTTACCATCGGATCCGCTGCCGTTTTCCTTATCTTCGCCGGTTTCTTTCTTGCCGTCCTCTTTACCGCTATCCTGTTTATCTGTACCGGTTTCCTGGCCTTCTTCCTGTTTGTCGCTGCCGGATCCTCCGTTGTCGTTCTTGCCGTTTCCGCTTTCGCTGTCGAGGATCCCGCTGTCCTCCTTGATATCCGCCTTATCGCCCCATGTTATCTCGACATAGCTTCCGAGGCAGAATCCTTCTACATTCTTTCCGTTATAATCGGCCTTAATGTGGTACCAGCCGTCCTTTTCTCCCAGGATCACCAGTTCCTGTCCCGAAGTAAATACTACAGGTTCACCGTCAAGCTGGACTTTATCATATTCGGTCGAGGGACCCCTGCGCAAGTTAAGGTTAACTGCCGTGATACTGCCCAGGATCTGTGTTTCGTCAAATATCTCGCCGCTCGTGACTGAAAAATAACTTGTCGAATCGTTCCCTTTGATCGAGTAGCCTTCAACAATTTCGCCGTCAATGACCGTCCTGATGTGATACCACCCGTTCTTCTCACCGAGGATCGTAACTTCCAGACCGTTTGTGAGCACTGCTTTGCGGTCCTGGATCATAACATTTTCATAATCTGTTCCGGGGCCTTTGCGGACATTAAGTTCTCCCGCGGTCACAACTGCGTCGGCTGTCTGGGCGGCTTCGGCCGCGCCGAAAAGGCCTGACTGCACAAGCAGAAAAGCCGTCAAAAATACCATGCACAACCTGACAAAGACCTTGCTGTTCTTCATCCGCAACCTCCGGAAAAATGAATGATCAGGGATATAACATTTACAGGTGATTTCTACTTATGTAGAAATTCTACCGGAATGAGATACTTCCCCATCTACAAAAGTAGACCCTTCTTGTGTCAATGATGTGTCAAATTAGTAAAAACTATGTTACTATTCACATTTATGTAAATAAAAAAAGCTCATGAAAGTATACTTTCAATGAGCTTTCTGATCGACATAAAATATTTATACGATCCCCATAAAATAGATTATAACGTACAGCAGAAGCGCGATACCGTTCACTATCATCCCGGCTATCGGCACAGAAGTATAGATATCCCTTTCCTTGGTCGCAAGTACTGAGATTATCAATCCGAAAATACTGACCACAACAGCGATCATGGCCATCAGTCCGAAAAATAACGGTACTTCGGGCCTGATAGATGCCATTATACACATGACAATAAGCAGGATGACCGAAATGCCTCCCGTGATAAGAACCGCAAGTGCGGCTTTGGAAATATGTCTTCCCCTGAATTTAACCGTTTCTATGCTCATAAGATGATCCCTGTTCTTTCTTAGTCTGTTCGTCTTGATCTGTTCTTAACGAAGCGCTTGAATTCTGCATTGAAATTAAGTATACTATATGCTATCTTTAGTTTCAAGAATTCCTTATCCGGAGGCGATATAATTGATCAAATCATTTTTCGCTTTTTGCAACAAATTTTCAAAAAAAGTAATAAGAGACGCTGTTACGGCCTATTCCGGCGAAGCGGCGCTTTATATAATAATCTCGCTGTTTCCTTTTTTGATGTTTTTGCTCACTTTGCTGAAATATCTTCCGTTCACACAGGAAGAGCTGCTGATAGTGCTTTCGAGATTTGTTCCAAACAATATTTTTTCATATATAGAATCACTTGTAGAAGAATTATATACTACTTCCGGCACAGTACTGTCGATCACCATCGTCCTGGCACTGTGGTCGGCTTCCCGAGGTATTTTGACCGTGTATCGCGGGCTCAACTCGGTATACGGGATTGACGAAACACGTAATTATTTCTTTCTGCGTCTCAAATCGATGCTCTATACACTGGTCCTCTGTATCATGCTGATAATGCTGCTCGGTCTGTATGTATTCGGCAACCAGATAATCAGCGGCCTTTCGGGTCATTTCCCGTTTCTCATGCACAGTAAGCTGGCCAACCTGATCATAAGTTTCCGTACCACCATCGGTGCCGTGATCCTGATGGTTATCTTCGTGATCATGTACAATTTCATGCCCAACCGCAGATCTAAGATCCGTAAGAACCTACTCGGCGCTGTTGTTGCCGCCTGCGGATGGGTAGGCTTTTCATATCTCTACTCGATCTACATCGATCATATGGGAAGGATCAAAGCCACTTACGGCAGTCTTACCGCTGCGGTTCTCTGCATAATCTGGCTCTATGTCTGTATGATGATATTCTTCATCGGAGCGGAAGTCAATACTGCCCTTGAAACCCCCGAAGTACAGGGAGTCCTCGCAAAGATCTTCAAAAAGAAAAACAAAGCCGGAAAAAGGAAAAAATCTAACGAAGAAGTCGCCAGCGAACCGCAAAATGATCCTCTTCCGGCGAGCGCAAACGAGCAGGCAACAGATAAATCTCCTTTGATCGAAAATGAACAAGCGATTGAAAATTCTCCAATGATCGATAATTAGCAGATATATTAATAGCGCCGGTTTAATCCGGCGCTATATTTTTATATATTAATCGTCTATTTCAGTGACTATCACTCAACTATCGCTCAGTTCAGTCTGGCCTTCAGCGCCGTGCCCATTTCCTCATATCCGGGCTTGCCGAGAAGCGCAAACATATTCTTTTTGTAGGATTCAACACCGGGCTGATTGAAAGGATTAACACCGAGAGTATATCCACTCACGCCGCAGGCGAATTCAAAGAAATAGAATAACTGTCCGAGCGAATACTCACTCTTGTCGGGAATAGTAATTCCGAGAACCGGAACACCACCGTCGATATGCGCAAGCTTGGTGCCCTTCATGGCGCTCTTATTTACGAAGTCTACGCTCTTGCCGGCCAGATAATTGAGTCCGTCAAGATCTACCTCTTCCTCTTCAAGCGTGATCTCACATCCCGCATCCTCAAGCTCGATAACGGTCTCAAACAATGTCCTCTGTCCGTCCTGGATGAACTGGCCCATCGAATGAAGATCGGTCGTCAGATCAACAGAAGCCGGGAAAATACCGCGCTGATCTTTACCTTCACTCTCGCCGTAGAGCTGCTTCCACCATTCGGAAACATAATGCAGCGAAGGTTCATAGTTTGCAAGTATTTCGATCCCCTTGCCCTTACGGAGCAGGATATTTCTGGCTGCCGCATACTGAAGGGATGCATTGTCTTCATAAGCATTGTTCAGGCACTGTTCTCTCATTGCAGCCGCGCCTTCCATCAGCTTGTCGATATCCGCGCCGCTGACAGCGATAGGCAGCAAGCCTACTGCGGTAAGTACCGAAAAACGTCCGCCGACATCATCCGGAACGACGAAGCTCTCATAACCTTCCTCGGTAGCAACTTTCTTCAAAGCTCCGCGTGCCTTGTCGGTAGTAGCATAGATACGCTTGTTGGCTTCCTCGCGTCCGTATTTGTCGATAAGCATCTTCTTGAATACACGGAAAGCAATGGCAGGCTCGGTCGTGGTTCCGGATTTGCTGATCATATTGATCGAGAAATCCCTGTCACCGATGACTTCCTTCAAATGTGCCATATATGTTGTGCTGATGCTGTTTCCTACATAATAGATCTCAGGAGTCTTGCGGATCTCCTTGGAAACGCTGTTATAAAAGCTGTGACGCAGGAACTCGATCGCTGCGCGTGCGCCGAGATATGAACCGCCGATACCGATGACCAGGAGCACCTCGGAGTCGCTGCAGATCTTGGCCGCGGCCTTCTTGATGCGGGCAAATTCATCCTTGTCATAAGCTACGGGCAGATCGATCCATCCGAGGAAATCATTGCCTGCTCCGCTCTTGGTCACAAGCTGGTCCTTGGACTGCATCACGATATTCTTCATATTCGAGAATTCTTCCTCTGAAATGAAACCCTTAACTCCGCTTTTGTCAAAGCTTACATTTTTCATAGTAATTCTCCTTCTCATAAAAATATATGTCAAAGCCCTGGGGCTCTGCACTCGGTTGTCAGTCTTCGATCCTGTACATGAGCAATGCCGCCGCTACTGCAGCATTCAGCGATTCGATCTCGCCGTGCATCGGTATGAATACACGCTCCGATACTCTTGCGATCGTCTCGTCGGAAATGCCGTTTCCTTCATTTCCGATCAGTACCGCGCAAGGTTGTTTAAATTGAACTTTATCGTAAGGTCTTCCGTCGCGAAGATATGCGCCGTATACCGTAACGCCCTGCTTTTTCAGCATATCTATCGTATCACAGATATTATCCGAATACATGAACGGGATCCTGAATATCGATCCCATCGTTGATCTGGTCACCTTGGGGCTGTAAATGTCAACGGTACCGCAGCTCATGATGATTCCCGTGATCCCCGCTGCCTCGGCAGTCCTGATCATCGTTCCGAGATTGCCGGGATCCTGGATATTCTCCAGCAGGAGGAGCCGTTTTGCCGGTATATCCGCAAGACTGTATTCTTTCATCCGCATCACGCACAGAATTCCCTGTGGTGTTACGGTCTCGCATATCTTGACGAAGGCATCATCCGAAACTGTCAAAGCCCTGTCTTCAAGCCTGTTAACAGCAAAAACAGGCTTCCCTTCGGAATCTCTTTTTCCGCCGATCTTCAGCCATTCGCTGCTTTTCGAAAAGCTTTCGCTGATAAATATCTGTTCGATCCGTTCCGGAGCAGACTTCAGCGCGTCCTCAAATATCCTTGCTCCCTCGATCACGAACAGACCCTGCTCGTCTCTTGCTTTCTTCTTTTTCTGAAGGAGCGAGACATTGCGCAGTTTTTCATTTTTCGGACTTGTGATGATTTCGGACATAGCCGCTCCTGTTCTTTTTACTCGTTCATCTTCAGCAGCTTCGCCGCCTGATCGGCTGCGGTGAGACTGTCTACGAGCTG
Organism: Lachnospiraceae bacterium; assembly: GCA_017553035.1. Lineage (GTDB taxonomy): Bacteria > Bacillota > Clostridia > Lachnospirales > Lachnospiraceae > RUG11977. Next base: position 14,922 of record JAFZNE010000119.1, read on the forward strand.
CTCAAGGTTGCCGTTCATTACATCATCCAGAGTGTACAAAGTCAGCTTGATCCTGTGGTCCGTACACCTGCTCTGAGGGAAATTGTAGGTCCTTATCTTCTCGGAGCGGTCTCCCGTACCCACCTGGCTTCTTCTCAGATCTGCTTCGGCAGTGGCAGCCTTTTCCAGCTCAAGTTCGTAGAGTTTGGCTCTCAATACTTTCAGCGCTTTATCCCTGTTTTTCAGCTGAGATTTCTCATCCTGGCATGAAATAACGATGCCTGTCGGGATATGTGTAAGTCTTACCGCCGAATCCGTCGTATTGACACACTGTCCGCCGTTTCCCGACGCTCTGAATACATCGAATTTACAATCATTAAGATCCAGCTGTACGTCAACCTCATCGGCCTCGGGCATGATGGCCACTGTTGCGGTCGAGGTATGTATCCTGCCTCCGGACTCGGTTACCGGAATACGCTGAACCCTGTGAACACCACTTTCATATTTCAGTTTTGAATATGCGCCGTTGCCGTTTACCATGAAAACGACTTCCTTGAAGCCGCCCAGCCCGTTTTCGTTCAGGCTCACCATTTCCACGTGCCAGCGCATCGTATCGGCGTATTTGCAATACATCCGGTACAATTCGGCCGCGAACAGCGCTGCTTCATCTCCGCCTGCGCCGCCTCTTATTTCAACTATTACATTTTTATCATCATTGGGGTCTTTAGGCAGGAGCATTATCTTAAGCTCATTTTCGATCCTTGTGATATCTTCTTTTGCGCCTGAAAGTTCGGATTTGAGCATCTCGCGCATTTCCGGATCATTCTCACTGTCAAGGAGTTCAAGACTCTCATCAACAGTCTGCTGAGCTTTTTTGTACTCCCGGTATTTCTCTACTATGCCGGCCAGATCACTCTGTTCCTTCATGAGCTTCTTGAATCTGCTCTGGTCATTCGTGACACCGGGCTCAGAAAGCTCATTCTGTATCTCTTCATAGCGTCTTACAAGATCTTCGAGTTTATCAAACATATCTTAGATCACCTGTCTTAATTTCGTACACGTCTACGTCAGTCTGTCATTCTCAAATATCAGAAAATCTCTTAAGGATTCCCTGACCACATCGCACGCACGACTCTGTCCAGCCCGGCCAGATCCTTCAATACTTCAATATCTCTGTAACCGGCCGCATCAAGAAGCCCGCTTACCGATGCGCCCTGAGTATCTCCGATCTCCATCAATATCATTCCGCCGTTTTTCAGATGAACCTTTGCACCGGAGATTATGCTTCGATAATGCTTCAGCCCGTCTTCTCCTCCGTCGAGCGCTATCATCGGTTCAAAACGGTTGATCTCGGGATTCAGCCCTTCGATCTGCGCAGTCTCGATATACGGCGGATTGGCGGTGATCAGATCATACAGCTCATTTCCGGCCTTTTCAAACATATCGGACTGTCTGAAATCGATCTCTACACTGTTTAGTTTGGCATTGCGTCCGGCTATTTCCAGCGCATCTTTGGAAATATCAATTCCAACGGCCTCAGATATATATTTTACTGATCCCGGATCCGTTTCTTCGATCAGTTTCACGATCGAAATGATCACGCATCCGCTTCCGGTGCACAGATCCAACATACGTATTCCTCTTGCGTTCTGCTGCCTGATCTCATCAAGCGCCGACATTACAAGAAGTTCTGTATCCTGCCTGGGTATCAGACATGCGCTCGAGCATTCGAACTCAAGCCCCATAAACTCCCATTTGCCGAGGATATACTGAAGCGGTTCCCTGCTGATCCTTCTCTCTAATAATCCTTCGAATAATTCACGTTCATCCTCAGGTATATGCTCTTCCCTGTCAAGAAGCAGTCTGGCCCGGTCTTTGCGCGATGCATGCTCAAGCAGCAGCTCGGCATCGTTGTCAAAATCGGGCACTCCGCTTGCCTTAAGTCGTGATACCGCGGATTTCAGGACCTCATTGTAGGTCACGTCATTTATCCTCCGAAGAATTATTCTTCCTTGTAAAATACTGATCCAGTGCCTTCAGGATCTCATCATCCTCTTCATCTTCGACCGGTATGGCTTCCCTTACACCTGCGAATTTGGCGGGACGGACAACTTCCTTTTCTGCTTTCTGAACAGTATCGTTCAAAACTTCCTTGTCTGAAGCCGGGATCTTTTCCAATGTAAAATCAAGTGCATCATCGGTATCGTCGATCACAGCTTTATTTCCGGCATTGTCCCGGTTTCCTTTATTATCTTTGTTCTTCAGATCATCGCGGTTCTTATTATCCTTGTTCTTAAGGTTATCGCGGTTTCTGTTATCGTCTTTATTCTTTTCGTTGTCCCGGTTTTCGTTGTTTTCCTTATTCTTTGAATTGTTCCGGTCATCGTTATCACGGTTCTTAATATTGTTCTTATTCTTGTTATTATCTTTGTTCTTCTGATTATTCTGCTTGCCTTTATCTTTGTTTCCGGCTTTTTTCTGATTCTGGTTTCCGGTCTTTGAGACGCCGTGCGATCCGGTTTCCTCATCTGTTTTATCATCAGCCTTATCTTCCGCAGGCTTCTCTGTCTTTCCGTCTTCCGATAAAACATCATATTTTTCTTTGCCGGTGGCTTTCTTATCATAATCGGCAAGGAATTTTCTCCAGTCAAATACCGCCTCTACGGAAGCGATGGCCACTTCGATCATCGAATCGTCAGGCTCCGAAGTAGTAAGTCCCTGAAGTGCCAGTCCGGGCTTGCTCAGGATATTTACGAATGCCGAATCGCTCTTGCCCGCAAGTCTGATAAATTCATACGAGATTCCCGCTATAACCGGGATCAGCGCCAGTCTGAGCAGGATACGAAGCCATGCGGTCTCAACTCTGATGAACATGAACAGGATAATACTGATAAGCATTACAACAAGCAGGAAACTGGTTCCGCATCTTTTATGCCTGCGGGAAGATTTCCTGACATTGGCAACGGTAAGTTCAAGTCCGCTTTCAACGCAGTTGATCGATTTATGTTCCGCGCCGTGATACATGAAAACCCTCTTAATGTCCTTCATGCACGATATCGCAACAATATAACCGATAAACAGGATAATACGAATAAGTCCTTCACATAAGGTCAGCAGTATCGTTGATGTGATCACCTGCTTAAGGAGCTGTGACAGATAATACGGAAGGATCATGAATATTCCGATGGCCAGGATCACGGCAAAAATGACCGTGAGTGTCATTACAAGTGTATCTTCCTTCTTCTTTGCTTCGGGACTCTTCTTTTTGTCTTCTTCTTCCTCTTCTTCGGTAGACAGATCCGCAGAATACATCAGCGTGCCCACTCCGAGGCGCAGAGAATCAATGAATGCAATAATGCCTCTGAAGATAGGAAGATCAAACAGCTTGATCCCCTCACCGGTTTTTTTGAATTTCTGGGTATCGACAACAATATCCCCATCAGGCTTTCTGACCGCAACGGCGTATTTACTGCCGTTTTTCATCATAACACCTTCCATGACGGCCTGTCCGCCAATGCCTGATCCCTTCATTTACAAAATCCTCCGTTATATACCATCACTTTCATTTTCGAAAAAGAAAAGCCGGATTGCCTGCGCCACACGCGCCCATACAATCCAGCTTTTTTTGTTGCAGTATTATTTCTCAAGACCGTATTTACGATTGAATCTATCGATAGCACCACGAGCCTGAACTGCCTTCTGCTGCCCTGTATAGAACGGATGGCACTTGGAGCAGATTTCAACGTGAATCTCGGGTTTGGTTGATCCTGTTGTAAATTCGTTACCGCAGTTGCAGGTAACTTTAGCCTGATAATATTTAGGCTGGATATCTTCTCTCATAGCTTTCTCACCTCTCTTAATAATTTTACGGTCCGACCGGCACCAGCCTCCGGAAATACCGTCTGTTCGGCATTGAGCGTGTACCTTGACAGCTCTCGGACACACAGCATTCGAATTATAACACAGAGCGATGGAAAAAGCAATAATCAATTTATAAAATTACATAGAAAACTGTTCTGCTCTCAAAAAGGGAACAGAACAGTTATATGATATTACCGTATTCAGTTCAATATTTCCACCTGACACAGCTTCATGGCCTCAAGCGCGGTCTTGTGGCTGTCGGGAGTTACGCAGGCGCAGCAGGATGCATCGACCTTGATCGGTACGTTCGGCATTGCGGCCTTCATGAGCAGGGCGTTGGAAATGACACAGATACCCGTGCACAGTCCGACCAGGACTACTTCGGCTATCGGTCCGGAGCCGTCATGGAATCCCGCGTTGTCACCGAGCAGTATACGGGCAAGTTCCATCGATCCGAAGGTGGGTTTGTCAATCACTTCGGCGCCTTTCTTCGCAAGAGCGGCAGCCACCCTGTCTTCGATCTCCCAGCCTTTGGTTCCCCTTACACAGTGCACAACAGGCAGATTCTTACCTTCAAGGCTTTCAAGGTATTTCTCGGTATGAGTATCGCGCGTCGCGAATACAGGTCCGTCCCAGTTTTCTATTTTCTCAACTACTTTATCCACGATCGCTTCAGCTTCTTTGGTGCCGAGAGCTCCGTCGATAAAATCATTCTGCATGTCTACTACGACCAGTACATGATTCATATTGTGTCACTCCTTAAGTTCCGATGTACAATGAGGGCAGCGTGTAGCTTTGATGCTGATCTCTGACTGGCAGAAAGGACATACCTTTGTTGTAGGCTCTGCAGGCTTCTCGTCCTTCTTCTTGAGAGACTTTGCACCGTCAGCAAGCTTGTTCATAGCCTTTACGATCAGGAATACAACAACCGCCATCAGTAAGAAATGGATCACTGCGGTAATGAAATTACCGTAATTGAGTGTTGTAAGGCCAGCTTCCTTGGCTGCTTCAAGCGTTGCAGGCTTGGGAATATTATCGGGATTGGCAAGTACGCAATACAGATTCGTGAAATCGGTATTACCGATAATACGACCGATCAAAGGCATAAAAATATCATTGACAAGTGATGAAACGATGGCGTTAAAAGCTGCGCCGATGATCATGCCGACAGCTAAGTCGATCATGTTGCCGCGAAGTATGAACTTCTTAAATTCTTTTAACATTTTCTACCTCCCTGAATTTGCGCGATGATCATTTTACCAGACACCGCACATAATGATCTGCCATAACAGAAGGCATATTTTCTGTCATCCGCTATAGGCTTACCCTCCTAGATTATAGAATATTACTGTGTTTTTCGCAATAAGATATAAGTAAAAAATAAAGAAATTATAAAATATTAGCACTCACTATTGACGAGTGCTAATAAAGGTGATATAACATAATCAGCAACAGGAAAGAATATCTATGAAACGCTAACTATAAAGGAGGAATGACCTATGTTGATGCCCAGTATTTTTGGTGAAAATTTATTTGATGACTTTTTTGATGGTTTTGCAAGACCCGTAAGACGCCCCGAACAGGCTGTACCTGCAAGGAACAATGACCTTATGAAGACCGATATCAAGGAGACCGAGACCGGATTCGATCTTACCATCGATCTGCCCGGTTACAACAAAGAAGATGTCAAGGCTGAGTTGAAAGACGGTTATCTGACAATCACCGCTACCCGGACCTCCAACAAGGAAGAGAAGGACGAGAAAGCCCATTACATCCGCAGAGAGCGTTATTCCGGTTCCTGCAGCAGATGCTTCTATGTCGGCGAGGATGTTACCGAGCAGGATATCAAGGCCCGTTTCGAGAACGGTACTCTTCAGCTCAACGTACCCAAGATCGAGAAGAAGCCCGAAGAGCCCAAGACCAAACTGATCTCGATCGAATGATCACAAATAACCAAATCAAGCTAAACCCGACGGGGCAGTCGCATATAAAAATATGCGGCTGCCCCTTTATTTAATTCAGGTTCATTCAATTCTGCTTTAATCAATTCTACTTTATTCACTTTTGGTTCAATTCACCATATCTTCGCCATCATTCGGTAATTTTCTGAAGAAAGCGATCACGAGCGGAAAGGTAACAACTCCCGAGAGTACATCCGCAGCGGCCTGCGCACACTCTATTCCGGCCAGGCCGAACAGGCTGCTCAATATCAATATCATGGGTATGAAGAACAATCCGCTTCTGAGCAAAGAGAGGAAAGATGCCTTCAGCCCCATTCCTATACTCTGGAACAGCATGGTACCGCTGACCGCGGATACCATGAACAGCAGTGAAGTTGACTGATAACGCAGTGCCTTAGTTCCGATAGTGATAACATCAGGATCATCACGGAACAGCTGAACGATCTGCGGTGCCAGGATAAAACCGAACACTCCGATCACACCGAGAATGGCAGTTCCCGAAAAAACGGTGAAGAAAAACGCTTTCCGTGTCCTGCTGTATTTACGCGCTCCGAAATTGAACGCCGATACGGGCTGGAATCCCTGACATATACCCAATCCCACACAGAACATAAAGCCTATGACTCTTGAAGAAATGCTCATTGCCGCAATAGCAACATCTCCGTAAGGTTTCGAAGTCATATTCAGGATCATGGTCGAAATACTGCCGAGTCCCTGTCTGATAAGGCTCGGAAGTCCGGTCATAAGAATATCCGGCAGAAAATGGCCTTTTATCCTTACAAGTTTCGGATCAAAATGGCTCTGAACCCTCCGCCTTATGAAAGGAAGAAAGAGGATCAGCAATCCGATATACTGAGATACCATAGTAGATATCCCCGCTCCGTCGATCTCGAGCCCGCATTTCCTGATCAGTATATAATCGCCGAGAATGTTGAGAAGTCCGCCGGATACAAGCCCGAACATCGCAAATGTGGCTTTGCCTTCATAGCGGAGAATGTTATTTAAGATACAGCTTGCGACCATAGCCGGAGCCGCAATAAGAATATACCTGCTGTATCCGACGGAATACGGCAGGATAGTCTCTGTACTTCCAAGCAGTCTCATGAACGGCTCCTGAAACGCAAGACCGAAGATGGTTATCAACGTTCCGGCACCCAAACCCATAAACAGACTTGTAGAAGCATAAATACAGGCGTTCTCGACGTCCTGAGCTCCCAGTCTGCGGCTTATATTGCTGCCGGCCCCGTGACCGAACATGAA
>JAFZNE010000120.1 GCA_017553035.1 Lachnospiraceae bacterium
ATGATGATATGCTATCATTTTTTGCCGAAGATGATAGAACGGGGCTTCGGACGTATTTTGAATACGACGAGCGGTATCAGGCTCGAGCCGGAGCAGGCGGGATATTCGGCAAGCAAGGCGGCGCTTGATAAGGTTACCATAGACCTTGGAAAGACGGTTCAGGGCACGGATGTCATGATCAACCTGACTGATCCGGGGTGGTGCCGTACGGACCTTGGCGGACCGGGCGCTCCGAATGCTCCCGAGAGCGCGATCCCGGGAATCGTTGTCGGCGTGTTCGTAAATGACAGAAAATCCGGTCGTTTCCTCGGAGCGCAGAATTTTGCGGGGATGTCGCTTGAAGAGGCGGTAGAGAAGGCAGAGAGGGAATTCGACAGTCCGTACTGAATAATAAATATTTTGAAATTTTTACCCTGTCCGGAGAAATTCGGACGGGGTTTTTTAATGGTATTGACCATATTGTGCTTAAAGTATATAGTTATTTATAGAGATCAAAAGTACAGGAGTATGAATGAGATTTATATTTGCATCTGATTCGTTTAAAGGATCGATTTCCGGAAAAAGGACCGCGGAGCTGCTCTCGCAGGCGGCTCGTGAGGTATTTCCCGATTGCGGGACGCTGAACCTTGCAATGGCAGACGGGGGCGAAGGCACTGTCGATGCGGTTTTGGACGCAAGCGGCGGGGAAAAGGTATATGCTGAAGTGCACGATCCGCTGATGGAGCCGATACGGGCATATTATGGGAAGATCGATCATGATACCGCTATCATAGAAATGGCGGCGACCTCGGGACTTACACTGATTCCCGCAGAAAAGAGAGACCCGCTCATTACTTCTTCGTATGGTACGGGTGAACTGGTGGAGCATGCAATCAGAGCCGGTTTCAAAAATATAGTCATTGCGATAGGCGGCTCGGCAACCAATGATGGCGGAATGGGCTTTGCAAAGGCGCTCGGCATACGATTTACCGATGAAGCGGGAGATGAGCTCGATGGCAGAGGGATCGACCTTGAAAGAGTTGCGCATATTGATCTGAGCGGGTTGATGCCCGAAATTGCCGGCGTAAGCTTTACTGTAATGTGCGATGTCGATAATCCGCTGTGTGGCAGCAATGGTGTAACCTATACTTATGGAAAGCAGAAGGGAGCGAGCGAAGACGATCTGAAACGGCTTGAGGCCGGAATGATCCGATACAGGGATGTTATCAGAAATGAATTCGGGATCGATCCTGACAGTATTCCCGGTGCGGGTGCCGCAGGAGGACTCGGAGCGGCGCTGAGCATATTTTTCAAGGCGAAGATGCGGTCCGGGATTGATACACTGCTTGACCTGAGCGGGTTTGACAGGATGATCGGTGAGGATGATATCATTATTACGGGCGAAGGCTGTTTGGATTATCAGAGCCTGAACGGTAAGGTTGTAATGGGTATCGCAGACAGAGCCCGTAAGCACGGCATTCCGGTGATAGCCTTGTGCGGCTGTACCGGTGACAGATTTGAGAAGATATATGATCACGGAATAAGTGAGGTGTGGACAACGAAACCCGATGGGATGGAGTTGTCAGAAGCGATAGAACGCGCGGAGGAGCTGTATTTGAAGACTGCAAGGGAGATGCTCGAAGCGGTAAGAGAACGCAGAAAGTAGGAAGTTCAGCGAAGCTGAACTATCCGATGTAACCGTATATGAGGTTTATAAATGGACAAAAGATTTTCACGAACCTGCATGATAATGGGCGAGGATGCGGTAAGGGCACTTGAAAGCTCGAGAGTTGCCGTGTTCGGAGCCGGCGGTGTGGGTGGATATGTGATCGAAGCGCTGGCCAGAAGCGGAGTCGGGCATATCGATATTATCGACAATGATAAGGTGTGTGCTTCGAATATAAACAGGCAGATTATCGCCACGGAGGATACTGTCGGGCGGTACAAGGTTGATGTGGCGAGGGAGAGGATCCTGAGCATCAACCCGGCGATCAAGGTAAAGACCTACCGGTGCTTCTATTTGCCGGACGGCAGAACGCTCGATGCTGACGGGAATGTGGTGAAGATGAACGTGGATCCGGAGCGGGATACAGCAGAGAATGAACAAGATATTTCAGGTGGTGATCAGGAAAAGCAGGATTCCGCGGACATAGATTTCAGCAAGTATGATTATATCGTCGACGCGGTCGATACGGTGACTGCGAAACTCGGGATAATAGCGGAAGCCGGAAAACACGGCATTCCGGTGATATCGGCGATGGGCTGCGGGAACCGGCTCGATCCGACGAAACTAAAGGTGGCAGATATTTTTGAAACCAAGGGTGATCCGTTGTCGAAGATCATGCGTAAAGAGCTTAAGAAACGCGGGATCGATTCACTGAAGGTTGTTTATTCGACGGAGGAGCCGATCAAGCCGATCACAGCTGAAGACAATGGAAAGCACGTACAAGAAGCTGAAGAAAGCTCACTGATGAATGAACAGGAGTCTATGCTGAAGACCGAACAAGAGCAGGATGGAACAGAAGATAATATCCGCGTAACAAGGCGGGATACGCCGGGATCGGCAGTTTTTGTGCCGGCTGCGGCAGGACTGATCATAGCAAGCGTGGTATGCAGGGAGCTGGCAGGTATCTAGGGAGAACGTAATCATAATGGAAATAAAGAAGTATAAGAAGGAAGCAGAATATTCATACACGCTCGGCGCTTTTCCTACTTTGGAACTGGTGGAAGCGATGCCGGAGAGAGTGGTCGAAGTGCTGGTACATTCGAGCTTTCCGGAGAAGGAACTGGTAGAGCAGAAGTGTGGATCAATCCATGTCCGGCAGGATAACAAACTGATCGAAAAGCTGTCGGATAAGGAAAATGTGTATGTTGTGGGGATATTTGAGAAATATACATGTGAACTAAAGAAGGATACGAGACACATAGTTCTGGTCAATCCCTCCAATATGGGTAATCTCGGCACGATAATCCGCACAGCCTGCGGATTCGGGTATTACGATCTGGCGATAATCGAGCCTGCGGCCGATATTTTCAATCCCAAGACGGTCAGAGCAAGCATGGGATCGCTGTTCAGGATCAGGCATGAATTGTTCGGAAGCTTTGATGAGTATATGTCTAAATATAAAGACAGAGCGCTGTATCCCTTCATGCTCGACGGAAGCTGTTCGCTCGCAGAAGCGCCGAAACCGGAGAACGATTATTTCAGCCTTATTTTCGGAAATGAGGCTACGGGGCTTCCAAAAGAGTTTTCAGGATACGGGTGCCCGGTAAGGATCGAGCAGACAGAGTTTGTTGACTCGCTGAACCTTACGATCGCTGCGGGGATAGGGATGTATGAATTCAGCCGGAGTTGATACCTGCAAAATGACATTTTCATAAAAGGATAGATTATTATGGACGATTTTGAGAGATTCGATATGTCACTTCCGCCGCGGCGGACAAAATGGTACTTAAGACCGATCACGATCCTGATCAGCCTGCCGGATGTGATAAAGCATAGGGCGAAGATCACGAAGACCGGGATGGAGGGGATCAAGCCGCCGTATATCCTTCTGTGCAATCACAACGCATTCCTGGATTTTAAGGTTGCTACCAAGGCAATCTGGCCTGCGAGGGCGAATTATGTTGTGGCGATTGACGGATTTATCGGCAGGGAGAAGCTCTTAAGAGACGTCGGATGTATCTGCAAGCGGAAGTTTACCAACGACATGACACTTGTCAAGCATTTGAAGACCACGATCAAACACGGTGATATCGCTATCATTTATCCGGAAGCAAGATATTCGCTGTGCGGCACGACAGCGGTCCTGCCGGAATCGCTCGGCAAGCTGTGTAAGCTGTTCGGGGTGCCGGTGGTTACGTTTATGTGCCACGGACATCATGTGAATTCTCCGTTTTGGAACCTGCATGACCGCAATGTCAAGCCTACCGAGGCGGAGCTGTCACTTCTGTTCACACCGGAGGATCTCAAGTCACTGTCTGTCAATGAGATCAATGAGAAGCTGGTCGAGCGTTTCCAGTATGACGACTATAAATGGCTGAAAGACCGCAAGATCAGGATCAAATATAAGAAGAGGGCGGAAGGACTGCACAAGGTGCTGTATCAGTGCCCTGAGTGCAAGACGGAGTTCCGCATGGATTCGGAAGGAACGAAGCTGATATGCCGGGCATGCGGCAAGACCTGGACTTTGAGCGAGTATGACGAGCTGCAGGCGGATGAGGGCGAGACTTATTTCAACCACATTCCGGACTGGTACGAGTGGGAAAGAGCCAATGTGCGTGCGGAGGTTGAGAAGGGAGAGTATTCCACGGGCGAGCTGGAGGTACATGTCAATTCCCTGCCCAATGCTAAGCGCTATATTCCCATCGGAACAGGCACAATGGTGCATGATATGAACGGTTTCAGGGTCAAAGTTACCGATACCGACGGGACGGTAAGAGAGATGGTGAAGTCTGTTCCTTCGCTGTATTCATGCCATATTGAGTATGAGTATCTTGGAAAATACGGTGATTGTGTAGATCTGAACACGCTGGAGGATACCTGGTATGTTTATCCTCATGGAAAGGATTTTGCAGTGACCAAGATGGCGCTTGCGACCGAGGAGTTGTATAATGCGCATCGCGCCGGGAAGTTTGTAGGGGCCGAAGCACAAAAATAGGACCGATTGCTCCGGCTGAGGTAATAATGAAATAATAACTTGACTATTATATCAAGAATACCTAAACTTGTAATTGGGGTTGTAAATATTGATTTGAACGGCAACATAATAACGATTTCAGAGGAGTAAATATTCTATGAAATGTCCATACTGCGGAGATGAGAATACAAGGGTTATCGATTCGAGATCGGCCGAGGACGGCGATTCGATCAGGCGCAGACGCCAGTGTGACAAATGCGGAAAGCGTTTTACGACTTATGAGAAGATCGAAACGATTCCGGTATTTGTTATCAAAAAGGATAATACACGCGAACCGTATGACCGCGCCAAGATCGAGAAGGGCATAATGCTTTCCTGCAGAAAGCGCCCCGTCAAGATCGAGAAGATCACGCAGATGATAGATGATATCGAGAATACCATCCTAAATCAGGATTCCAAGGAGGTTCCGTCATCATTTATCGGAGAACTGATAATGGAACACCTGAGAAACCTCGATCAGGTCGCATATGTACGTTTCGCTTCTGTTTACCGCGAGTTCCAGGATGTAGATACTTTCATGAAGGAGCTTCAGAACATCCTGACAAAGGATAAAGCGGCAATGCACAGTGGCGCAAAAGAGAAAGATGCGGAGAAATAGTGACGTATCTGATAAACTGATAGACACTTTTAAAATATCGATTGACAAGCCCTTTTACAGTCTATATACTGTCTGTGAAAGGGCTTTTGAATATGCCGGCTGTTCTTTTCCGAACGGAGACGGAAAGGACGGTTATGTTTTGTAGTATTGCAAGCGCGGCGATCTACGGGATCGAAGCGCGGATAATCAAATGTGAAGCGGACTGCATCGACGGTCTCCCCATTTTCAACATGGTCGGATACCTCAGTTCAGAGGTTCGTGAGGCCAAGGACCGGGTCAGGACCGCTATCAGAAATTCGGGTTTTTTTATGAAACCCAAACACGTCACGGTCAACCTGTCTCCTGCGGATATCCGCAAGGCGGGTACGGCCTTCGATCTGCCCATAGCGATCGCTGTTATGGCTGCATCAGAAATGATCCCCACAGATATGTTTGACAATATCCTTCTGGTCGGAGAACTGGGTCTCGACGGCGAGATCAAGGGTATCAGCGGTGTTTTGCCTGTAGTTCTTGCCGCACGGGATGCCGGCTACAAAACCTGCATCGTTCCGAAGGATAATGTGATGGAAGGCGCGGTAGTCGACGGGATAGACTGCATAGGGGCCGAAACTCTGGAAAGTGTTGTCAGATACCTGTTCGGGAGTCGGGAAGATGATATGAAACCTTTGAAGATCGATCCCGAAAGCATTTTTGATGAAGATCGGTCGGAAATGAACCTGGATTTTTATGAGGTTGCCGGGCAGCCGCTTGCCCGCAGAGCGGTAGAAATAGCTGTTTCGGGGCAGCATAATATCCTTATGTCGGGACCGCCCGGAGCCGGAAAAACCATGATCGCACGCAGGATACCGACGATCATGCCAAGACTGACATTTGATGAAAGCATGGAGTTGTCGCGGATCTACAGTGTGGCCGGCAAGCTGGATAAGGACAGATTCTTTATGACCAGGAGACCGTTCCGCAGTCCTCACCACACCGCGACCGTTTCGTCGATCGTCGGAGGCGGGGTCACTCCCAAGCCCGGAGAAGTATCACTCGCCGTATCGGGAGTTCTGTTTCTTGATGAAATGCCCGAATTAAACCGCGAAGTCATTGAGGCCCTGCGCGGTCCGCTTGAAGACAGAACCGTAATGATCTCACGTATCAACGCATCTTATATCTATCCCGCGAGGTTCATGCTCGCGGCTTCTATGAATCCATGCCCCTGCGGATATTATCCCGACCGGAACCGCTGTACCTGTACCGACAATATGGTCAGGCGCTATCGGGGCAAGATCAGCCAGCCGATCCTGGACAGGATCGATCTGTATATAAACGTGGACAAGATCAATTTCAGTGAATTGAATAATGAACGGAAAAACGAGAGTTCGGAAGCGATCCGCAAACGTGTGGAGCGGACGCTGAATATCCAGAAAGAGCGCTACCGCGGGTTGGATATCTGTTTTAATTCGCAGCTGAGTGCCGGGCAGATCAGAAAATTCTGTAAGCTCGGAGACAGCGAAAAAACACTTCTCGAAAGTGCTTTTGACTCAATAGGATTGAGTGCACGGGGATATCACAGGATCCTGCGGGTCGCAAGAACGATCGCAGATATGGATGAGTCTGACAAGATATCCGGCTCACATATCGCCGAGGCACTCGGATACAGGGAAAATATGGGAACGGAGGAGATGAGGGTATGATAGAACATAAAAATATTGATACGGGCGATGGCTTGGAAGCAAACGATTATGATTGTATATTTCCAGAAATAGAAGAATCCCTGGCAGAAAGGATCCTGAATGCTGACGGACCTGAGGCGGATATGTTTCTTATGCAGTTATGCCACGCGGAGCTGAGTAGAAATCAGGTAAGGATCCTTATTGACAGATTCGGTTCGATAAGTGAGGCGTACCATGCCGACGATGAGGATATTCTTGATACAAAAGAACTGAGCGATGAGGCAAAGCAGCGTTTTATTAACGTGAGAAAAACGGTCGATGTTTATGAAGAATGGGAAAAGATGAGAAAGCAGGAGATCATGTTTATCAGCCTGATCAACGAAGAATTTCCTGAGCGGCTGGATAAAATATCCAACGCTCCGGTCGGATTGTTTATTCTGGGAAGGCTTCCGTACAGCACTACTCCCGCATTGGCGATCGTGGGAAGCAGGGAATGCAGTAATTACGGTAAAGAAGTTGCGATCGACATTGCCAAGAAACTGGCGCGGGCAGGGATCGACATCATCAGTGGTATGGCAGCCGGGATCGACGGATTCGCCCACAGAGGTGCGTTGAACGGCGGAGGCGACACTTTTGCAGTACTCGGATGCGGTGTGGATATATGCTATCCGCGTGAGAATATCGATATTTACGTCCGAATACAAAAACAGGGCGGGATCATTTCAGAATATTATCCGGGGACTCAGCCGATATCTTTTAATTTTCCACTCAGAAACAGGCTGATCTCGGCGTTATCGGACGGGATCCTTGTGGTGGAGGCCAGACAGCGCAGCGGAAGCTGGATCACTGTTGATTATGGGCTTGAACAGGGAAAGGATATCTATGCGATCCCCGGAAGGATAAGTGACAGGCTGAGTACCGGATGTAACAATCTGATACGGACCGGAGCCAAAGCGGTGACGAAGGCCGAGGATATCATAGAAGAGCTTGCACCGAAATATCTGAGAGGCAAACGCAATCTCGTGAAAGAGGAGGAAACCGCGAAACTAGCCGGTGATGAGCTGAAGATATATAAAGCCCTTGAACTGACCGCCTGCAGTGTGGAAGAACTGTGCAGCAGATCCGGGCTTGCGATAGACAAGGCAGTTTGTGCACTCACTATGCTCGAGATCAAGGGCAAATGTGTCAAGCTTGGAAATAGCGGGTATGCAAGGAAATCGATGTAACAATCTAATTGCCTTTTATTGGAAAAAGTCACAGATTCTTATAATGATTTTATCATAGCGATGTTGAATTATGCAAAAAAGAAACAATCCAGATGCGATCTGCTTGTCGATCTGCTCAGTTCAAATCCGGATATAACAACTTCCGAGGTTATCAGGTTTGTTTCGGAACAACCGGATTTTTATGAAGATGCGGCACCTATATATGTGGGTTAATTCAAAGAGTACAGATGAGTGAATTTGCTGCAACATGATGGACAATGTATGAAGAACAGGCCTTAGTACCGATCATTTCGGCATTGAGGCCTGTGTCGTTTTATAGTAATTAAAAAAATTTTTAAATACTTCTTGACATTTATAATCAATGGTCATAAAATGTATTTAAAGAAAATTTTAAATAGTATAATATAGATAGGATGTGACGCCTGAAAATGGGTGCGAGTAATGTTTTTAAAGTGCTTTCCGACGCACAGCGAAGGGATATCCTCGAAATGCTCAAAAACGGCCGGATGAGCGCCGGTGAGATCGCTGAAAAGCTTGATATCACTCCGGCGGCGCTTTCGTATCACCTGAGGCTGCTCAAGGAAGCGGAGCTGGTGAGTGAATACAGGAGCGGAAACTTTATTTATTATGAACTGAATACCACGGTATTGCAGGATATCATACTGTGGGTGAGGGGGCTCGGAGGCGATTGAACGGTGTCTGCCGAAGACGCCTCAACAGTATTTTACTTTATTTATGAAGTCTGAAAGGAGGACTTTATGAAAGCATTGAAAAGAATTATGTGGATAGTAGCATTTCTGCCGTTTGCGATCACGGCATTTATAGTTCCGGGGCTGCCCGATACCATACCGACGCATTATAACAGCAGCTGGAAGGTTGACGGCTACGGCTCTAAATATGTGAGCTATCTGCTCCCGGCGGTAATAATCGGATTTACCCTGGCCTTCGCTCTGATGATCAGGTCCAAGGAAAAGCAGGCGGAAACGGCAGATAATGAAAAAGAAAAGAATGCCAATATCGCGAATGCAAAGGTCCTGGCAATAACCACGATCGTCGTGACCGCAGGTTTTGCGGCGATGCAGTGTGCGTTCCTGTATGCCGCGTCGAAGGATATTTCGGGTGAAGTGGTAGGCAGTTCGATCATTTCAAAGATCACTTATATTTCGGTTGCAATACTCCTGATCGTTGCGGGAAATTATATGCCGAGGACAAAAAGGAACGGCATGATAGGCCTCAGGTGTTCATGGAGCATGTACAATGATATTACCTGGGAAAGGAGCAACCGGTTCGCTGGAAAGGTTCTGGTCATCGCCGGGATCCTGATACTTATAATTACTCTTTTGGTCGGGCAGGTTGCGGGTGCCATATCGCTGTTTGTGCTCTTGGGAGGAGCGGTGGCCATCTCACTGGTTTATGCCAAAAGAGTTTATACCGAGCAGAAAGCTCTGAACGACAGCAGAAAGGAAGGCTGAAAAGGCCTTCCTTTTTTTATCCTTTTTTCGAACTTATTTCGATTCGGAAAAAAATATCTTGCAAATGAAAATAAAAAATAGTATGCTTTTTTGCATGTGTAAACAGTACTATGTTTTATTGTCGTAAATGACGATGCGGAGGACTTATGAAACATAATCTACTCATAGTGGAATCACCCGCGAAGGCGAAGACTATCAAGAAGTTTCTGGGGAACGGTTATGACGTTATCGCTTCGAACGGACATGTAAGAGACCTGCCCAAGAGCAATATGGGCGTTGACGTTGAGCATGATTTTGAACCGAAATATATTACGATCAGAGGCAAGGGCGACCTGATCGCCGATCTGAAGAAAGCAGTTAAAAAGGCAGACATGGTCTATCTCGCAACGGACCCTGACCGCGAGGGAGAGGCCATTTCGTGGCATCTGGCCCAGCTGCTGAAGCTTGAACCCGGGAAGTTCAGGCGCGTTACATTTAACGAGATCACGAAAAATGCGATCCAGAACGCTATGAAACAGGCGCGTGACATAGATATGGAACTGGTGGATGCACAGCAGGCAAGACGTGTGCTTGACCGCCTTGTGGGCTACCAGATCAGTCCGGTGCTGTGGGCCAAGGTTAAATCGGGACTTTCCGCAGGAAGGGTACAGTCGGTTGCGCTCAAGATAATCGCAGACCGTGAGAATGAGATCAACGCATTCGTTCCCGAAGAGTACTGGTATATCGATGCCGAACTGTCAGGAAAAAAGGCTTCGGAGAAATTTACGGCAAGACTGACCGGAAAGACCGGAGCGAAGGATGATACAAAGTTTTCGCTGAGAAGCAAGGATGACGTCGATAAGGTTTATAAAGCTATAAAGAATGCTTCGTTTACCATTTCAGACATCAGGAACGGCGAACGCAGACGCAAGGCGCCGCTTCCGTTTACGACATCAACGCTTCAGCAGGAAGCTTCCAAACAGCTCGGATTTTCACCTGCGAAGACAATGCAGGTGGCACAGCAGCTGTACGAAGGCGTCGATGTTGAAGGTCATGGAACCATCGGTCTGATCACTTATCTAAGAACCGATTCGACACGTATTTCACAGGAGGCCGACACAGCGGTACGTACCTATATTTCCGAAAAATACGGTAAAAAATATGAAGGTGCACCGACCGTAGTTAAGAACAGCAACAAGAAGATCCAGGATGCACACGAAGCCATCAGGCCTTCGTATGTTGATATTGATCCCGCGCAGCTTAAGGAGTCGCTCTCGAGAGACCAGCTGAGGCTCTACAAGCTTATCTGGCAGCGTTTTGTCGCAAGCCGGATGGAACAGGCGGTTTATGATACGATCTCCGTGAAGCTCGACGCCGCGGGATATTGTTTCTCTTCAAGCTCTTCGAAGCTCAAGTTTGATGGTTTCCTTTCTGTCTATAAGACAGAGGAGGAATCCCCGGAAGGGGAGAACGGACAGGGATCCCAGAATAACAAGGATCTCGGATGGATCACCGAAAAGACCGCACTGAAATGCGATGATATCAAGAGCGAGCAGCATTTTACACAGCCTCCGGCGCATTTTAACGAGGGATCGCTCGTAAAAGCTCTGGAAGAGATGGGTATCGGCAGGCCGAGTACTTATGCTCCGACTATTTCGACAATTGTTTCAAGGCATTATGTGGCCAAGGAAAACAAGAATCTGTATATGACCGAACTCGGCGAGGCGGTTAACGGCATCATGTGCGATGCGTTCCCCGAGATCGTGGACGTGAATTTCACCGCGACCATGGAGAATCTCCTCGATGGGATCGAAGAAGGCGATATTCAGTGGAAAATTGTGATCAGGAACTTCTACCCCGATCTTGAGAAAGCAGTCGAGGCTGCAAATAAAGATCTCGAAAAGGTTAAGATCCGGGACGAAGTGACCGATATTATATGTGAGAATTGCGGAAGGAATATGGTCATTAAATACGGCCCGCACGGAAAATTCCTGGCTTGTCCGGGATTCCCCGAGTGCCGTAACACGAAGCCGCTGCTTGAGAAGACAGGGCAGAAATGTCCGAAGTGCAAGACCGGCGATGTGCTGATCATGAAGACCAAGAAGGGCAGAAGGTTCTACGGCTGCTCGAACCATCCGGACTGTGATTTTGTTTCATGGCAGAAGCCGGCGGAGTAAATTGTATCTGAAATTTATTACTATTCACAACCCACCGCCCATATTCGCAAGCCGCCCGCTACGCAGGCTGCTTGCTCATATAGCGGGGGGCGGGTTACTGCTTCGCAGTAAATGCTATTTGAAAATACTTCATGAAAGCAAGCTTTCAGAAGTATTTTCGAATAGCATTATTGTGAATAGTAACTACAATTTTATAAATTGTCACATTTTCCTTGAAATATCAGATTATTTGTGATATAATGCACACAAGCTCAAATTTTGGGGTATATTTGAGAATTTGAATGTTTTGGGGGAAATATAATGAGTGTTCAGCTGCTTGACAAGACGCGGAAGATCAATAAACTTCTGCACAACAACAACTCGCATAAGGTAGTTTTTAACGATATATGTCTCGTACTGAGCGATATTCTTGAATCGAATATTCTTGTGATAAGCCGCAAGGGCAAGGTCCTGGGAATCAGGAACCGCTCTGATTTTGCGCCTATCAGGGAACTGATCAGGGATTCTGTCGGCGGACATATTGATGATGACCTTAACGAACGTCTGCTCAACATCCTTTCTACCAAGGAGAATGTTAATCTGCAGACTCTCGGATTCGAATCCGAGGGAATAGGCAATTATGTCGCGATCATCACGCCCATCGATATCGCGGGCGAGCGTCTCGGAACCCTGTTCCAGTACAGGGAAGGACGTCAGTTTACGATCGATGACATAATCCTGAGCGAATACGGGACAACCGTAGTCGGACTTGAAATGATGCGTTCGGTCAATGAAGAGAATGCCGAAGAGAACCGCAAGGTAGCGATAGTTAAATCGGCGATCAGTACTCTTTCCTTCTCCGAACTTGAAGCCATAAGACATATTTTCGAAGAACTTGACGGCAATGAGGGCATACTTGTTGCCAGCAAGATCGCGGACAGGGTGGGGATCACCCGTTCCGTGATCGTTAACGCCCTTCGTAAATTCGAGAGCGCGGGCGTTATCGAATCCCGTTCGTCGGGCATGAAAGGAACCTATATCAAGGTACTGAACGATGTCGTGTTCGAAGAGCTGGAGAAGATCGATTGATTATGGCTGATTATATCGTATAACAAAGGATTGGCTGTAACAAAGGGATTTTGTGCAAACAGAATCCCTTTTTGTGTTTATTTGGGACCTGTTATTTAAAAACATTCGGAAACTTAAAGTACAAGAAGTTGTGTTTTTTGAAAAAATAGCAAATATATCTTGTGTTTTTATTTATTTAGGATATAATTATTATGTATGATTATGGATTTAACATTTTCGGAGGGTAATTGATGATAGGTTCAAATGCATTTAACTATATTAATGTTCTCAATAAGGCGGCTGACGCAAGCTGGACGCGTAATGCGGTAATTGCCAACAATATCGCCAATAACGATACTCCCGGATATAAGCGCAAGGATATCTTTTTTGAGGATTATCTCAAGAAAGAGGTCATGAAGGATTATTACGGGGGAGGCGACCTGAACAAGAGGATCGCCAATGTTGACCTGAGCAAGCTTCAGACCACCATTTATACCGATCAGAGCGAGCTGAGCTATCGTTATGACGAGAATAACGTGGATATAAATACCGAGAACGCGAATCTTGCGCAGAATCAGATCAAGTATTATACGCTTCTTGATTCGATGTCGCAGGAATTCAGCCGTATCAAATCGGTTCTTAACAGAAGCTGAAAGACCGGCGCATGAATCGATACGCCGGATTTCGGCTGTTTGGTAAAAAGGAGGTAAAAAATGGGTGCAGGATTATTTAACAGTCTGAATATCAGCGCGAGCGGTCTGACCGCCCAGTCTCTGCGAATGGATACGATCTCGCAGAATATAGCTAATGTCAATACGACACGTGACCAGAATGGCAAGCCTTACAGACGTAAGACCGTTGTATTTGCCGAGAAAGGCAATAATGCTTTCGAGTATGCCCTGCAGCAGCACGGCATGAAGAGAGCGACCCAGCTTAACGGCCAGGGCGTCAAGGTTACTGCGATCGTTGAAGACCATGTTACATCCATGAAGCTGGTTTACGATCCGTCACATCCGGATGCCAACGAAGACGGCTATGTTTCTCTCCCCAATGTCAATACGGTTACCGAAATGACCAACCTTATAGATGCAACGCGTTCTTACGAAGCAAATGTTACCGCATTTAACGCTACGAAGAACATGCTGCTCAAAGGCCTGGAACTTGGACAGTAATATAGTCTTAAGTCGGACAGATGAAGTTTTGTTGAGCCGGATATAAGTTGATTGAGTCCGGCCGGCTGATTTTGGAGGTTTGTGTATGAATACAACTGCCAGTGATCTGATGAAATTACCGGGTCTGATAGGCGTTTCGCCCCTGAGCAGCGCCCAGACGCTTGCCAATCCCACAAAGCTGAAGACCCTGACCGGTTTTTCGAATTCCATTCTTGTGGACAGGCCGGAAGAAGAGCAGGGAGCATCTTTTGATTCGCTTCTTACTTCCGCGATGGATATGCTGCGTGAGACCAATGATTATTCGAATCAGGCAGCAGAAGCCGAACTTGCCTATGCAATGGGCGTGACGAACAGCACACATGAATTGCAGGTTGCACAGATGAAGGCAAATGTATCGCTGCAGTATACGGTTGCGGTCCGCAATGCGGTAATGGACGCATATAAAGAGATAATGCAGCTTCAGTTCTAATCTTGACCGTTTGTTTATTTGCGGAGGTTTGACTAATGCTCGAAAGAATAAGACAGATTCCCAAGCGGATCATCGAGATGTGGAAGAAACTGACGAAACGCCAGAAGGTCATTCTGGTCAGTTCGGTTTCGGCAGTTATCATCACATTGGTTATCCTGATCGTTCTGCTGAATCGTGTTACATATGATGATTTTGCGACTTACGAGAATACCGAGACCGCGCGTTCCGTAATGGACGTTCTGAGCGATAACGGTATTGCCAACAGGATCAAGGACGATCTTGTTACGGTCGAAGTCGATATCACGAAGAAGACCGAAGCCGGACTTGCGGTAGCCGGAAGTGAGGCGCTTTCGGATGTCAGCCTGCTGACATTGCAGCAGCTGCTTGACAATGACCTGAGCACCACCAGCTCGGACAAGAAGCTCAAAGCCAACCTGTACATGCAGTCCAATCTGATCAAAGGCATCAAGACCATGAAGGGTATTGATGAGGCTGCTGTATATTATTATCCCGCAGATACCGGTAACGGCATACTTCAGAAAAAGAACGATACAAGCTGCAGCGTTCTTCTTACGGTCAATGAAGCATTTGACTACAAGAAGACCCCCGAAGCGGTTGCCACCCTCGTAGCGTATGCGATAGGCAACGAGGATACCAATAAAGTCAAGGTCATCGACCAGTATACTAACCTTCTGTACGGCGGCGAGAAGACCGAAGCCGAACTGGAAGAGGAAATGCGTGACAAGACCCTTGCATACAAACAGCATGTTACCGAGTGGTACAGCGACAAGATGCAGGAACTTGCCATCAAGAACGGTTTCTATGATGCGGAGATCGTGGCCAATCTGAAGATCAACTGCGACCAGACATCCGTAATATTTACCGAATATCTTGCGGGCGAAGGTCTTGAACAGGGTCTTTACGACGAATATCTGAAGATTTCTTCCGAAAATAATGGAACAACCGGTGATATCCCCGGTACCGATTCCAATGACGAAACAGATTATTATATCCAGACCGGCCAGACAGGCGGCGGATCGTACGATGAGCTCAGGATCAAGTATAAACCGAGCGAAAGAGTTACCGAGACCGTCAAGGACTGGGGTGTTATCGACAGCGACAATTCTTCGCTTGCGGTAGTCCTTCTTCGTGTGACCGTAAGGACCGAAGATGAACTTGAGGCTGCCGGACTGCTTGAAGGAACAACATTTGACGAATATGTTGCAACTCATAAGGACAGGACGGCGCTCGAAGTACCGGAAGAGTATTTCAAATTATTCTCGGATGCCAGCGGTATCCCGATAGCCAATATTTCGGTACTGGCTTACGACCAGCCCAACTTCATCGCAAGGACCGAGACCGAGAGAAATCTCTCGCTTCTGTTTGAGATCCTGCTTGCAGTTCTTATCATAGGCCTGCTGCTCTTCGTGGTATTCAGGGCAATGAAACCCGAAGAGATCATCGAGACGGAGCCCGAGCTTTCGGTTGAGAGACTTCTTGCAACCACCAAAGAAAACCAGAGCCTTGAAGATATCGAATTCGGCGAGAAATCCGAGACCAGAAGGCTTATCGAAAAATATATCGACGAAAATCCGGAATCCGTCGCCGCCCTGCTGCGTAACTGGCTGAACGACGACGGTTGGGAATAAGTATTGTTTCGTGACAGGAGGTTAATAAAATGGCAGCAGCCGGATCACCTCAGGCGAATCCTCAGGCAAGCAACCTGCTTGCTGATTATAACGGACTGCAGAAATCGGCTATACTTATGATAGCACTCGGCCCGGAGCGTTCTTCGAAATTATTTGCGCATCTTAAGGAAGAGGAGATCGAGAGTCTGACTCTTGAGATCGCCAATACAAAAAGCGTCGATCAGGCGACCAAAGATGCGGTAATAGACGATTTTTACGCGTTGTGCCTTGCGCAGCAGTATATTGCCGAAGGCGGTATCGGATATGCCAAGGAACTGCTCGAGAAAGCTCTCGGAACAGACCACGCAATGGACGTTATCGGAAGACTTACCGCATCACTGCAGGTACGTCCTTTCGAATTTGTGCGTAAGGTCGATCCTTCACAGCTGCTCAACTTCATTCAGGACGAGCATCCTCAGACGATCGCCCTTATCCTGAGCTACCTGAGCGCGAGCCAGTCAGCCCAGATCATCGGAGCCCTGCCTCCCGACAAACAGGCCGATGTTGCCAAGCGTATCGCGATGATGGACAGAACTTCACCCGAGATCATCCAGGAAGTTGAAAGGATCCTCGAGAAGAAGCTTGCCAGCCTTGCCAATCAGGACTTCACCATCGCCGGTGGTGTCGATGCCGTTGTTGAAATACTTAATACTGTTGATCGTGCTACAGAGAAGCATATTCTTGAAACACTCGAGATCGAAGAGCCCGAGCTTGCGGATGAGATCCGTAAGAAGATGTTCGTATTCGAAGATATCCTGCTGCTTGATGACAGATCTATCCAGCGTGTTCTTCGTGAAGTTGAGAATTCCGAACTTGCCATCGCTCTCAAGAGTGCCAACGAAGAGGTTCAGGAGACCATCTTCAAGAATATGTCCTCACGTCTTGTCAGCATGATCAAGGAAGATATGGAATTCATGGGACCTGTTCGTATGAAGGATGTTGAAGAGGCTCAGCAGAAGATCGTTAATATCATACGTAAGCTCGAGGATACGGGCGAGATCGTTATTTCGAGAGGCGGAGGTGACGAAATAGTTGTCTAATGTTATCAAAGCACGTGCGATCAATTACAGCGGCGATGTCAGGAATCTCGACATGAACGCCCGCGCGGACGAGTATGCCGAGAAATTCGCAAATGATTATTACAATAACAATATAGCCAATCATCAGCAGATCAGTTTTGATGAGGTGTCAAAAAAACTCGAGGAAGAGAAGGTCATAACCCCGGAGGACGTTGAATTCAAACCCGGACTGTTCGGGGAGGAGATCACACAGGTCCTTGACGAGGAAACTTTTGAGAGCCAGGCGGCATCTCTCGAGGCACGTCTATCCGAAAAACGTGCCGAGCTTGCCGATGTGGAAAGCAATATCCAGAAAGCTCACGAAGAACTCGAGGAGATACTTGCCGATGCACGCACGGAGGCTGAAAACATTCTTGCCGAAGCAAGATCGCAGGCTGAAGCGGAGGCTGAAGAATTGAAAGAAGAAGCCAGGGTAAACGGCTACAATGAAGGTAACGAGCAAGCCCGGGCGGAAGCCGAGGAGCAGATAGCCGCGGCCAGAGCCGAAGCTGAAGCTGAGAAGGAAAAATACAGAACAGAGTATGAAAAGCAGGTGGAAGAGATGGAGCCTGCTTTTGTCGAATTGGTTGTAAAATATGTCGAAAAGCTGACGGGCATTTACAACGAGGACAAGCAGGAGATCATCCTGCACCTGATCGATGATGCGTTCAAGGGACAGAAGGGAACCGAGAATTTCATCATAAGAGTATCGGAGGAGGAT
Source organism: Lachnospiraceae bacterium (assembly GCA_017553035.1). Lineage (GTDB taxonomy): Bacteria > Bacillota > Clostridia > Lachnospirales > Lachnospiraceae > RUG11977. The sequence goes on from JAFZNE010000120.1 coordinate 17,945, forward strand.
TATCCGATAGTCGCATATTCAAAAGAGACTATGAAGGGTTATATCAGTGATGATTCTACCCTGGAGATAGTTGCCGACAAACTGCTGAGCAAGTCGCAATGCATGATCGAGACCGAATCGCGCATTTATGACTGCAGCCTTGACGAACAGCTCAAGAGCCTGATCGAAGATATCAGGCTTCTGGCGGAGAAGGAATGATGATCTATGATCGATCTTGATAAATACAGTGCATTATTGAGTAAATCATATAAAAAAGAGCTCGGCCGTGTTACAAGGGTAGTCGGGCTTACCGTGGAATCACAGGGTCCCGATGTTGTTCTTGAAGACATGTGCAGGGTTACTTCAAAGGATCACAAGGTAAGCGTACTGTGCGAAGTAATCGGGTTCAAGGAAGACCATGTAATACTTATGCCTTACGATGATGTATCGGGAATAGGCGTCGGAAGTACTGTGGAAAATACCGGAGCCAAGTTCAGTGTTAAGGTCGGAAATAAGCTTCTCGGCATGAAACTCGACGGACTCGGGGAGCCGATGGACGGCTCGGAACTGAGAACGGTCCAGACCTATCCTTCGGAAGCACCGCCTCCCGATCCGCTGACCAGGGAAGTAATAGACGAACCTCTGACCCTCGGAGTGAAGGCCATAGACGGACTGCTCACGATCGGAAAAGGCCAGCGTATCGGAATATTTGCGGGCTCCGGCGTTGGTAAATCAACTTTGCTGGGTATGCTTGCCCGTAACACCAAAGCCGATATCAATGTTATCGCGCTTATCGGAGAGCGTGGTCGTGAGGTAAGGGAATTCATCGAGCGTGACCTCGGAGAAGAAGGTATGCAGCGTTCAGTGGTTGTGATCGCAACTTCGGACAAACCAGCCCTTACACGTAAAAAAGCAGCCAAGACCGCTACCGCGATAGCTGAGTATTTTAGGGACGAAGGTAAGGATGTACTGCTCATGATGGACTCGCTGACCCGTTTTTCGATGGCTCAGCGTGAAATAGGACTTGCGGCAGGCGAACCTCCCGTATCACGTGGCTATCCGCCGAGCGTATATTCCGAAATGCCCAAACTGCTCGAACGTGCGGGCAAATCGGACAAGGGCTCGATCACCGGCCTGTATACCGTACTTGTTGACGGTGATGATTTCAATGAACCCATCACCGATACTGCGCGAGGCGTTCTTGACGGACATATAATCCTCTCACGTGCACTCGGCGCGAAGGGGCATTATCCCGCGATCGACATCCTGCAGAGCATCTCACGTTGTATGAGTTCGATCGTAAGCAGGGAACAGAAGAAGCTCGCATCGAAACTGAAAATGATAATGGCAACCTACAGCGAATCGGAAGACCTTATCAATATCGGAGCTTACAAGGCGGGCGCCAACAAGAATATCGATTATGCGATAGAGAAGATCGATGCGGTCAACGGTTTTCTGATGCAGGAAACCGATGAGAAATATGATTTTGAAGATACCCTGAATGAACTGAAAAGTATTTTTGCAGATGAGGATCCTGTGTAAGGTAACTGTATCACGGAGGATTGAGATTTGAAGAAGTTTGCCTTTGAACTGCAGGGAGTTCTTGATATCAAGGAGAAACTTGAAGGCCAGGCCCGTGTCGATTTCGGTGTGGCCCGAGCAAAACTGACGGCCGAAGAAGAGAAGAAAGAGACTCTGGTCCGGCAGCGGAGCGGTTACGAAGAAGAACTGAAAGGCACCATGACCGGAAGGCTCGATGTTCTGGAAGTTAACCGCCTTAAAAGCGCGGTCAACGTTATGAATGAACGCATCCGCGTCCAGGATACCGCGGTCAAACGTGCGGAAAGACAGCTGGAATCGGCAAGGATCAAGCTGAACCGCGTGGTCCAGGAGAGAAAAACGATCGAGAAACTCCGTGAAAAGAAATTCGAAGAGTATATGAAAGAGACCGATGCCGAGGAACGCAAGCTCGTAGACGAGCTGGTAAGCTACAGATATACAGCGGCGGCGAAGGACGAAGTTGGAGGATATTCTGAATAATGGCAAAGAAGAAAGATAAAAACATGGATGCGGCTCCCGAAAACGGCGAGAAGAGCGGTGGATTCGGTTCAGCACTCGGAACGACCCTCATCATTATCCTGATAGTTGTCGTATGGCTCGCTATTTTTGCGCTGCTCATCAAAATGGACGTAGGCGGTGTCGGAACGGCACTTACCCCTCTTATCAAGGATGTTCCCGGACTGAAGATGATCCTTCCGGGATATCAGGGAGAGGACGAATATGCCCATTTCTTTGACGACTATCCTTACAAGAGCATTGAAGAAGCCGTGGAGTATATCAAGGATCTCGAGAAGGAAATGGACAGACTTGAGGATACCAACGGCGAATATGCCAAGAAGATACTTGAACTGCAGGCGGAGATCGACAGGCTGAAGGTATTTGAGGACGAATATGAGGC